>NZ_JBJDNB010000020.1:0-116918 GCF_044900445.1 Pseudomonas sp. NPDC089407
CGGGCTTGTCCCGCGAAGAAGGCAACCCGGTGTCTGGCACCGGCTTTGCCGGTGTTCGCGGGACAAGCCCGCTCCCACAAGTTTCGCTAAATCAATAAGTTTCGCTAAATCAATAAGTTAGAGTTTGTTCTATGAGAGCTGGCTTGCCGGCGATGGGCTGCAAAGCAGCCCCAGTTCTAACCTGTTACGCTGGCCTGAATCGCCGTCAGGGCAATGGTGTGCACGATATCGTCCACCTGAGCCCCGCGCGGCAGGTCGTTTACCGGCTTGCGTAAACCCTGCAGCATCGGCCCCAGGCTGACCCCGTCGGCACTGCGCTGCACAGCCTTGTGCGTGGTATTGCCGGTGTTCAGGTCAGGGAACACGAACACCGTGGCACGCCCTGCCACCGGGCTGTCCGGCGCCAACTCGCGGGCAATCGCAGGGTTGGCCGCCGCGTCATACTGCAACGGCCCATCGATCAGCAGCCCCTGCGTCGCGCCCTGTGCCAGGCGTGTCGCTTCGCGCACTTTCCCGACTTCTTCATCGCTGGCCGAATCGCTTGAATAACTGATCATCGCCACCCGTGGCGCAATGCCGAAGGCCTGCGCCGACTCGGCACTCTGCTGGGCAATCTCGGCCAGTTCGGCAGCGCTCGGGTGCGGGTTCATCACGCAGTCGCCGTACACCAGCACCTGCTCGGGGAACAGCATGAAGAATACCGACGACACCAGGCTCGAACCCGGCGCGGTCTTGATCAGCTGCAGGGCAGGGCGGATGGTGTTGGCGGTGGAGTGCACCAGGCCGGAAACCAGCCCGTCCACTTCATCCAGGGCCAACATCATGGTGCCGATCACCACCGGGTCTTCCAGTTGCTGCTCGGCCATCGGTGCATTGAGGTTCTTGCTCTTGCGCAGCTCGACCATCGGCTCTACATAGCGCCCGCGAATCAGCTCGGGGTCGAGAATTTCCAGGCCCGGCGGCAGGGTGATGCCCTGGGCGCGGGCCACGGCGTCGACATCCTCGGGTTTGGCCAGCAGCACGCAACGGGCAATGCCACGGGCCTGGCAGATCGCCGCAGCCTGCACCAACAGAGGCTCGGCGCCCTCTGGCAGGACAATACGTTTGTTGGCCTGCTGCGCGCGCTGGATAAGCTGATAGCGGAACACCGCGGGTGACAGGCGCAGTTCACGCGGGGTACCGCAGCGTTGGTGCAGCCAGGCCGCATCGAGGTGGCTGGCGACAAAGTCGGTGATGAACTCGGCACGTTCGCGGTCATCCACCGGGATTTCGCGGTTCAGCGAATTGAGCTGGTTGGCGGTGTCGTACGAGCCGGTACTGACCGACAGGATCGGCAGGCCAGCCTGCAACGCGCCACGGCACAGGCCAAGGATGCGCGCGTCGGGCTTTGTATCGCTGGTCAGCAGCAATCCCGCCAGCGGCACCCCGTTGATAGCCGCAAGGCTCACGGCGAGGATGATGTCATCCCGGTCGCCCGGGGTTACCACCAGGGTTCCGGGCGTGAGCAGCGGCACGGTATTGGCGACCGTACGCGCACAAATAATGATCTTGCTCATGCGCCGCTGCTCGTAATCGCCGGCATTGAGCACCTGGGCGCCGAGCAAGTCGGCCACATCGCGTGTGCGCGGTGCGTTCAGCTCCGGTTGGAAAGGGATGCAACCCAGCAGGCGGAAGTCATTGCCACGCAGCAAGGGCGAGTGTTCCCGCAGGCGCGTGGCGAAATCGGCCATGCTTTCGTCGGTGCGCACCTTGTTGAGAATGACGCCAAGCACTTTCGGATCACGCGGGCCACCATACAGTTGGGCCTGCAACTCCACGCGCCCGGAAAGCTCGTTGAGCACTTCATTCTCTGGCGCGGAGACCAGAATCACTTCGGCATCCAGGCTCTTGGCCAAGTGCAGGTTGACCCGCGCCGCATAACTGGCGTGGCGCGTGGGTACCATGCCTTCAACCACCACCACGTCATTGCCGACGCAGGCTTGCTGGTAGAGGCGGATGATTTCCTCAAGCAGCTCGTCCAGCTGGCCGTCGCCGAGCATGCGCTCGACCTGAGCCAGGCTCAGTGGCACGGGAGGCTTGATGCCGTGGGTGCGGGCGACCAGTTCGCTGGAGCGTTCGGGGCCGGTGTCACCCGGGTGAGGCTGTGCGATCGGCTTGAAGAAGCCGACCTTCAGGCCGGCGCGCTCAAGGGTACGCACCAGGCCCAGGCTGATCGAAGTCAGGCCGACACCGAAGTCGGTCGGCGCAATGAAAAATGTCTGCATGCGTGCTTCTCGAAATAAGCGGTGCAAGGAATTAACGGCCAAGGGTAGCGCTATCGGCCCCCTGTGCGCACCAGCCGCACGCGAAAGGCTGGCCGATGCGTTGTGCGCGCTGTACCGGGTCAAGCACCCAGGGGCGTGACTGCCAGGGTGGCTGGTGACGCAGGTGCTGGGTGTGGCCGCAGGACAGTTCGGCCACCCAGTGGCCTTCTTCGTCCTGGTGAAAACCGGTGATCCGACTGATGGGCCGCTGCTGGTCCGCAGTGCGTTCGCAATCGGGCGATGGCTTGGTTACACTTGTCCGCTCTACATTCTTTTGCAAAAGGTCTTGCCCCATGCTGATCGCCGCCAACAAGGCTGTCTCCATCGACTATACCCTGACCAACGACGCCGGGGAGACCATCGACAGCTCCGCCGGTGGTGCGCCGCTGGTTTACCTGCACGGTGCCGGCAATATCATCCCGGGCCTGGAAAAAGCCCTGGAAGGCAAGCAGGCCGGTGACGAACTGAACGTTTCCATCGAGCCGGAAGACGCCTACGGCGAATACCTGGCCGAGCTGGTCAGCACCCTGAACCGCAGCCTGTTCGAAGGTGTCGACGTGCTGGAAGTCGGCATGCAGTTCCACGCTTCGGCGCCGGACGGCCAGATGCAGATCGTCACTATCCGCGACATCGACGGCGACGACGTCACCGTTGACGGCAACCACCCGCTGGCCGGCCAGCGCCTGACCTTCCAGGTCAAGGTGGTCGACGTGCGTGACGCCAGCGACGAAGAAATCGCTCACCGTCACATCCACGGTGAAGGTGGCCATCACCACTGATTTTCTGCGCTAAGCTCAGAAAGTCGCCAGGCGCTCGGGCAAGCCGATTTGCCTTCCTACGGGAGGTGAACGGTTTGGACGAGCGCCTTTTTAGTGGGCGTATTTCGCCTGTGCGGCACCCGGGAAGCTGAGAGGGGATTCGTCATGAGTGCATTTCACGAGCTGAAACTGGACGCGCTGAACGGCGGGGAACTGCCCCTCGCACCGTTCAAGGGCCAAGTGGTGCTGGTGGTCAACGTCGCTTCCAAGTGTGGTCTCACGCCGCAATACAAAGCCTTGGAAAACCTCTATCAGGTTTACAAGGACAAGGGCTTCAATGTGCTTGGCCTGCCGTGCAACCAGTTTGCCGGGCAAGAGCCAGGCAGCGAAAAGGAAATTCAGGACTTCTGCAGCCTGAACTACGGGGTGAGCTTCCCGCTGGGCGGCAAGCTCGAGGTCAACGGGCCACAGCGCCATTCGCTGTATCGCCTGCTGGCGGGTGAGGGCGCCGAGTTCCCTGGCGATATCACCTGGAACTTCGAGAAATTCCTGGTCGGCAAGGATGGGCGGGTGCTGGCGCGCTTCTCGCCGCGTACGGCGCCGGATGATCCGGCGGTGGTGCAGGCAATCGAGAAGGCACTGGTCTGAGTAGTGCCTGACACAGTATTTTCAGCGCCTATTAGATCGAGCGCCGCCCGCGCGGCGCTTCGCGGGTCAAGCCCGCTCCCACATCTGTTTCGGGCCAATTATTCCTGTGCCTTTGCCGCGTGCACCCTGAGTGCAAGGCTTGAGATTGATAAAGAGCAGTGGCGAAGCCGATATCGGATGGAATAAACAAGGCGGCCAGCGGTGAAATCACAGGAGTGATTGGCCGGAAACAGACTGTGGGAGCGGCCTTGTGCCGCGAAGCGCCGCGCGGGCGGCGCTCGATCTCACAGGCGCTGCACATATTGCGTCGAACGCTCAGCCGCGCCCCCGATTTGCCGGCAGGCATTTTGCAAATACCCCTCAAACTGCTCGACAATCGCCGCCCACCCCTGACGGCTGGCATGCTGGCGAGCATTCAAGCGCACCCGGCGTAGCGTCTCTTCTTCCTCCAGCAACCAGCAGGCCGCGTCAATAAATGCCGCCTGGTCTCCCGGCATGGCCAGCGCGCCGCTATGGCCATGGCGAATATGCTGCGCTGCAGCTGCCTCGTCATAAGCCACCACCGCCAACCCCGAGGCCATGGCTTCGAGCACCACATTGCCAAAGGTTTCGGTCAGGCTGGGGAACAGGAACAGGTCGCCGCTGGCATAGTGTTCAGCCAGTATTTCGCCGCGCTGGGCACCACAGAACACCGCGTCCGGCAACTGGTGCTCAAGGGTGGCGCGCTGAGGGCCGTCCCCTACAAAAACCAGGCGCAGGCGCTTCTGTGGATAAGTCTTTTGCAGTGCCTCCAGGCAGGGCCGCAACAAGCCAAGGTTCTTTTCCACCGCCAACCGGCCGACATGCAGCACGGCGATATCGTCCGGCCCCAGCCCCCAGCTTTCGCGTAACGCCTGGCTACGCCGCGCCGGGTTGAACAGGCAGGCATCGACACCCCGGGCCAGCAGTTCCAGGCGTTCGAAACCACGGCGCTCAAGTTCCAGGCGCTGGCTGAGGCTAGGGACGAGGGTGATGGCCGTGCGCCGATGGAACCAGCGCAGGTAGTGCGTGAGCATGCGCGCCAGCAGGCCCAGCCCGTACTGGCCGGAATACTGCGGGAAGTTGGTATGAAAACCACTGACCACCGCTACCCCCAGGCGCCGCGCCGCACGCAAAGCACTGAGCCCGAGCGGCCCTTCGGTGGCGATATACAGCACATCCGGGCGCTGCCGGCGCCAGCGGCGCAACAGCTTGTGCATCGACACCTCGCCCCACTGCAAACCTGGGTAGCCCGGCAAGGCCCAGCCCCGGCACAGCATCAGCTGCGGGTCGTTGTGCACCGGCCCTTCGCCGGCCTGGCGCGGGCGCACCACTTCAACCTCATGGCCGCGTTGGCGCAGCCCTTCGCTGAGGCGGCCAAGGGTGTTGGCCACGCCGTTGATTTCGGGTGGGAAGGTTTCACTGACCAGGGTGATGCGTAGGGCGCGTGTATTCATGACAAAAAGTTTCCGCCTGCTCGATTGCGCCAATGTGACTGCCATGTGACGTACAGATGACGACTGACCGCCGACGCACGAATATTTCCTGGCGCGGCACTCAAGAAGGTGTCACTGGCAGCCGATGAAGATGCATTCGACTACCTGATGCGCTCCATAGGAGAGCGGTGATGTTCAACAACAAGCTCAAGCAAGAAATCCGGCAGCTGCGCGAAGACCTGTTGTCTATCCAACAGGTCAAGAGCAGCCTCGACAGCGAGATGCTGGTACTGCAACTCGACCCCCAGGGACGGATCGAGATGGTCAATGGCAACTTTGAGAGCGAGATGCTCTACCGTGCCGAACAATTGCTTGGACGCAACATCGAGGACATCGTCCCTGACCATGTCAAATCGCTGGATTTCTACCAGCGCATGAAAAGCGCGATCAGCCGTGGCGAACACCTGAACGGCGCGTTTCGCCTGCTGCGCGGCAATGGCCAGGAAGCCTGGCTGCGGTCGATCCTGCAGCCGGTGAAGAACAGTGAAGGGCGCATCAAGTACTTCACCCTGCATTCCAGCGACCTCACCCGCACCATTCAGACCTCGCGCGAGCATGAAAGCCTGATCAAGGCGCTGATGCGTTCCACCGCGGTGATCGAGTTCGACCTCGACGGCACCATTCTCACCGCCAATGACCGTTTCCTGGCCACCGTCGGCTACCGCCTGGAGCAGATTCGCGGCAAGCATCACCGTATGTTCTGCGAGCCGGAAGAGGCCAACTCGGCCGGCTACCAGGCGTTCTGGGGCAAGCTGCGCCGGGGCGAGTACGTGGCCGAGCGCTTCAAACGTATCGATGCCCATGGCCGGGTGATCTGGCTGGAGGCGTCGTACAACCCGATTTTCGATGCTCATGACGTGCTGTACAAAGTGGCCAAGTTCGCCACCGTGATCACCGACCAGGTCAACCAGGAGCAAGCGGTGGCCGAGGCGGCAGATGTTGCCTACACCACCTCACTGGGGACGGATGCCAGCGCCCGCAAGGCCACCGATGTGGTGACCCAGAGCGTCAGCGTGATGCGCGGCCTGGAGGCTTCGATGCAAGAAGCGGCCGAAGGTATCCAGGCTCTGGATACCCAGTCGCGGGTGATCGGCTCGATCATCAAAACCATCAGCGACATTGCCGGGCAGACCAACCTGCTGGCGCTGAACGCCGCCATCGAAGCTGCCCGCGCAGGCGAGCAGGGGCGTGGTTTTGCCGTGGTGGCCGACGAAGTACGCCAGCTGGCTTCGCGCACCAGCACCGCCACCGAGGAAATCGCCCGGGTTGTGCAGCAGAACGAGCAACTGGCGCAGGCGGCGGTGGCGATCATCGATACCAGCAAGCGCCAGGCCGAACAGGGGCTGGCGCTGGCGGACGAGACCGGCAGCGTGATTGTCGAGATCCAGGACGGGGCGAAGCGGGTGGTGGATGTAGTGGGCCAGTTTTCCAGCCGGTTGGGGCAGTAAAGAGCAGGGGCTGCGGTGCAGCCCATCGCCGGCAAGCCAGCCCCCACCCCCGACCGCATCGAATTCAAGCCTTGCGCTTATCTGTGGGAGCCTGGCTTGCCGGCGATGGGCCGCAGGGCGGCCCCAGCAATTTGAGCATTAACAGGGATCAGTTGCGCTCGCGCACCCAGAACAGCGTAGCCCCCGCCACCGCCGCCGGCATCATCAGCACGTTCACCACCGGAATCATCAACGCCAGGTAGGTAATGCCGCCAAACCCCAGCGACTGCCAGCGCTTCTGGCGCAGCCAGGCGAGCATGTCCTGCCAGCTCATTTTGTTGTTGTCCGCCGGGTAGTCGATGTACTGAATGGCCATCATCCACACGCCGAAGATCAGCCACAGCGGTGCAGCCACTACGTTCACCACCGGGATCAGCGACAGGATGAACAGGGCGATGGCGCGGGGCAGGAAGTAGCCCAGCTTGCGCATTTCACGGCTGAGCGTGCGCGGCACCATGGCCACCAGTTCACCCCAGCTGAAGGCCGGGAAGTTGTCTTCGCCGCGCACCACTACTTCGACCTTTTCCGCCAGGAAGCCATTGAACGGCGCGGCAATGACGTTGGCCACCAGGGTGAAGGTGAAAAACACCATCAACACCACCAAGGCGACGAACAACGGCCAAAGGATGTAGGTAAGGAAGCTCAGCCAGCTCGGCAAGCTTGGCATTAGCGCATCCACCCACAGGCTGAACTGATGGCCGGCGAAGTAGATCAGGCCACCGAACAGCAGCAGGTTGACCGCCAACGGCAGCAGCACGAACAAGCGCAGATTGGGGCTCAGCACCAGTTTCAGGCCTTCGCGCAGGTATTGGGGGCCAGAGAGGACAGGGGCTTGCATCGAGGTACTCCGCAGACAAGGAAAACGCGCTGACCTTACCGAGTTTGTCGCGCCGACGAAAGGCGGCTGGCGGGCGCGAAACCGGCTGTAACAAAAGCACCAGCCGCTTGGCCGCCGATGAAATCGCAGCATAGACGATGCCTATGAGGTGGATTGTCGAAGGATATTTCCTTAATCTTTGCGACCTCGCTACAGTGCGCTCAACTTTCCGCTTTCTGGGCCTGCGCGTTGTAGCCTTCCCCAAGTGCTGCGTGGGTCCTTTTTATTTTCCAGCTGGCGCCGCCGGTACACCGATCCCGGCCCGCTCGACAGGAGTTCGACATGTCTGAAGTACGTCATTCGCGCGTCATCATTCTCGGTTCCGGCCCTGCCGGTTACAGCGCCGCGGTGTATGCCGCCCGTGCCAACCTCAAGCCGCTGCTGATCACCGGCATGCAGGCCGGTGGCCAGTTGACCACCACTACCGAAGTCGACAACTGGCCGGGCGACCCCCACGGCCTGACCGGCCCGGCCCTGATGCAGCGCATGCAAGAGCACGCCGAGCGTTTCGAAACCGAAATCGTCTTCGACCACATCAATGCCGTCGACCTGGCCAACAAGCCGTTCACCCTGCAGGGTGACAGCGGCAAGTACACCTGCGACGCGCTGATCATCGCCACTGGCGCCAGCGCCCGCTACCTGGGCCTGCCGTCGGAAGAAACCTTCATGGGCAAGGGCGTTTCGGCCTGCGCTACCTGCGACGGTTTCTTCTACCGCAACAAGCCGGTGGCCGTGGTTGGCGGCGGCAACACTGCCGTTGAAGAAGCACTGTACCTGGCCAACATCGCCAGCAAGGTGACTTTGGTACACCGTCGTGAAACCTTCCGCGCCGAGAAGATTCTGGTCGACAAGCTGAACGCCCGCGTGGCCGAAGGCAAGATCGAGCTCAAGCTCAACGCCACCCTGGACGAAGTGCTGGGCGACAACATGGGCGTGACCGGTGCGCGCCTGAAGAACAACGACGGCAGCAGCGACGAAATCAAGGTCGACGGCGTGTTCATTGCCATCGGCCACACCCCGAACACTTCGCTGTTCGAAGGCCAGCTGACCTTGAAGGACGGCTACCTGGTGGTCCATGGTGGTCGCGAAGGCAACGCCACTGCCACCAACGTCGAAGGCGTGTTCGCTGCCGGTGACGTGGCTGACCACGTTTACCGCCAGGCCATTACCTCGGCCGGTGCTGGCTGCATGGCGGCGCTGGACGTCGAGCGCTACCTGGACGGGCTGGCCAACGCCTCGTTCTGATTCGAGATTGTCGGGGGCTGCTTTGCAGCCCATCGCCGGCAAGCCAGCTCCCACAGGTAATGCACTTCCCCCGGGCCTTGCACATTACCTGTGGGAGCTGGCTTGCCGGCGATAGGGCCCTCGGCAACCCCCAAAAAAAACCGGCTCAATGGCCGGTTTTTTATTGCCTGCGATCAGCTCACAGGCTCAACCGCATCGACAGATCCACCGCCTTCACATCTTTAGTCATCGCACCAATCGAGATGTAATCCACCCCGGTCTCGGCAATCACCCGCAAGGTGCTCTCGTTAACCCCGCCACTGGCCTCCAGCTTGGCTTTGCCGGCAGTAATGCCCACTGCCTCGCGCATTTCATCCAGGTTCAGCTCGTCAAGCATGATGATGTCGGCACCCGCCGCCAGCGCCTCGCGCAGTTCGCTCAGGCTTTCCACTTCGATTTCCACCGGCTTGCCCGGTGCAATGCGGTGCGCCGCCGCCACCGCCTCGGCCACGCCGCCGCTGGCGGCAATATGGTTTTCCTTGATCAGGAAGGCGTCGTACAGGCCGATGCGGTGGTTGTCGCAACCGCCGCAGGTCACCGCGTACTTTTGTGCCAGGCGCAGGCCCGGCAGGGTCTTGCGGGTGTCGAGCAAGCGCACTTGGGTGTCTTTTACCAGGTCGGCAAGGAAGCGCGCGCGGGTGGCAACGCCTGAGAGTAACTGCAGGAAGTTCAGTGCACTGCGCTCACCGCTCAGCAATGAACGGGCCGGGCCTTCGAGGTGAAACAGCGGCTGGTTGGCGGTGGCCCGTTCACCGTCGGCTACCTGCCAATGCACCGCCACGCGCGGGTCGAGCTGACGGAATACGGCATCGACCCAGGCGGTGCCGGCGATCACGCAGTCTTCGCGGGTGATGATGGTCGCCTTGGCCAGGCGCTCGGCCGGGATCAACTGTGCGGTGATATCGCCACTGCCGATGTCCTCCAACAGCGCACGGCGCACGTTGGCTTCGATTTCAGCGGTCAAGTCGGCAAGGCGTAGGTTCGGCATGGTTGGCTCCACAAGCTAGATGCCCGCGATTATAGGGCAGGGGGCCGGTGTGTACAGCCGCCTTGGCGACGACCTTTGGTCGGAGCGAGGTGAGCAATTGGCCTGAGCCAGGGTCATTAACCCGTCGGTGAGACGGCGCTGGCAGCGCTGCGACTTTTTACCGATAATGCGCCCAGTATTTGGCGTCATAGCTTTGACGATTACCGCCTCATCGGGCGTACACACCCTGCAAGGAGTCCAGGATGCAAAAAGAAGGCAAGGTGGTGCCCTTGGCGGCGGCCATCGACCGGGGCGGGCGTGCGCCCCTGCCTTGCCTTCCGGTATTGCTCCTGCAGGTCCGCGACAAGGCCGCGCTGCAGTTGCGCCAAGGCTTGCAGGACTTGTTCGACAACGCCGACGACACCCTCTTCGAAATGGCCGACAAGGCCTTGGACCGTTGTGACCAGAGCCTGTATTTCGAAGCCATGCGCGACCTGCGCCTCAAGCGCAAGAGTATCGAGCGTGGGTTTCTGGATACCTTCCATGAAACCTTTGCGCGCATTGGCCAGGTTGACCTGTTGGCGCATCTCGTCGAGCCGGACAACTCGGGTGGCAAGGCCCAGGTAGAACGGGCAGCGGCTGTCGAAGGCATGGTGGGGCGCGTACTGTCCCGCGACGGCATGGCCCTGCAGCAGCTGAGCCTGCGCTTGCAGGCGTTGCTCGACCGCCCGCTGTACGAGCAGCACAACCCGTTGGGGCCGGCGGCATTGTGTGGCTATTTCCTCGATGCCGGGCGCAACCTGGGTGTTTGCCTGCGGGTCAAGCTGGTGCTGCTCAAACTGTTCGAGCGTTATGTGCTACGCGATGCCGATGTGATCTATGGTGAGGCTAACCAACTGCTGGCCGCCGCCGGGGTACTGCCGGAACTGCAACCGGCACCGCGCCGGCGTGCCGAGGACCGGCGCATGCGCGCACGACGCGGCCCGGCAAGGCTTGGCCAGGCGCTGGGTGCTGACGCGGCGGGGCAGGCTTTCTTTGCTTCGCTGCAAACGCTGCTGGCCCCGCTGCGAGGGCAGTTCGCCCCGCGTTTGCAGGCGGTAACAGCTGCCCAGCCGATCACTACCGCCGACCTGCTGCGGTTGCTTTCGCATTTGCAGCGCTACGTGCCCGCCACCCACGAGGCGGATGATTTCGAGCTTGGCCCACAACTTGAGCAATTGCTGCTGCGGGTCAGCGTGCGCAGCGGCACACGTCGGCGCATCGGCGTGGCCGACGAAGACATGATCAACCTGGTGAGGCTGCTTTTCGCGTATATCCAGCGCGATGACAACTTGCCGGCCAGCCTGCGGGCGCTGATTGCCCGCTTGCAGATTCCCCTGCTCAAGGTCGCACTGCTGGACAAGGGGCTGTTCAGCCGGGCCAGCCACCCGGCGCGCCGCTTGCTCAATGAAATTGCTGGCGCAGCGATTGGCTGGGAATGCAACCGCGAAGGCGTGCGTGACAGCCTGCACCTGCGGGTAGAGCGGACCGTCCAGCGGCTGCTAAACGATTTTGCCGAAGATGCCGGCTTGTTTTCCGAGTTGCTCGACGATTTTCTCGCCTTCAACCAGGACGAGCGGCGGCGCAACGAGTTGCTCGAACAACGCACCCGCGACGCCGAGCAAGGCCGGGCCCGGGCCCTGCAGGCCAGGCAACAGGTGCAGCAGCTACTTAATCAGCGCCTGCGTGGCCGGGTATTGCCACAGGTGGTGGTGCAAATGCTGGTGCAGGCCTGGAGCCAGGTGCTGTTGCTGGCTTGGTTGAAGCAGGGTGAGGGTTCCCAGGCCTGGTGCGATGCGGTGCAGACGATGGATACGCTGCTGGCCAGCATCATCCCGCCACACGAGCCGCAAGCCCTGTTGCAGCAGGTACCCGGCCTGCTCAAGGCACTGCGTGATGGCTTGGCCAGTGTGGCGCAGGGCTCGCTGGCGACCCGTGAGTTTTTCCTGCAGCTTGAGCAGTTGCACCTGCGCGCCTGCGCGGGTAGCGACGAGCCGCCCCTGGCTGAAGTGCTGGTGGCCCATGACATTGTGCTGGCAATCGCCGAAGAGCCAGGCTGCGCACCGCTGTGGCAAGACGATGGGCACGCTGCGGCGTTGCTTCAGGCGCAGCGCTTGCGCATCGGCACCTGGGTCGAGGTGCTGGACGAAGACCAACCGCTGCGCTGCAAGCTGGTGGCGCGTATCGACAGTAGCGACAGGCTGGTGTTTGCCAACCGCACCGGCATGAAAGTGCGCGAATGGAGCAGCACCAGCTTGGCCCAGGCCCTGCAACGCGGTGAAGTGCGGGTGCTGGATGACGGGCTGTTGTTCGAGCGAGCGCTGGAGGCGGTACTCGA
The DNA here is from genome assembly GCF_044900445.1 of Pseudomonas sp. NPDC089407. NCBI lineage: Bacteria > Pseudomonadati > Pseudomonadota > Gammaproteobacteria > Pseudomonadales > Pseudomonadaceae > Pseudomonas > Pseudomonas sp. NPDC089407. The sequence goes on from NZ_JBJDNB010000020.1 coordinate 12,216, forward strand.
CAGCCTGCGCCAAGTTTAGAAGCTGACACGCCCCCTGTAGGAGCGGCCTTGTGTCGCGAATGGGCTGCAAAGCAGCCCCAGCAATTTGAGCATCTGTGCTGACATCCTGGGGCTGCTTTGCAGCCCTTTCGCGACACAAGGCCGCTCCTACAGGGGCCAGTGCCGGGTTGTGGTCACTTACATTACGATGATTCACATGCACACCACATTGGCCGCAAGGCATACTGTTCTTCTGTTAACGGCGTTTTCAGGATCTGCCCCATGCAATTGGACCGTGCCACTGGCTGGTTCCACGGAATCGGAATCACCCACTGCCCCTCGCCGAACTTCAATGCCCGCCCCGAAGGCGAATCGATTTCCTTGCTGGTGATCCACAACATCAGCCTGCCGCCGGCCTGTTTTGGTACCGGCAAAGTCCAGCAGTTCTTCCAGAACCGCCTGGACCCCGATGAACACCCGTACTTTGCCAGCATCAACCACCTGACCGTGTCGGCGCACTTGTTTGTCGAGCGTACCGGTGCGGTGACCCAGTTCGTGTCGTTGTGCGACCGCGCCTGGCATGCGGGTGTGTCGAGTTTCGACGGGCGTGAAGGCTGCAACGACTTTTCCATCGGTATCGAGCTGGAGGGCACTGATGATCTGCCCTACACCGATGCCCAGTACGCAGTGCTGGAGCAACTCACCCGGCACATCTGCGGCGCCTGGCCGGCCATCGATCAGCGCCGTATCCAGGGCCATAGCGACATTGCCCCGCAGCGCAAGACCGACCCTGGCCCGGCCTTTGACTGGCCGCGCTATCGCCAAGCGTTGCAGCACGACGAGGACAAGGCATGAGTTTTCTGGTGTTGTTGCTGGCGCTGTGGGTCGAGAAGTTTTCGGCCCTGCGCCATCAGGTGCAGCGTGACGGGTTCTTCCTCGGCGAGCTGGTGCGCCTGGAGCGCAGCGGCAAGGTGCACCCTTGGTGGACGCTGGCCATCCTGGTGCTGGCACCGGTAGCGTTGCTGGTGTTGCTGCTGCATGTACTGGAACCTGTGGCCTATGGCCTGCTGGCCCTGCCGGTGCACTTGCTGGTGCTGATCTACAGCTTGGGGCGTGGCGATGCCAAGGCCTCGCTGGGGCCGTTCCGCGATGCCTGGCGGCGTGGTGATGACCAGGCTGCGCTGCACGTGGCCGAGCGTGACCTGGGCCTTGCGGCCGATGAGCCACACAGCCTGCTGGTGCGGGTGCAGGGCAACTTGCTGTGGCAGGTGTACCAGGGCTTTTTCGCGGTGATTTTCTGGTATTTCGTGCTGGGGCCGGGGGCGGCGTTGGCGTACCGGCTGCTGGCGTTGACCGGTGAGCACAGCAAACAACCTGCGCTAAAGGCGCGAGCTGAACAGTTGCGGCATATCCTGGACTGGCTGCCGGTGCGGGTGCTGGCATTGAGCTTTGCCTTGGTGGGCAACTTCCTGGCGGTAACACGCGTGATGCTGCACGAAGTGCTCAACTGGCACATCAGCGCCGCGCATCTGGTGGCGCGAGTCGGGCGCATTGCCGATGACATTCCCGAGGAAGAAGACAGCCAGCGCGGGCTGGGGCGGCTGGACAGCCTGTGGGAGCTGCTGCTGCGCTGTGCGGTGTTGTGGTATGCCGGGTTTGCGCTGTGGACGGTGCTGGTCTGATCCATCCATTGCCATTGCCGTTGCCGTTGCCGTTGCCGTTGCTTTTGCTTTTGCTTCTAAGCGCGCGATAGTCCAGGCGACACGGATTGCGACTTCAGGAGGCCGAGCGAAGGGCTTGCGGAGGGAGGTGACGGGCATGGATGCCCGTCAAGCGCTGAGGCCCCATGGATGGGGCCTGCAGCGCGTACTCCCGGGAGCAAGCCCGTAGCGAGGGGACCCCGGAGCGCAGCGCAGGGGCCGGATGACGGGAGCCAGCGTTTTTTGGTTACTTTTTGTCGCGTTTGACAAAAAGTGACTCGCCGTAAGGGCGAAAAGGTGACTAAGCGCCACCTGCGCTAATGAATACCTGCTCGATGTAAATGCCCACGCCTCAAAATATTAAAAGCTCATGCGCCGGTTTTGATATGGCGAAAACTCCAGCAGCGATGGCGACGCTTACTCACCTTTTCGCCCTTACGGCGAGTCACTTTTTGTCAGACGCGACAAAAAGTAACCAAAAAACGCTGCGCTCCCATCATCCGGCCCCTACGCTGCGCTCCGGGGTTCCCTCACTCCGGCCTTGCTCCCGGGAGTACGCGCTGCAGGCCCCATCCCTGGGGCCTCAGCGCTTGACGGGCATCCATGCCCGTCACCTCCCTCCGCAAGGCCTGCGTTCGGCCTCCTGAAGTCGCGAAGATCAAGATCAAGATCAAAAGCCAGATCACAAGCCAGATCAAAAGCCAGATCACAAGCCAGATCACAAGCCAGATCAAAAGCAGGGCAGGGGCGCGATCAGCTGGCGGTTACCAGCCAAACAACTCACAAGCATTGCGGGTACTGGCCTGCGCCAGTTCGCCAACCTCCACGCCCATCACCTGCGCCAGCGCTGCGGCAATCTCCGGCAGATGCTCCGGGCTGTTTCTTACCCCCGGGTACATCACTGGCGCCATGTCCGGCGAATCAGTCTCCAGCACCACACTGTCCAGCGGCAACCGCGCCAGGGTCTTGCGCAGCCGCAGCGCCTGCGGCCAGGTTGCCGCACCACCCAGGCCAAGCCGGAAGCCCAGCTTGATGTACTCGCGGGCTTCTTCATAACTGCCGGCAAACGCATGAATCACCCCCGCCCGCGCCGGCTTGTAGCGCTTGAGCGTGGCGATGACCTGGGCATGGCTGCGGCGTACGTGCAGCAGCGCCGGCAGCTCGAAGTCGCAGGCCATCTGCAGTTGTGCTTCGAACAGGTCTTGCTGGCGCGCCTTGTCCAGGTCTTCGAGGTAATAGTCCAGGCCGAACTCGCCCACGGCACACAGCCGCGGGTGATCGCGCAGGCGTTCGAGCCACCCGCGCAACTGCGTCAGGTGTTCCGGGCGATGCTGGTCGAGGTACACCGGGTGCAGGCCCAGCGCGGCGAACAGGCACTGCTCGGCACAGGCCAGGTCCCATACCCGCTGGAAATTGGCCTGGAACACCCCCAGCACCACCATGCGCTCCACCCCGAGTGCCGCCGCGTTAGCCAGCAGGCGTGGGCGGTCGGCGGCGAAGTCGGGGAAGTCCAGGTGGGTGTGGGTGTCGATCAGGCGCATGTTCAGGCCACTGGAATGCGTTTCTTGAAGGTTCGACCGACTGCATGCACGCCAGGTTCGTAGCGTTTTTCCTCGATGGCGGCCAGTGCCAGTTCCAGCGCGATGGCGGCAATCTGGCCATGTTGTTGGGCCATGGCATTGACCGGCAGTGGCAGGAAGTCGAGCAACTGGTTATCGCCAAAGGTACCCAACTGCAGCTGGCGCGAGTTGGCAGGGCGCGCCTGCAGGGTATCGAACACCCCTTGCAGCAGTACATACGAAGTGGTCACCAGGGCATCTGGCAGGCCACCGAGGTCGTCGATCAGTTGCTGCATCAGGCGCTGGCCGCACTCGCGGCTGAAGGCTTCGCCCTGGTAGCGGCGTACTTCGCCAGCATAGCCTTGCAGGGCTTCGTCGAAACCACCGGCACGCGCCTGGCTGACCGACAGCTCCGGGCGGGCGCCGATCAGGGCGATGCTGCGTGGGGCGGCGCTGAGCAGGCTGGCGGCCAGTTGGCGGCTGGCATCCCGGTCGTCGCTGATCACCGAGCAGAAGTGGGCAGGGTCAAGGCGGCGGTCGATGGCGATCACCGGCAGGCCTTTGTCCTGCAACTCGCGGTAGCTTTCGTCTTCTGGGGGCAGGCAGCTGGCAACGAACAGTGCATCGCAGCGACGCGCGCGGAACAGTTGCTGCAACTGGCGTTCGCTGTCGGGCTGGTCGTCGCTGCTGGCGATCAGCAACTGGTAGCCGCGGGCGCGGGCGCCTTGCTCCAGCTGCTTGGCAATGCGGGCGTAGCTGGGGTTCTCCAGATCCGGGAGAATGAAGCCCAGGGTGCGGGTATGCCGGCTGCGCAGGCCTGCTGCTTGCGGGTTGGGGGTGAAGCCGTGTGCTTCGACCACCGCGCGTACCCGCTCGACAGTGCTGCTGCTGATGCGTTGCTGTTCAGCCTTGCCATTGATGACATAGCTGGCAGTGGTCACGGACACACCGGCCAGACGGGCGATATCGCTGAGTTTCACCGAATTTTCCTTGTTATTACCGGGGCTGGCTGTAAGGCCGGACCGGGTAGTTTGACCCGGTACAGCCAGTACGCGCAGACGACCATTGTCGCAATTGTCCGACAGGATGGGGCTTTTTCCCCGGAAGATTATCGAGTAACGTGGCCACTTGGTCAGATTAAACGTTTCAGCCGCCGAATTTTCTGCCTCGGCTGCCTTCCGTGCACGGCTGAATGACTGGCCCTTCCTGTGAATTCCACAACAATACTCCAGATCCGACCGGGAACTGCAAAAGGAGAAGGTCATGCTCGAGCTCGCCAAGGAGCAGATAGCCATGGGCCAGGTGGCCGTCGACAAAGCCGAGGCACTGCGCCTGCTGGCCGAGCGACTGGTCGCCGATGGCCTGGTCGCCGACGGTTACTTGCAAGGGCTGCAGGCCCGCGAGGCGCAAGGCTCAACGTTCCTTGGCCAGGGCATTGCCATCCCCCATGGCACGCCGCAAACCCGTGACCTGGTGTATGCCACCGGCGTGCGTCTACTGCAATTCCCTGAGGGGGTGGACTGGGGCGATGGGCAGAGGGTCTACCTGGCCATCGGCATCGCCGCCCGTTCCGACGAACACCTGCGCCTGCTGCAACTGCTGACCCGCGCCCTGGGCGAGACCGACCTGGCTGAAGCGCTGCGCCGTGCCAGCTCTGCCGAAGCGTTGCTGAAGCTGTTGCAAGGCGCACCCCAGGCGCTGGCGCTGGACGCGCAACTGGTCGGCCTGAACCTGCCGGCTGAAGATTTCGACGAACTGGCCTGGCGCGGTGCGCGCCTGTTGCAGCGCGCCGACTGTGTCGACAGCGGTTTTGCTGCCGTGCTGCAGCAGGCCGAGCCGCTGCCGCTGGGCGAGGGCCTGTGGTGGCTGCACAGCGAGCGCCAGGTACGCCAGCCGGGCCTGGCTTTCATTACCCCGCAACAGCCGTTGCGTTACCGCGACCAGCCGCTCAACGGTTTGTTCTGCCTGGCCAGCTTGGGGGCCGCCCATCAAGCCTTGCTCGAACGCCTGTGCGAAGTACTGATCGAAGGCCGGGGGCAGATGCTCTACCAGGCCACCAGCAGCCGAGCGGTGCTGGAAGTGCTGGGCGGCGAGGCACCGGCAGACTGGCCCAGCGCGCGGGTGGTGTTGGCCAACCCGCATGGCCTGCATGCCCGCCCGGCCAAGGTGCTGGCGCAGTTGGCCAAAGGTTTTGAAGGGGAAATCCGTGTGCGCCTGCTCGACAGCGCGCAGCCGGCGGTTTCGGTGAAGAGCCTGAGCAAGCTGCTCAGCCTCGGCGCCCGGCGTGGCCAGGTGCTGGAGTTGCTGGCCGAGCCAAGCGTTGCCACCGATGCCTTGCCGGTACTGCTGGCCGCCATCGAACAAGGCTTGGGCGAGGAGGTGGAGCCGCTGGCGCAAAGCACCACCGCCGAAACCCGCGAAGCGCCCGACGTGTTACCGGCCCCGCAAGCCGGTAGCCGCATTCAGGGCGTGGGCGCCGCGCCCGGCATCGCCAGCGGGCCGGCGCACGTGTGTGTCGAGCGTGACTTCGACTACCCCCTGCGCGGCGAGTCCTGCGTACAAGAGCGGCACAAGCTGCGCGAAGCCCTGGCGATCGTGAACGGCGAACTGCAGGGGTTGATCCAGCGCAGCGACAAGGCCATCGGCGAGATTTTCGTCACGCATCAGGAAATGCTCGCCGACCCGGCCCTGAGCGACGATGTCGAGCAGCGCCTGGCCCAGGGCGAAAGTGCTGCGGCCGCGTGGATGGCCGTGATCGAAGCAGCGGCCCGTCAGCAGGAGTCGCTGCACGATGCCTTGCTTGCCGAGCGCGCCGCCGACCTGCGCGACATTGGCCGGCGCGTGCTGGCACAGCTGTGCGGTGTGCAGGCGCAGGTCGAACCCGAACAACCTTACGTGCTGGTAATGACCGAGGTCGGCCCGTCCGATGTCGCCCGGCTGAACCCGCAGCGGGTCGCCGGTATCGTCACCGCCCAGGGCGGCGCGACGGCGCACAGTGCCATTGTGGCCCGCGCGCTGGGTATCCCGGCCGTGGTCGGTGCAGGTGCCGCGATATTGCTGCTGGAAAGCGGCACGCCGCTGCTGCTCGATGGCCAGCGCGGTGTGGTCAGCGTGGCGCCACCAGCAGATGAGCTGCAACGGGCGCTGGCCGAGCGCGACCTGCGCGAGCAACGCTTGCAGGCAGCCTGGGCCAATCGCTTCGAGCCCGCCGTCACCCGTGATGGCCACCCCGTCGAGGTGTTCGCCAACATCGGTGAGAGCAGCGGCATCGCCAAGGTGGTAGAGCAGGGCGCCGAAGGCGTAGGCCTGCTGCGCACCGAACTGATTTTCATGGCCCACCCGCAAGCCCCGGACGTCGCCACCCAGGAGGCCGAGTACCGCCGCGTGCTCGACGGCCTCGACGGGCGCCCGCTGGTGGTACGTACCCTGGATGTCGGTGGCGACAAGCCGTTGCCGTATTGGCCAATCGCCGCTGAAGAAAACCCCTTCCTGGGCGTGCGCGGCATACGCCTGACCCTGCAACGCCCACAGCTGATGGAAGACCAGCTGCGCGCCTTGCTGCGGGCTGCCGACGGGCGCCCGCTGCGCATCATGTTCCCGATGGTTGGCCAGGTTCACGAGTGGCGCGAGGCGCGGGCGATGGTCGAACGCTTGCGGGTCGAGATCCCGGTAGCCGACCTGCAAATCGGCATCATGGTCGAAGTCCCCTCGGCGGCCCTGCTGGCGCCGCAACTGGCGCGCGAAGTGGACTTTTTCAGCATCGGCACCAACGACCTGACCCAATACACCTTGGCCATCGACCGTGGTCACCCCAGCCTCTCGGCCCAGGCCGACGGCCTGCACCCGGCAGTGCTCAGCCTGATCGACATGACCGTGCGCGCCGCCCATGCCCAAGGCAAATGGGTTGGCGTGTGCGGTGAGCTGGCCGCCGACCCGCAGGCGGTGGCCGTATTGCTGGGCCTGGACGTCGACGAACTCAGCGTCGCCGCGCGCAGCATTGCCGAAGTCAAGGCCCTGGTCCGCCAGGCCGATCACCAGAAGGCCCGCGCCCTGGCGCGCGAGGCCCTGCAACAGGACAGCGCCGCGGCGGTTCGCGCGCTGGTGGAGCGTTACTGAATGGCCAAGATCCTCACCCTTACCCTGAACCCGGCGCTGGATATCACCATCGGCCTGGACACCTTGCGCCCCGGGCAGGTCAACCGCAGCCAGGCGCAGCACAGCCACGCCGCCGGCAAGGGGCTGAACGTTGCCCAGGTACTGGCCGACCTGGGTCACAGCGTGACCGTTGGCGGGTTCCTTGGCGGCGACAACCTGCAGCCGTTCGAGGCGCTGATTGAATGGCGTGGCTTTGCCGATTGCTTTGTCCGCGTGCCAGGCGAAACCCGCAGCAACATCAAGCTGGTCGAGGCCGATGGCCGCGTCACCGACATCAACGGCCAAGGCCCGGAAGTTGACGAGGCAGCCCGCAGTGGCTTGCTGCGCAGGCTGCAGCAGATAGCCCCGGGCCACGATGCCGTGGTGGTGGCTGGCAGCCTGCCACGCGGGGTCAGTGCCGACTGGTTCCGCCAGCTGCTCGAACAACTCAAGGCCCAAGGCCTCAAGGTGGCCCTGGACAGCAGTGGCGAAGCCCTGCGTGCCGGCCTGAAGAGCGCGCCCTGGCTGGTCAAGCCCAATACCGAAGAACTGGGCGAGGTGCTTGGCCTGGCTGTGGATAACCCGGCGCAACAGCGTGCCGCTGCCGAGCGCCTGCTGGCCAGTGGCATCGAGCACGTGGTGGTGTCGGCGGGCGAGCAGGGGGTCAGTTGGTTCACCCGCGATCTGGCCGTGCAGGCCAGGCCGCCCAAGGTACGGGTCGCCAGCACGGTCGGGGCGGGGGATTCGCTGGTGGCCGGCATGGTCCATGGCCTGCTGCTGGGCGAAGCGCCCACGCAAACCCTGACCCGCGCCACCGCCATCGCTGCCCAGGCCGTTACCCAGGTCGGCTTCGGCATCCACGACCGCGAGCAACTGGCGCGTCTGGAAGCGGCTGTGCAACTGACAGAACAACAAGAGGGTTGCCGATGAACATTGCCATTGTCACCGCCTGCCCCAATGGGCAGGTGTCGAGTGTCCTGAGTGCCCGCTTGCTGTCTGCCGCTGCCCAGCGGCGTGGCTGGAGTACCAGCGTCGAGGTGCAGGATGCCGAACACCCCGAGCGGCAACTGAGCGCTGCGCAGATCGCCGAGGCCGACTGGGTGCTGGTGGTCAGCACTGGCCCGGTTGACCTGGCCCGCTTTATCGGCAAGCGCCTGTATCAGAGCACGCCGTCACAGGCCCTGGCGGACCGCGAGGGTTTTCTTGATGAAGCCGCGGCCAACGCCCGCTTGCTGGCCGATGTGCCGAACAGCCCTGCGGTAGCTGACCGCTCAGCCGCGCGCATTGTTGCAGTCACCGCCTGCCCGACCGGCGTCGCCCACACCTTCATGGCGGCAGAAGCCTTGCAGCAGGCCGCCCAGCAGTTGGGCTACCAGCTCACCGTCGAGACCCAAGGCTCGGTCGGTGCGCGCAACCCCTTGGCCGCCGAAGCCATCGCAGACGCGGACGTGGTGCTGCTGGCCGCCGATATCGAAGTACCCACTGCGCGTTTTGCCGGCAAGCGCATCTACCGTTGCGGTACCGGCATCGCCCTCAAGCAGGCGCGGGCCACGCTGGACAAGGCCCTGGCCGAAGGCAAGGTGGAAAGCAGCGCCGACGCCGCTGCGGCAACCACGTCGGCCAAGGGCGAGAAGGCCGGGGTGTACAAGCACCTGCTTACCGGCGTGTCGTTCATGCTACCGATGGTGGTGGCTGGCGGCTTGCTGATTGCCCTGTCGTTCGTGTTCGGCATTGAAGCCTACAAAGAGCCCGGCACCTTGCCGGCGGCGCTGATGCAGATTGGTGGTGAGGCGGCGTTCAAACTGATGGTACCGCTGCTGGCGGGCTATATCGCCTGGTCGATCGCCGACCGCCCGGGGCTGGCCCCCGGCATGATCGGCGGCCTGCTGGCCAGCACCCTGGGTGCCGGCTTCATCGGTGGCATCATTGCCGGCTTTCTCGCCGGCTACAGCGCCAAGGCTATTGCCCGCTGGGCGCGTTTGCCCAGCAGCCTGGAGGCGCTGAAGCCGATCCTGATCATTCCGCTATTGGCCAGCCTGTTCACCGGCCTGGTGATGATCTACGTGGTCGGCCAGCCGGTGGCGGCGATGCTCGAAGGCCTGACCCACTTCCTCGACAGCATGGGCACCACCAATGCCATTCTGCTGGGGCTGCTGCTGGGTGGCATGATGTGCGTCGACTTGGGCGGGCCGATCAACAAGGCTGCCTATGCGTTCTCGGTGGGCCTGTTGGCGTCGTCGAGCTACGCACCGATGGCGGCGACCATGGCGGCCGGCATGGTGCCGCCGATCGGTTTGGGCATCGCCACGTTCATGGCGCGGCGCAAGTTCGCCCAAAGCGAGCGTGAGGCAGGCAAGGCGGCCTTGGCCCTGGGCTTGTGCTTCATCTCCGAAGGGGCGATCCCGTTTGCCGCCAAGGACCCGCTGCGGGTTATTCCGGCCAGTGTCGCCGGTGGTGCGTTGACCGGGGCGTTGTCGATGTACTTCGGCTGCAAGCTGATGGCGCCACATGGCGGGCTGTTCGTGCTGCTGATCCCCAATGCGATCAACCATGCGCTGCTGTACTTGCTGGCGATCGTGGCGGGCAGTTTGCTGACAGCGGTGGTGTATGCGGTGATCAAGAAGAGTGAGCGGGTGGAGTTGGCGGTGGCGCCAATCAAAAGTGCCTGAGTGCACACCGTCGTGCAGGAGCGGCCTTGTGTCGCGATAGGGCCGCCAAGCGGCCCCGGCAATTTATGCGGCGGAGCTGAAAACTTGGGGCTGCTTTGCAGCCCTATCGCGACACAAGGCCGCTCCTACAAGGATTTGTGCCAGTCGGGCAGTTTGTATCAACGCCCATGCTTCTGCCGCAACGGCACCAGCAGGTCACCCAGGCCGTTGTGGTCGATCTCGTGCATCAACGCCAGCAACCCACCCAACTCCCCGGCAGGGAAACCCTTGCGCGCAAACCAGGCCAGGTAATCCCCCGGCAGGTCGGCAATGATCCGCCCCTGGTATTTGCCGAACGGCATGCTGCGGGTCACCAGCAGTTCGAGCGTTTCCGGCTTCATCTTCGGCGCACCCTGGCAGTGGAAAAGCGCCGACCATACTGCAATCTGCACGAAGGCCCAAGCGGCAATCATGCAGAAAGCCGCAATCAGGCTTCGCTTGTTAGTTGGTAACTAATTGATTTGAAAGAAATTTTATAAAAAAACAAGATTGGCACGATCACTGCTCTCATTACAGATGACTATCACCTGCCAAGGAGTTTGTACCATGAGCAATCCCAACAAAGACGTGATCGATGTGCTCAACGACCTGATCGAGTACAGCAAGGATGGCGAGAAAGGCTTCAAGGCCTCGGCCGATGATGTGAAGAACCCGGAACTGAAGGCGTTCTTCGTCCAGCGCGCTGGCGAATGCGCCAACGCTGCCGGTGAACTGCAGAGCGAAGTGCGCCGCCTGGGTGGCGACCCGGAAACCTCCACCAGCATCAGCGGCGACCTGCACCGCGGCTGGGTCAACCTCAAGTCGATGGTCACCGGCAAAGATGAAGAAGCGGTGCTCAACGAAGTGGAACGCGGTGAGGACCACGCCCTCAAGGCCTACAAGGAAGCCCGCGAAAAACTGGTGAAACTGGGCCGCACCGCCAGTGACACCAGCTACAGCCTGGTGGAAAAACAGCTGCAAGGCGTGCAGCGTAACCACGATCAGGTCAAGGCGCTGCGCAACGCCGCTCGCGCCCGCTCCTAAGTGTCCGGCCCCTCTACCCGGTTACGGCCCATGGCCTTGGCCCGGTAGAGCGCTTCGTCCGCGGCACCCAGCACACTGCTCAGGTCGTGCTGGGCGCCGGACTGGCCGATGCCGATGCTCACCGTGACCGCGTGGGCATCATCGGCGAACGGCGCCTGGGCCTCGACACAGGCCCGAATGCGTTCAGCCAGCAGCTGTGCGCCGGCCAGGTCGGTCTCCGGCAGCACCACCTGAAACTCCTCCCCACCATAGCGCGCAGCCAGATCGGCCGGGCGGCGGATGCACGCCTCGATGACCTTGGCCACTTCGCGCAGCGCATGGTCGCCGCCGGCATGGCCATGGCGCTGGTTGAACGCCTTGAAATGGTCGATATCCACCATAAGCACTGCCAGCGGTTTGCGGTTACGTTGGGCACGCGCCCATTCCTGACGCAGCACCTGGTCAAGGCGGCGACGGTTGGCCAGACCGGTCAGGCTGTCGGTGGCGGCCAGCGTTTCCAGGCCTTGCTCAGCCTCCCGGCGGCGGCGCAGTTCGCGGCCCAGCAGCAGGGTCAGCCAGAGAATGCCCATGCACAGTACGCCGGTAGCGACACTGACCAGAATGGCGGTACGGCGCCACGACTGGAACACCTCGTCGGCCGAGTGCACCACCAGCACGATCAACGGCAGCTGCGCGACCCGGGCGAAGGTGTACATGCGCGCCTTGCCACTGCTGGCGGAGTGGGCAGTGAAATTGCCGCTTTGTTCACTGAGGATGCGCTTGAAGTTGGGCCGTTCGGCGTAGTTGCTGCCGATCAACGGATCGTTTGCGCGAGACGGCTGACGGGCGAGCAACTGACCGTCGGTGTTGAACAGGTTGATGCTGCTGTCGTCGCCAATGTCCAGGCGCTGGAACAGGCCGCTGAAATACGACAGGCGCAGGGCGCCGGCTGCCAACCCGGCGAACTCGCCATGGGGGCCGGAAATGCGCCGGCTGAAACTGATACACCAGTCCAGGCCACCGAGCCTGGCCTTGAACGGCGGGCCTACCAACAGGCCAAGGTTGGGATTTTCCCTGTGCGCCTTGAACACCCCGGTATCGCCGAAGTTGGCCTTGCGCGGCACGCTGCTGGTGGAGTCGCCAACCACGTTGCCTTGCGAGTCCAGCCACAGCACGTCACCGCGTTTGCGGTCGACAAAGGCTTCGTTGAACAGCAGGCGCTGGCGCAGCGGGCCGGGGATTTGCGGCAGTTCCTTGCGCCCGACCGCCCAGATCAACCCTTGCAGTGACTGGTCGTAGAGTTCGACATTGCGCAGGGTGTCACTTTCGATCAACTGCACGATGTTGTTCGAAGCGCGCACGGCCGACTGCTCGACGCTATCGCGTTCACGGGCCAGCAGGTAGCTGACGATGGCCACGATGGCGAGCACGGCAAGGCAGCTGCCCAGGTTGAGGATCAGCTCGGGGTGCGACCTGTAGAGTGCTGAACGCGGGGATTGGGTGGGCATGCTCGCTACTGCAAGGGCAGGGCCATTCGCGGCGGCGACATTCTAGGGAAGCAGGGATTGTCGAACAAGATTTGTCCGACGGAATCACGGCTATCTCGGCTGTGCATTGCTCGTGTAGGAGCGGCCTTGCGTCGCGATGGGCCGTAAGCGGCCCCGGCGATAGTGGCTGCGGAGCTGAAAATCTGGGGGCGCTTCGCACCCCTTTCGCGACACAAGGCCGCTCCTACAATGAGGATCAGAACACGTTTAGTGGGTAATCGACGATTACCCGCACTTCATCGTTGTCGCTGTTGCTGTCGATCGAGGCATAACCCTGGCTGCCACGGTGGGTGGCATAGCGCACCAGTACCGAGAGGTCCTTCAGGTCACCTTCCTGGAACACGTACTTCACGTCCAGGTCACGTTCCCAGTGCATGGCGTTCTTGCCGTCGGCACGGTAGTAGTCGTAGTGGTCGGTGTTCTGCGTGGCCTTGGTCAGGTCCGCTTCACCGCGCGAATACGAAAGCGAACTGGTCAGGCCAGGCACGCCGAGGCCGGCAAAGTCATAGTCGTACTGCAGCTTCCACGAACGCTCGTTGGGGGCGTTGAAGTCCGAGTACATGCGTGAGTTGTCCAGGTACACGCTGTCGCCCAGGTTGATGTAGTCGAACGGCGTGTTGCCGTTGACCCGCTGGTAGGCGGCAGTGACGCTGTGGTACCCGGCGTTGACGGTGAAGTGCACGCTGTAGGTGTTGTTGTCGATCTTGCCCAGCAGGGCCTGGCCGGTGTCCTGGGTGTGGTAGAAGTGCACACCCGGGTTCAGGCTGACCAGGTCGTTGACCACGTAGGTGTAGTCGAAGTCAGCGTAGTATTGGTTCCAGATGTCCTTCAGCTCGGCCGCGTACAGGTTGGCGGTGATGTTCGGGGTACCGCTCCACGAGGCGCCGGCCCAGTTCAGGTGCTTGCTTTTGTCGTGTTCGCCCAGCGCGCCGTAGTAGGTGTCGATACGGCGGTGGCCGCTCTGGTTGTACGGGTGGGTGAAGCTCACCTGGCCGCCTTCGAGCAGCAGGCCGTCAACGCTGGTGTTGGTCAGGCTCACACCACGGAAGGTCTGCGGCAGCATGCGGGTTTCGCCGCCGGCGATCACCGGGTTGGTGAGGAACAGGTCACCGGCTTTCAGCTCGGTGTCGAAGGCTTTGAGCTTGACCGCGGCACCGGCAGTGGAGAACGCGTGTGGGGCAGCGCCCAGCTCGCCGTCGTCCTTGATGTGCTCGGGCAGGATGCTGGTGCCGGCATGGCCGCCACCGCCGTCGAGCTTCAGGCCCAGCATGGCATGGGCGTCCAGGCCAAAGCCGACCACGCCCGGGGTGTAGCCCGACTCGAAGCGCGCAACCGCGCCCTGGCCCCACTCGCGGGTGTCGCGCACGCCGGCGTTGTGGTTGTCGCGGTTGAAATAGGCATTACGCAAATGCAGGTTGAAGGACGAACCTTCGATGAAGCCATCAGCCTTGTCTTCATCTGCCTGGGCGGCGAAAGGGATCGTTGCAGTCAACGCAATGAAAAGCGGGGTAAAACGAAACGCGGAAGGCACCGGTACTAGCTCCTTTGGTCTGACGGTGGGGCAGTTTTTATTTTTGAATGTGCGTCTTTCTTATAGGTGAACGTTACAGCCGGGCTGATAGTTACAGCACATAAAAAAAGCCGCTGATTGGCAGCGGCTTTAAAAGGCTAACATATCGGCACCGGTGGTGCCCATGGCGTAGCCAAGGGAAAACGGGAGCAGTAACAGGGCTGTATCAGCTGTCGGCGTTGGCATCGACAGAGACCTTGGAAGCGGTCTGGTTTGCGTCTTTGGCAGCGTCGGCCTTCTGTGCGGCAACGGTTTCGCGGGCGTCTTGATGGACCGCGGCGAACGCTGCATTGCGGGCGACGAAAGCCGGGGATTCTTCGGCCATGGCCAGGGGCGACAACAACAGGGACGACAGGACGAAAACTCTGGCAATACCCATACTGTTGGACATTTGAAACTACCTTCTTGCTGTGCAAGTGCTAATGAGGACAGGGCTAAAGTTAGTCCTTTCAATGCACTGGAAACAGCGCGAAGTGCGATAAGCACTGTTGCGCAAAAGGTAACGATCCCCGAGAAAGCAATAGGACATTCGCCGCAAAGCCCCGCGCTAGACGCGGTCCCCTGTAGGAGCGGCCTTGTGTCGCGATGGGGCGCGCAGCGGCCCCAAATTCTGTGCAATAGCATCAATAGCCGGGGCTGCTGCGCAGCCCATCGCGACACAAGGCCGCTCCTACAGGGACCGCGTAGCCCTCAGGATCGGCAACTGGATACCGAAGGTATTGAACCCAGCCCCACTGCGCGCAAACACCTCCCCCCCATGCATCAGCGCAATCGCCTTGACGATCGCCAACCCCAACCCATGGTTACCCCCGCCGCTGTTGCTGCGCGCCGCATCCACCCGGTAGAAGCGTTCGAACAGCAACGGTAGGTGCTCATCATCAATCGCCGGCCCCGGGTTGCTCACGGCAATACTGACCTGCTCCACCTCGGCATCGATCTGCACCCGGATCACCTGGTGCGGTGCGGTGTGCTGCACGGCGTTGTTCAGCAGGTTGATCAGCGCCCGGCGTAGCTGGGCCTTTTCGATCGGGGCCTGGGCATCGCCGCTGACGCTGACGCTGACCTGGGCGTCTTCGAGGATGTAGTCCAGGTAGTCAAGGGTAGTTGCCACTTCTTCGGCCAGCGAAGCCTGGGTCAGGGCGGTGGCCTTGCTGCCTTGGTCGGCATTGGCCAGGAACAGCATGTCGTTGATGATGCTGCGCAGCCGCTCCAACTCTTCCAGGTTCGATTGCAGCACTTCGAAGTAGTGCTCGGCGCTGCGCCCGCGGGTCAGCGCCACCTGGGTCTGGCCAATCAGGTTGGTCAGCGGCGAGCGCAGTTCGTGGGCGACGTCGGCGTTGAACGCCTCCAGCCGCGAATAGGCCTGGCTGACCCGGTCGAGCGCGGCGTTGAAGGCGCCGGCGAATTGCGCCAGTTCCGGGGCCAGCGCCTGGGTTTGCAGGCGACCGTCCAGGCGTGGCGGTGCCAGCGCCTGAGCCTCGTTGGACAACGCCAGCAGCGGGCGCAGGCCGATGCGCGCCACCCAGTACCCCAGCAGCGAGGCCAGCAGCACACCGAGTACCGCCAGCCCGACAATCGCTACCAGCAGGCTGTGTTGGGCTTGCCAGAAGGTTTCGGTGTCGATGCCGATCAGAAAGCGCAGTGGCGGGCGCTCACCCAGCGCCGGCAGTTCACTGACCAGTACCTTGTACGGGTAGGGCCGGTCGGGCAGGCGCAGGTCGCGCATGCCCTGCGGGCCTTCGGCGAAGGCGCGGACCAACTCGCTGGGGTGGCCAAATTCGTAGGCCGGGTTGCTGCTGACCACCCAGAAGCGGATGCGTTTGTCTTCTTCGCTGAGCAGGTTGAGCTTGTTGTTGATCTTGGCCCAGTGCTCGGGCGTGCCGAAGCGGTTGAGGGTGGATTCGAGCACGCTGAAGCGCGCATCCAGCTCGGCTTGCGGCAGCAGGTCGAGGCTGCGGTCGACCTGGCGGTACAGTGCCGAGCCGATCAGCAGGAAAACGCCCAGCGCGACCAGGATGAACAGCGCCGACAAACGCAGTGCAATGGAGTTACCCCGCACGGTTTTCCAGGACATAGCCCATGCCTCGGATGGTGTGCAGCAGTTTGTTGTCGAACGGCCCGTCGAGCTTGGCGCGCAGGCGCTTGATCGCCACTTCGACGACATTGGCGTCACTGTCGAAATTGATGTCCCAGACCAGCTCGGCAATCGCCGTCTTCGACAGGATCTCGCCTTGCCGACGTGCCAGCACGCTAAGCAGCGAGAATTCCTTGGCGGTCAGCTCCAGGCGCTGGCCGGCACGCGTGGCCTTGCGCGCCATCAGGTCGATCCACAGGTCGGCCATCTGCACCTGCAGGGGTTCATGGCTGCTGCTGCGGCGGGTCAGGGCTTGCAGGCGGGCGACCAGCTCAAGGAACGAGAACGGCTTGCCCAGGTAGTCGTCGGCGCCTTCGCGCAGGCCGTGGATGCGGTCTTCGACCCGTTCGCGGGCGGTCAGCATGATCACCGGGGTCTGCTTGCGCGCGCGCAGCGCACGCAGCACGCCGTAGCCGTCCAGGCCGGGCAGCATCACGTCCAGCACGATTACCGCGTAGTCGCCCTCCAGGGCCAGGTGCAGGCCGTCGATGCCGTCGCGCGCCAGGTCGACGGTAAAGCCCTGCTCGGTAAGGCCGCGATGCAGGTAATCGGCGGTTTTTTCTTCGTCTTCGATGATCAGCACACGCATGGTCTTGTCCTAACTGGCACTTGGCGCTGCCGCACGGGCAGCCTGGCGGCGGTGGAACAGGCGCTCCAGGGCCAAGTATATGACCGGGGTGGTGAACAGCGTCAGCGCCTGGCTTACCAGCAGGCCGCCGACCACGGCGATGCCCAGTGGCTGGCGCAGTTCGGCGCCGGTGCCAAAGCCGAACATCAGCGGCACCGCGCCGAGCAGGGCGGCGAGGGTGGTCATGATGATCGGCCGGAAGCGCGTCAGGCACGCCTGGTGAATCGCCTGCTCGGGCGTCAGGCCGTGATGGCGCTGGGCTTCGAGGGCAAAGTCGATCAGCAGGATGCCGTTTTTCTTGACGATGCCGATCAGCAGCACCACGCCAATCAACCCCATGATGCTGAAGTCCTGGCCCATGGCCCACAGCAAGATCAGCGCACCGAGGCCGGCCGAGGGCAGGGTGGAGATGATCGTCAGCGGGTGCACGAAGCTCTCGTACAGCACGCCAAGAATGATGTACACCGCCACCAGCGCCGCCAGAATCAGCCACGGCTGGCTCGACAGTGAACTCTGGAAGGCCTGCGCCGCACCCTGAAAGTTGCCGCTGATCGAGTCGGGCATGCCCAGTTCGCGCTGGGTGCGGTCCAGGATGCTCACTGCTTCACCCAAGGCCACGCCGGGCGCCAGGTTGAACGACAGGTTGGCGGCCGGGAACAGGCCGTCGTGGCTGATCGACAGCGGCCCGGTGCTGGGCGGCGCCACGTGGGCCACCGCCGACAGCGGCACCATTTCGCTGGTCAGCGGCGAGCGCAGGTAGAAGTAGTTCAGGCTTTCGGCCTTGCCACGCTGGCGCGCGTCCAGTTCGAGAATCACCTTGTACTGGTTGGTGTCGGTCTGGAACTCGCTGATCTGCCGCTGGCCGAAGGCGTCGTACAGCGCCTGGTCGACGTCGGTGGTGGTCAGGCCGAAACGTGCCGCGGCCTGGCGGTCGATGTCGATGCGGGTAACGCTGGCGCCCAGTTGCAGGTCGTTGGACAGGTCGCGCAAGGCCGGGTTTTCCCGCAGACGCTCGGTCAGGCGCTGGGTCCACAGGTTCAGCGCCTCGCCGTCGTTGCTCTTGAGCACGTACTGGTACTGGGTGCGCGAAGGCCCGGAACTGAGGTTGATGTCCTGGCCGGCGCGCATGTACAGGACGATGCCCGGCACCTGGGCCAGCTTGGGCCGCAGCCGGTCGATCAGTTCGCTGGCCGACACATCACGCTCGCCACGCGGCTTGAGGGCGATCCAGAAGCGGCCGTTGGCGATGGTCTGGTTGCTGCCGGTCACGCCCACCGAGTGCGAGAACGCGCGCACCGCCGGGTCGGCTTCGATAATTTTTGCCAGCGCCTGATGCTTCTCGATCATCGATGGGTACGACACATCCGCCGCCGCCTCGCTGGTGCCGAGGATGAAGCCGGTGTCCTGCAGCGGGAAGAAACCCTTGGGGATGGCCACGTATCCGGCCACCGCCAGCGCCAGGGTCACGCCGAACACACCGAGGGTCAGGCGCTGGTGGGCGAGGGCGTGGTTCAGGCCCTTTTCGTACCACTTGACCAGCCGCTCGCCAAAGCCGCCCTTGTGCTCGCCCGGCGGGCGGCGCATGAACAGCGCGCACAGGGTGGGCGCCAGGGTCAGCGAAACCACCACCGAAATCAGGATGGTCGAGGTGGCAGTCAGGGCGAATTCCTTGAACAGCCGGCCAACCACGCCGCCCATGAACAGCAGCGGAATGAATGCGGCAATCAGCGAGAAGCTGATCGACACCACGGTAAAGCCGATTTCCCCGGCGCCCTTGAGCGCCGCCGTGCGGCTGTCGTCACCGGCCTCCAGGTGGCGGTGAATGTTCTCCACCACCACGATGGCATCGTCCACCACAAAGCCCACGGAAATGACGATGGCCACCAGGGTCAGGTTGTTCAGGCTGAAACCGAGGATGTACATCAGTGCGCAGCTGGCGATCAGCGATACGCCGAGCACGCTGGACACCACCAGGGTCGCCGACCACTGGCGCAGGAACAGTGCCATGACCCCGATCACGAGGGCCACGGCGATCATCAGGGTCAGCTCCACTTCATGCAGCGAGGCGCGAATGGTTTGCGTGCGGTCCTGCAGCACCGACACTTCGATCGAGGCCGGCAGCATCTCCTGCAGCTTGGGCAGGGCGGCCATGACCCGGTCCACGGTGTCGACGATGTTGGCGCCCGGCTGGCGGAAGATCACCAGGTTCAGCCCCGGCTGGTCACCGGACCAGGCCTTGACGTAGGCGTTTTCCGCTCCGTTGATGACCTTGGCCACGTCCTTCAGGTGCACGGGGGCGCCGTCGCGGTACGAAACGATCAACTGGGCGTAGTCCTCGGGGTGGAACAATTGGTCGTTGGCGGCGATGGTCGACACGCTGTGCTCACCGTACAGCGCGCCCTTGGCCAGGTTCAGGCTGGTCTGCTGGATGGCCTGGCGCAGGTCGGCCAGGGTCAGGCCGATGGCGGCGAGCTTCTCGGGTTGCGCCTGCACGCGGATCGCCGGGCGCAGTTGCCCGGTGATGTTGATCAGGCCGACCCCTTCGATCTGGCTCAGCTGCCGGGCCAGCAGGGTTTCGGCGTAATCGCTCAGGTCGTTGCCGGGCATCTGGTCGGAGCTGACGGTCATCACCAGTACCGGGCTGTCGGCCGGGTTGACCTTGCGCCAGGTCGGCGGGTTGGGCAGGTCCTGCGGCAGGCGTGCGGTGGCGGTGTTGATCGCCGCCTGCACTTCCTGGGCGGCGGTGTCGATGTTCTTGTCGAGCGTGAACTGCAAAATCAGGGTAGTCGAGCCCAGGGCGCTGCTGCTGGTCATCTGGGTCATGCCGGGGATGGCGCTGAACTGCACCTCCAGTGGCGTGGCCACTGACGAGGCCATGGTTTCCGGGCTGGCACCGGGCAGTTGGGCGGTCACCTGAATGGTCGGGAAGTCTGCCTCGGGCAACGGCGCCACTGGCAGGCGCGGGAAGGCGATGGCGCCCAGCAGCACCAGGGCGAAGGTCAGCAGGAAGGTGGCGATGGGGTGGTCGATGCACCAGGCCGAAACACCGTTGCGCGTGTTCATGGCTGGCTCCGGCGGTCGGCCATTTCCGATGGCGCAGGGGCGTCAGGGGTGACTTCGACCCGCGCCCCCGGCTTGAGCCGCGATTGGCCATCCAGCACCAGGCGCTCGCCCGGTTTGACCCCGGCAATGATGTTCAGGCCGCTGTCCTGGTACAGCACCTTGATCGGCACACTGGTGACCTTGTCGCCGTCCAGGCGGTAGACGAAGTGCCCGTCGACGCCGCGTTGCACCACCGGCGGCGGCACCACCAGGGCGTTTTCTTCCACGGCCGTGCGCAGGCGAATGGTGACCAGCTGGCCCGGCCACAGGCGGCCGTCCTTGTTGTCGAATTCGGCTTTGACGCGCACGGTGCCGGTGGTGGCGGAAATCTGGTTGTCGATCAGTGCCAGGTGGCCTTCGCCTAGCAGGCTGCGTTCCCCGTCGGCATCCATGTAGGCCTGCACCAGCGCCGGGGTCGGCGCCTGCAGCAGGCTCTGCAGGGTAGGCAGCATTTGTTGCGGCAGGGCGAATTCGACTGCAATCGGGTCGATCTGGGTGACGCTGAACAGGCCGCGGGTATCGCTGGTGCGCACCAGGTTGCCGGGGTCGACGTTGCGGATGCCTACCCGGCCAGTCACCGGCGAGCGGATCTGCGTGTACGACAGCTGCACCTGGGCATTGTCGATGGCGGCCTGGTTGCCCTTGACCGTGGCCTGCAGGCGGTTCACCAGTGCCTGTTGCTGGTCGAGGGTCTGTTTCGACACGCCGTTGTCGGTGCTCAGCAGGCGGTAGCGCTGCAGGTCGACGTTGGCGACCTGGATCTGCGCCTGGCTCTGGCCCAGCTCCGCCCGGGCCTGGTCGAGGCTGGCGCGGATGGCGCGGTCGTCGAGGGTAGCCAGCAAGTCGCCCTCCTTTACCCACTGGCCTTCTTTGACCAGCACCTGGGTCAGCACGCCTTCCACTTGTGGGCGTATCTCGACGCTGTGCAGCGACAGCACCGAGCCGATGGCACTGGCGAAGCGCGGCACGTCCTGCTGGGCGACGCTGACCACCCGCACCGGCACCGCCGTTTGTGCACGGGTAGTTGGCGCAGGCTGGCGCTGGGCGAACCAGATACCCACTACCGCCAGGACGATGAGCGCCAGGGCGGCGAGGAGAACGGAACGGGACGGACGTCGCATCGGTGCGGGCACCTTGGCCAGGGGAAGAGAGAAGGGTGGTCAGTATTCAATCTTATAGCCCCCGAACCGGGTCGGCAGCGTGACCGCTGGCTGACAGCCGTGTCAGTTTCGCTGGCCCTGTCGCCGGCTAGCCAGCTTCCACAGGAACTCTACAGGCCAGGGCATTGTGGGATCCCTGTGGGAGCTGTGTCAGTTTCGCTGGCCCTATCGCCGGCAAGCCAGCTCCCACAGGAACTCTACAGGCCAGGGCATTGTGGGGTCCCTGTGGGAGCTGGCTTGCCGGCGATAGGGCCAGTACTGCCTACCTAGAAACCGATAAAGGCGTAATACAGCGGGGCCTCGCTGGTCGTGCGCAAACCATGCCCCAGCAAGCTCGCCACCAGCGCCTGATCCTCCACATGCAAGGTCCACTGCGCGTTATCATCCCTAAGCACCTGCGCCAGCGCCGCTGCAAACGCATCCATGTCCGGCAGGTAGGCCGTAAACCCGTTGCCCTTGAGCGCACTGGTGGTCATGCCCAGCGCCTGGCACACCGCCACTTTGGCGGCAATGTCATCGCGGTCGGCCTGGCGCGAGGCCTGCACCAGCGCCTCCAGCCCAGCATCCACCAGTTGCGTGCCGTGAATCAGCGCTGGCCCCTGTTGCCAGGCTTCCGGCGGGCAGTCCTTGCTCTCGGGCCGCAGCGGAATATGCGGGTTGATTTCCACCGGGTAGATGCGGCAAACCAACGGTCGCTGTTCGTAGATGGTGCACAGGTCGTTGTCGTCTAGGTTGCGGCAACGCCCGGGGTTGAACGCAGCAAAGGTCACCGACACCCGCGCCTCAGCTTCGCCGCACTGCACCGGGTGCGAGCGGCGCAGCACATGTTCACGCTGCTCCAGCGGCATGCCCGGGCCATCGGTGACGAACGCTTCGATCAGCACGATCACCTGGCCGGCGTCAGCCGCCCAGCGCCGGGCTTCGTCGAGGGTCAGCGGCACATGGTGACCGGTGCAGCACTTGCCGCAGCCGGTACAGCCAAAACGCAGGTTGTCGGTCACTTGGCCTCCGGGCTCCATTCGCTGACAAAGGCACGCTGGTGCTGGCGGTCGTACAGGCATAGCTCGGTGCCGGTGCGCTGCTGCATGTGTTTTTGCGGATAGACACCTTCGACCAGCAGGGCGCTCATGCCCACCTGGTCATCGAACTCGGCGGGTTTGCCGCGGGCGTGGGCGTCCTTGAATTGGCTGGCGGCCAGGCAAGCCTTGAGCATCTGCTGGCGCTGCTCGTTCCAGGCCTGGCTGCTGGAAGCCTGGGCGACACTGCTGAAGAGGGCGCAGCTGATCAGGATGGAGCTGAGAAACTTCATACGCGATTCCGGCAAGTTGCTTGCGTGGGGCGCGAATTATGCCCGACTCACCCCCGACGGCAAGCCGGGGACTATGTCACCGGATATATCAGTGCTCGGCAAACACCACGGTACGCGCCGCCACCACCAGACAATCGGTCAGTTCCGGCGAGGAGAACTTGGTAAGGATGGCATTGGCCCCGGCCTGGGTTGCCTTCTCACTGCTCATGGCACTGTCCAGCGAGGTGTGCAGCAGCACGTACAGGTGCTGGAAGTCGGGGCTTTCACGCAGGGTGCGGGTGAAGGCATAGCCGTCCATCTCGCTCATTTCAATGTCGGAGACGATGATGTTGATCTCCTGCGCGGTGCCTTGCAGCTCCAGCAGTACGTTGATCGCATCCCTGGCACTGCGTGCGGTGTGGCATTCGATGCCGAGGTTACGCAGGGTATGCACCGACTGCTGCAGCGCTACGTTGCTGTCGTCCACCACCAGGATGTTGCTGGCGGCCAGCAGGCTGGCGTCTTCATCGCTCAGGCCACTGTGATGCGTTTCGGCTGCGGGCGGGGCAATCCCGTGAATGACTTTTTCGATGTCCAGCACCTGCACGAGGGTGTTGTCGACGCGGGTTACGCCGGTGATGAACGAGCGGGTGCCCGAGGCGTAGGGCGGCGGTTTGATGTCGGTGCTCAGGCAGTGCACGATGCGGCTGACCGCCTGCACATGCAGGCCTTGGCGTGAACGGCTGATCTCGGTGACGATCAGGCAGCCGCCTTGCGGGTCTTCCAGCGGCCGCTCGCCGATCGCCCGGGACAGGTCGATGACCGACAGCGAATGGCCGCGCAGGGTGGCCACGCCTTTCACATGCGGGTGCGACTCGGGCAGCTTGGTCAGTGGCGGGCAGGGGATGATCTCGCTGACCTTGAGCAGGTTGATTGCCATCAGCTTGCCGCTGCGCAGGGTGAACAGCAGCAGCGACAGCGAGTCCGCGCGGGCTTTTTGCGTGGCCATGGTGACCTTCGGTGGGGAACAGGGGATAACCGGTTATCGGCCTGTTCGGGCTGGGCTTTAGGTCTGTATTGCCTGTTCTGGCCCAATCGCCGGCAAGCCAGCTCCCACAGGTACCGCGCAGCTTTCAAGCCCTTCGCTGTACCTGTGGGAGCTGGCTTGCCGGCGATTGGGCCGCAAAGCGGCCCCGGCCAGTTACCTTTCGCGCAGGGCCTCCTTGGCCCGGTTCAGCGGTTTTATCAAGTAATCGAGGATGGTCTTCTCGCCAGTACGGATATCCACCGTGGCAATCATCCCCGGCACAATCGCAAAATGCTTGCCGGCTTTGTTCTGCAAGCTGTCCTGCTCGGTGCGGATGAACACCCGGTAGTAGTAGATTTCCGGTTTCACCTCATCCTGCAGGGTATCCGGCGAGATCCCCACCACCTTGCCCTCCAGCCCGCCATACACCGAGTAGTCATAGGCACTGATCTTGACCTTGGCCGCCTGGTCCGGGTGGATGAAGGCAATGTCGCGCGGGGCGATGCGGGTTTCGATCAGCAAGCGCTCATCCATCGGCACGATCTTCATCACCTGGCCGCCGGGCTGCACCACGCCACCCAGGGTGTTGACCTCGATATCCTTGACGATGCCACGGACTGGCGAGCGCAGGGTCAGGCGGGTGAGCGAGTCGCTGCGCCCGCGGATCACTTCCGACAGGCTGTCGGCCTCGGCGCTGGCCTTGGCCAGTTCTTCGCGGGCCCGCACCAGGTAGTCGGAGCGAGCCTCGTTGGCTTTCAGTTCCAGCTCCGAGCGCTGGCGGTTCAGGCGGATCACCTCAACCCGGCTGGAGGCGCCCATCTTCGCCAGGTTTTCGGTGATCTTCAGTTCGCTGCGCACCAGCTGCAGCGAGTCCTGGATCCCCGCCAGGGTCTGTTCCAGGCCGCGGCGGCGGGTCTGGTACAGGGCGGTTTCTGCATCGATCAGGTCGGGTGAGTCGCGCAGGCTTTCGGGGAACGTCAGCGGCTTGCCAGTCACCTCGGCCTGCAGGCGCGCCTGGCTGGCCTTGGCGGCGCGGTACTTGGCTTCGCTTTCGCCAACGCTGGAAGCGGTCTTGGTCGGGTCGAGCTGGGCCAGCACCTGGCCGCGCTCCACCAGGTCGCCTTCGGCCACGCTCATCTGCGCGACGATGCCGCCTTCGAACGACTGGATCACCTGCTCGCGTGAGCTGGGGATGACCTTGCCGGTGCCGGTGGACACCTCGGTCACTTCGAACCACGCCGCCCAGGCCAGGAACGCCGCCAGCATCAGCGCGCAAATGGTGATGATGCGGCCGGCGCGGAATACCGCCTGGTCGTCCTGCCCGTCCAGGTAAGAGGCCGGGAGTTCATGGTTGCTCATGCCTGCGCTCCTTGCAGTTTGGCCATTGCGGCATCACGCGTGTCGTCGATGACGATGCGCCCGCCATCGAGCACCACGATGCGGTCAACCCGTTGCAGCACGCTAAGGCGGTGGGTGGCGATCACCAGGGTGCGGCCCTGGCAGAAGCGCTCCAGGTTATCCAGCAGCTTTCGCTCGGTCAGGTCGTCCAGCGATGCGGTCGGCTCGTCCAGCAGCAGTACTTGCGGCTGACGCACCAGCAGGCGCGACAGCACCAAGGCCTGGCGCTGGCCGCCGGACAGGCCCAGGCCGCCTTCGAGGATCAGATGGTCCATGCCCTTGGGCAGGCGGCGGACGAAGTCCAGCGCGCCAGTGGCGGCCAGCGCGGCCACCAGCTCCTGGTCGCTGGCCTGGCCGGCGCCGAGGGTGAGGTTTTCCCGCAGGGTGCCGTGGAACAGCCGCGCATACTGTGGCAACAAGCCCACATCGCGGCGCAAGTCGGCAGGGTCGAGGTGGGCCATGGCGATGCCGTCCAGGCTGACCTCGCCCTGCACCAGGTCCATGGCCCCGCCCAGCGCTTGCAGCAGGGTCGATTTGCCGGCGCCGTTGCGGCCGAGCACGGCAATGCGCTCGCCCGGCTGAATGTCCAGCTGGCCGATGTTCAGCACCGGCGGGGACTCTTCGCTGTAGCGGAAGTTGGCCTGGCGCAGGCGGTACTCGCCGCGAATCGCCGGCAGGTGCACGCGGGCTTCGCCTTCGGGGTGGTCGACCGGCGACTGCATCAGCTTGTCCAGCCCTTGCAAGGCGACCTTGGCTTGCTGCCAGCGGGTCAGCACGTGGGTCAGCTGGGCCAGCGGCGCCATCATCCGCGACGACAGCATGGAGGCCGCCACCAGGCTACCGGTGGTGAGGTCGCCGGCGATCACCATGGGCGCGCCGATCACGATGACCACGGCAAACACCGCGCCCTGCACGTTCTGTGTCCAGGTCACCAGGCCGTTGGTGAGGGTGCGCAGGCGCAGGTTGGTGTGTGCACAGGCGGCGTTGTACTGGTTCCACTGGCGTTCGAAGCGCGCTTCGGCCTGCAGCGCCTTGATCTCGTCCAGGCCCTGGATGCTTTCCACCAGCATGGCGTTGCGCAGCGCCGATTCGCGCATCGAGGCATTGGCCAGCCGCGCCAGGCGCCGTTGTGCCAGCAACCCGGGCAGCACCATGGCCAGCAGCGCCACCAGCGGGATGAACACCAGCACGCCGCCGATCAGCCAGAACACGAACAGGAACAGCAGGAAGAACGGCAAGTCGGCCAGGGCCGTGGCGGTACTGGAAGTGATCAAGTCGCGAATCGACTCCAGTTCGCGCAGCTGCGAAATGAACGAGCCAGTGGATTTGGGCCGCACCGAGTTGCGCAGGCGCAGGGCATGGCCGTAGACCAAATCACTCACCCGCAGGTCGGCGCGCTTGCCGAGCAGGTCGGTCACCTTCAGCCGCAGCAGGCGCATGCTGAAGTCGAACACCAGCGCCAGCACCACGCCGCCAAACAGCACGTACAAGGTGGGCAATGATTCGGCCGGGATCACCCGGTCGTACACCTGCATCGAGAACAGCACCCCGGCCAGCGCCAGCACGTTGGCCACCAGTGAGGCGACCATCACCTGCCCGTAGGGGCGCAGGTCGCGCAGCACGATGCGGGCGAACCAGTGGCGGTCGTAAGGCGCGGTGTAGTCGTCGGTGCGCACATCGCGCAGCGGCCGCGCCGGGCGCAGCAGGGCAACGCGGTTGATGCGGCCCTTGAGCGTGTCACGGGGCAGGCGCGAGGTCAGGCCCTGGTCACCGGCAAACACCACCGCCAGGTCATCTTCCTCGGTGACCGACTCGACCACGGCCAGTTGTCCATCGTCCAGCTCCAGCACCAGCGGCGTGCGCCATTGCCGCAGGCCTTTGGCATCGAAGCGCACGAAGCGCAGGGCCAGGCCGGCCTGGCGGGCCATGTGCCTGAGGATTTCATCCAGCGGGCGGGCATCCTCGACGGCAGCCAGGCGAATACGCTGGGGCGACACGTCCAGGCGGTAGTGGTGCGCCACCTGCAGCATGACCTCCAGCCACGGCCCCAGGTCTGGCCGATGGACCTCTTCGGGGGCTGCGGCAGGTGGCTGGTTGGGCAGGGTTACATTGATCGAATCGCTCATGGCTGGATCTCCACACCTTGCAGGTTGCGCCCGTCAAGGCCAAAGGCCGTGCGCAGGGCGCCGGTGTTGTACAGGCAGTCGACATCCAGGCGCAGCAGGTCGGAGCGGGTGCCGGCAAGTTCGAAACGTGACTGGTAGATTTCCTGCTCGGCGTTGAGCAGGTCGAGCAAGGGTCGAGTGCCGAGGTCCAGGTATTGGCGGCCATACAGCATGCGCGCTTCCTGGATGCTGACCTGGCGCGCTTCCAGCGAGCTCAGCCGGCGCCCCAGCCCGGAGGTTTGCGCCATGGCCTCGGCCAGGCCGCGACGGGCTTGCAGGCGGGCGGCATCTTCGGCGGAGTCGGCGGCGGTCAGGGCATGGCTGGCGGCGCGGCTGCGAGCGCTGATGGCGCCGCCCTGGTAGATCGGCACCTCGACGTTCAGGTAGATACCCGCCTGGGTGCGGTCCATGCGTGAGTTGTCGCGGTTGTAGTCGTTGTCCAGGTAGTGGTTGACCTGGGGTTGCAACGACACGGTCGGGTAGGCCTCGGCCTTGGCCTGGGCCAGTTCGGCCTGGCCCTGGGCGCGCTGGGCCAAGGCCATCAGCACGGCGGGCAGGCGGTCATCGCCTTGCGAGGGCCGCTTGCAGGCCTGGTTCAACGCCGGGGGTGACTCTTCGGCCAGTGCCGGTGGGGTGACGCGGCCCATCAGCGCCGCCAGGGTCGAGCGCCAGCGCTCGTACTGCGACTGGTATTCCTCCAGCGTGGCGCGGGCGCTTTCCACCCGGGACTCGGCCTGTACCACATCGGAGCGGGTGCTGGCGCCCATGTCACTGCGCTGGCGCGCCATGCCGGCAATGTCGCCGACCCCGCGGATCTGGTCGTGGGCAATGGTCATCAGTTGTTCGTAGCGGCGGGTCTCGATCCAGGCGTAGGCGGTGTCACGGGCCAGGTCATCCACTACCAGCAGGATGTTGGCCTGGGCGCGGGCGGCGGCGGCCTGGGCCGCGCTGACGGCGCTGTCGACCTTGCCGAAGTCGTAGAGCATTTGCTTGAGCGACAGGTTGAGGGCCTGACTGTTGCGGTCGCCGCCATAGCCGGTGTCATAACCGGTACGGATTCCGCCGGAAATCTGCGGGTAGTACCCCGCGCGGGCGACGTTGATACCTTCGCCCTGCTTATACAGGTTGCCGATGGCTTCGGCGATGCTGGGGTGCCATTGTGCGGCCTGCAGCACCGCGTCGGTCAGCCCCAGGCGTTCGCCGCTGGCGACCGGGGCCATGCCAATGGCCGGGCGCGCAGGCACCGCGTCGGGCGCATCGCGTAACAGCGATGGCCCGATCTGGCGCAGTTGGGGGTCTATATCATCGGCTGCCTGGGCAACCGGGTGGACGTTGAGGGCCAGGAGCCCGAAGGCTCCCAGCAACAGCGGTGACAGCGGACTGCTTCGCTTCACATAGTTCCCTTACTGCTGGTCGTCCATGCCGCCGGGCGTTTGCCCGGCGGGTTTGCAGCGGCCTCAGACAACGTGGATACCGTTCTGCACCCAGAGCTGGTGGCTTGGATCCTCCTGGGCCGTGTATTGGTTATAGTCGATGCCGTCGGCGGTTTGGTTCCCGACCAGGCTCCAGTTGTCCGTCATGTGAACCGAGTCGTTTTCATCCCCCTTGATGATCAATGTGTTGTTGCCGGTTTCGGTGATGGCCACCACGTCGGCCAGGTTCAGGGTAAGCGCCACCGAGCTGGTGTCGTTGAGGTCGATGATTTCGATGTCGTGTACACGACCGACCAGGTTGCCCAGGTCGATGCTGGCATCGCCGCCGCCCCATTGCAGGGTGTCGGTGCCGGTACCGCCGTCGACGCTGGCGAAGTTCTGGTCGACGACCACCAGGGTATCGTCGCCTGCGCCACCTTCCAGGGTGATGTGCCCGCCCGGGCTGCCCAGCAGGTGATCGTTGCCGTCGGTGCCGGCGATGAGTTCACTGCTGGCTGCCGCGGCAACGCTGGCCAATGCCACACCCTCGTCACTGCTGTCAGCCAGCAGGGCGGTGGTGGCGGTGAAACCGCTCGCACCGTCCAGGTTGATCGTCAGCGTCGCCGTGTCGGTGGTGCCGTTAGGGTGGGTCAGCTCATAAGTGAAGGTTTCGTGCTGGCCGACCACGGCTGAGCTGAGCCCTGTGTTGAGGGTGTAGCTGTAGCTACCATCGGCGCGCACCAGCAGCGTTCCGTAGGCACCCTCCACATACACCCCGTTGTAGCCAGGGATGGTGTAGGTGTTGGCCGCAGTCAGCACGCTGAGCACCGTCAGCGCCGAGCCCAGGTTGTCGGCACCCCCGGTATCGGTCAGCAAGTTGCCGGTAACCGGTGTATAGCTGCCTACCACGAACTCGTTGAGGTGCGTGGCAGTGGCATTGATGGTGGTGGTGATCGAACTGGCCAGGCCGATACCACCGGCCGTGACCTTCACCTGGTAGGTGCCCGCGGTGCGGTCCTGGAAGGTGTAGCCGGCACCGCCGCCCAGCAGGCTGATCAGCGACCCGCCACCCACAGTCTGCACGCTTACATACTGCCCCGTGGCCGTGTTCAGCTTGAGCAGTTCGATAGTGGTGCCATTGAGCAGCCCCAGCAGGTTGGTGGAGTTGACCACCACTTGCAGGTCCGAGGTGGTGCCTGCAGCCACGTTCGTGGTGTAGGTGGCCGAGCGGCTACCGATCAGTGGCAGGGTAAGGGGTGAATAAGTGGTCGTGCTGCTGGTCTCCAGGTTCACCAGGCTGATGTTGGTGTTGTCAACGTCATTCACCGCATCCACGACGGTGGCAGGCGCTGCATAGTTGGTATTGCTCCAGATCTCGGTCGCCTGCGGGCTGTCGATGCGCACGTACAGGTTGGCGGCGTCGGATTTACCGTTCGGGTGCACCAGCTGATAGCTGAACACATCGACCTTGCCGACACTGCTCGGGCTGCCGTTAGGCGTATAGGTGTAGCTGCCGTCACCGCGGATCACCAGGGTGCCATACAGGCCCTGCACCGTGGTTGCACTGCCGGCTGCAACGTAGCTGCCGCCCTTGAGTACCTGCAGCACAGCTTCGCTGTCAGGCCCGCGGGCATCGGTCGTGCCATCGATGCCGACGTCGCTGATGACGTTGCCGGAAGTGGCCGTGCCGGTGCCGGTGAACTGCGTCAGGCTGGTGGTTTCAATCTCCAGCGTAGTGGTCACGGTCGTCAGCAGGCCGATACCGCCGCTGCCGACTGTGAGGCGGTACTCGCCTGCCAGCAAATCGCCGATATCCACGCGGACGCCTTGGCCCAGTGGCAACAGGACCAGGTCAAGCAGGCCTTGGCTGCTACCGGTTGCCAGCGTGACCCAGTTGCCAGCCAGGTCTTTCACTTGCAGGGTGAAGGTGGTGTTGTCGAGCAGGGCCAGGGCGCTGCTGGTGTTCAGGGTCAAGGTCGGGTCAACCGTGGTGCCGGCTGCAACGGTCCAGGTGTAGGTCTTGGTGAAGCCGGACAGCAAGGTGGTGAACGCGTCCTGATAAGTGCGCGTACTCACTACCGGAGCCAGGTTGACCACCGCCGTGGCCAGGTTGTCGCTGGCGGTGACCGGCGCGTTGGCGTCCACATCCGGCGCCGTCACGTTGACGTTGCCCGACACGTTGCCACGCGGGTCGGTAAGGGTTACCGACAGGACCTGGCCGTTGTCCTGCGCTGGGTTGAGCGCGACGGTGAAGCTGCCGTTGGGCTGCACGGTGGTGGTCTGCAGCACCGTACCGTTGGCGCTGCGTACGGTCACCGTGGCCCCCGGTTCGCCAGTACCTGCCAGGCTGGTTCCGTCGGCATTGAACTGCAGGCTACCGGCGACCGCTGGCGGGGTGAGGTCTGGCGCGGTCAGCGCGGTGCCGGTCGACACGTTGCCTGCGCCATCGGTGAGGGTCACGGTCAACGCCTGGTTGTCAATTTGCGCTGCGGCCAGGCTGACCACGAACAGGCCATTGGTGCCCACTGTCGCGGTACCCAGTACGGTGCCGGCACTGTTGCGCACTGTGACGGTACTGCCCACCTGGCCTGTGCCGGTAACCGACGTGCCGTTGGCATTGATGGCCGCTACCGGCGCTGCGGGCGGCGTGGTATCGGGCGCGCTCAGGCTGGTGCTGACCGAGAGGTTACCTGCCGCATCCGCCTGGCGTACGACCAGCAGTTGGCCATCGTTCTGCGGTGACGTCAGGGTAATGCTGAAGGTGCCATCGGCTTGCACCTGTGCGGTGCCGACCTGGCCGTTCGGGCCTTGCACCGTGACCGTTGCACCCGCTTCGCCATTACCGGTGAGCACAGTACCGGCGCCGTTGATGACCAGGTTGGTCGGGGCAGCGGGCGGCTGTACGTCGGTGGCGGTGAAGCTGGTGCGCCCGGACACATTGCCGGCAGCGTCAGCCTGGGTCACCCCCAGCACCTGGCCGTTAAGCTGCGCGGCATTGAGGTTGATGCTGAAGTTGCCGGCACCGTTGACCACGCCAGTGCCGAGTACGGCATTGCTGGCGTCGCGCACGGTTACCGTCGCGCCTGCTTCACCGGTACCGGTCAAAATCAACCCGTTGGTCGACAGCGCAGTGACCAGCGGATCGTTCGGCGCTGTGATGTCGGCCGCTGTGACGAAGGTGGGCTGGGATTCCCCGCCTATCAGTGCCACGGCTGTCACGGTCAGTTGCTGCCCGTTCAGTTGCGCACTGGTCAGTTGCAGGCTGAAGGTGCCGTTGAGGGTGGCGCCACCGGTGGCGATAAGGTTGCCCGCGGCATCGTAGACGCGGATACCCGTGCCCGACGGTGCGTTACCGGACAAGGTCAGGCCGTTCTCGGCCAGTACCACGTTGCTTGGCGGAACCGGAGGCGCTGCCAGCGGCGTGACATAGGTCACGCTTGCCGAAGTGTTTGCCGCCGCGTCGGTCTGTGTGACGCTCAAGGTTGCCAGTGAGCCCGCAGCCGGTTGCGTGGTGATCTGGAAGGTACCTGCCTCGCTGACTTCGCCGGTTCCGATCACCGTGTTGTTCTTGGTGATGGTGACGGTTGCCCCCGGTTCACCTCGGCCGGTGATGATGGTGAAGGTATTGTCGATCGCCAGGTCTTCGACAGGGTCAGGGCGCAGGGTGTCCTCGGTTTGCAGTGTTGCCGGCACGGAAGCATTGCCCGCGTCGTCGGTAGAGACCACGGTAAGCAGCTGACCGTTGTTTTGCGCAGGGTCCAGCGTGACCGAGAATTCGCCGTTGGCCGGGACTTCGATGGTGCCGACTTCGGCGCCGTCCGGGCCACGCACGCTGATGGTCGAGCCTGCTTCGGCGGTACCGGTCAGTACCAGGCCATCGGCATCGAGCAGCAGGTTACCCGGCTGCACTGGAGGCGTCAGGTCTGGTGCGGTCAGCTGGAATGCTGGCGACGGATTGCCGGTGGCGTCCTGGGCAATGAGGGTGAGCACCTCGCCGTTGATCTGGGCGTTGGCGAGGTCTACCACGAAGGTCCCGTCAGGGTCTGCCACGACTTCGCCGACCAGGTCGCCATTGCTGTTGATCACGGTAACCCGGGTACCCGCTTCTGCGGTACCGATGAGCTGCGTGCCGCTCTCGTTGATGGTGGCGACCACCGCTTCAGGCGGTGTGCTGTCCACTGCGTTGACAGTGCTGATCGGCGATACGTTGTCGCTGCTGTCGGTCAGCGTCACCTGCAGTTGCTGGCCGTTGAGCTGCGCTGCGTCCAAGGCAACGGTGAACACACCATCCGGCCCCACTTGGCTGGTGCCAATCAACTGGGTGCCGACGTAGACCCGTACCGTGGTACCCGCTTCACCGAGGCCGCCGAGCAAATTGCCGTCGGCGTTGAGCCGCAGCTCGGTAGCCGCCACAGGCGGGGTGAGGTCCGGCGCCTGGACGGTAACAGGTTCGCTGAGGTTGCCGGGTGGGTCGGCCTGTTGTACCGACAGCACCTCGTTGTTGATTTGCGCAGGCGAAAGCTCGATGCGGAAGCTGCCGTCGGCCAGTACATTGCCAGTACCCAGCACCACGCCGGCAGCATTGCTGACCGTCACGGTAGCGCCTGCCTCGCCTTGGCCGATCACCACACTGCCGTCGGCGTTGATGGTGACCAGGGTGAGTGGCGCGGGTGGTGTGAAGTCCGGTGTCACCAAGGTTGCCACTGGCGACACGTTGCCAGCCTCGTCAGCCTGCACCAGGGTAAGCACTTCGGCATTGCTCAGCGCCGGTTCGAGGGTAACGGTGAAGTGACCGCTGGCATCGACCACGGCCACACCCAGCTCATCGCCATCGGCGTTGGTTACCGTGACCAGGGCGCCGGCCTCGCCGCGGCCGGTCAGGGTTACGCCATCGCTGGAAACGGCCAGCTCGGTGAGGGCGACCGGTGGCGTGGTATCCGGCGCGGTAATGGCGCTGCCGTCGGACTGGTTGCCCGCTGCATCGCTGAGCAGCACGATGACTTGCTGTCCATTCGCCTGCGGTGCGTCAAGGGTGACCTGGAAGGTGCCGTCGCCGCGCACCGTCCCGCTGCCCAGCACGCTGCCATCGGTGGCCAGCACGCGGACCGTGGCGCCCGGTTCGCCGGTGCCATCGAGCAAGCTCCCCCCGCCGCTGAACGCCAGGTTGTCAGCGGCGGCGGGTGCAACGCGGTCAGGCGCGGTGATGCCCACGCTATTGGACTCGTTGCCGGCAGCATCCGCCTGGCTGGCGCTCAGTTGTTCGCCGTTGAGCTGGGCGGCGGCGAGATCGACGCTGAAGTTGCCGCTGGCATCTACCAGCGCGGTACCCAGGTCGACGCCCCCTTCACCGATGACCGTAACCGTAGCCCCGGCCTCACCGCGGCCGGTAAGCACCAGGCCATCGCCGGACAGCACCAGGTTGGTCAGCGGTTGCGGTGCGGTGGTGTCGGGTGCCTGCAAGGTAGCCGGCATCGAAACGGCGCCGTCCGAGCCGGTAGCGCTTACCAGCAACACCTCACCGTTGGCCTGGGCATTGCCCAGGTTGACGGTGAAGGTGCCGTCGCTAGCAACCGGGGTACTGCCAAGCAGCGTACCATCGGGGCCGTAGACATTGACCGTGGTGCCGCTCGCGGCAGTACCGCTGACCGACAGGCCATCGTCGGCCAGCGCCAGGTTGCCCGGCGTTGCCGGTGCCAGTACACCCGGCGCCGTTACTTGCTGTTCTGCCGAGACGTTCTGCGCGGCGTCAGCCTGAACCACGCTCAGGGTGTCGCCGGTAGCTGCTGCAGGCGACAAGGTCACGCTGAAGCGGCCGTCCGCACCGACCACGGCGGTACCCAGCGCTGTGCCGTCGGCGGCGCGTACGGTGACGGTAGCACCCGCCTCGCCGTTGCCCATCAGGCTCGCGCCGTCCGGAGCAACCGCCAGGTTGAGCACGGCTGCAGGCGGCGTGGTATCGGCTGCGGTGTAAGGTGCGGCAACCGACACGTTGCCGGCGGCGTCGGTCGCTGTTACCTGCAGCACCTGGCCGTTGGTCTGCGCAGCGTTCAAGGTGACCTGGAAAGTGCCGTTGCTGGCAGCTGTTGCCGTGCCCAGCAGCGTACCTGCGGCATCACGCACGATGACCGTACTTCCCGCTTCGGCATTCCCGGTCAACTGCAGCCCGGTAGTGGCAAGCGACAGATCACTTGGCGCGGCCGGCGGGGTAAAGTCCGGTGCGATGACTGCAACCGCGACCGAGGTGTTGTTGCCAGCATCCGTCTGGGTCACGCTCAGGCGCTGAGCGTTGAGCTGCGGGTTGTCCAGGGCCAGGGTGAAGCTGCCATTGGCGGCCACCAGGCCGGTGCCGATTATTGTCCCATCCGGGCCACGAACGGTTACCGTGGCGCCGGCTTCGCCGAGGCCGGTCAGGGTCAGGCCGTTGTTGTTCAGCACCACATTGCTCAGCGCGGTGGGCGCGGTCAGGTCCGGTGTAATGACGTTGACCGCCGTGGAGGTATTGCCGGCGGCGTCGACCTGCGTCACGCCGATCGCCTGGCCGTTGGCCTGCGGGGTATCGAAGACCACGGTGAAGCGCCCGTCAGCGCCTACGGTGGCGCTGCCCAGCACGGCGCCGGATGCATTGCGTACCTGGACAGTTGCCCCAGGCTCGCCACCACCCGACAGCTGCCGACCGTCCTGGCTCAGCAGCGGGTTGCTCACGGCGGCCGGTGGTGTACGGTCTGGCGTGATCACGTCAGTTGGTCCGGACACATTGCCTGCCGCATCGCTGAGGGTCACCTGCAGCGCGCTGCCATTGGTCTGGGCGCTCGGCAAGGTTATCTGGAACTGCCCGCTCTGGTTCACCGTGCCGGTGGCCAGCACGGTGCCGCCGGCATCGCGAACGGTCACGGTGGCACCCGCTTCACCTTGGCCGCTGAGCACCGTGGCCGCGTTGTTCAGGCTCAGGTTAGTGGCTGCCAGTGGCGCTTGCAGGTCTGGCGCCGGCAACGTGGCGGCGAGCGACACGTTACCGGCTGCATCGGCCTGGGTGACGATGAGATTCTGGCCATTGGCCACGGCGGGCGAGAAGTTGACGGTGAACAGGCCGTTGCTGCCGACCGTGGCGCTGCCCAGGACATTGCCCAAGGTGTCTGTGACGCTGACGGTGGCACCAACCTCGCCTTGGCCGATAAGCGTACCGCCTGTGCTGTCGATGGTGACGCCGGTGGGCGCATCCGGTGCCGTGGTGTCGTTGGCCACGACCGTGGCCGGTACCGACGGCTGGCCGTCGACAGTGGCCCGTGCACTGACCTGCAGCGTTTGCGCATTGAGCTGAGCGTTCTGGAAGAACACGCGGAAGATACCGTCACTGCCTACAGTTGCGGTGCCCAGCGTGGTGCCGCCAGAGGTGACGGTAATCAGCGTACCGACCGTGCCCTGGCCGGTCAGCAGGAAGCCGTCGGCACTGATGGCGAGCGCCGAAGGCGTAGCCACCTCGGTGCCGTCCGGGCCCGTCAATGGCACACCGGTAGACTCATTGCCCGCCGGGTCGATCACCACCACGGTGACGGTTTCACCCGCAGCCAAGGGTGGGCTGGCCGGTACTACGAACGTGCCGTCCGGCCCAGTGGTTTCAGTGCCTCTATCGCTGCCGTCCGGGTTACGGATGACCACCGTACTGCCGGGTTCGGCGCTGCCGCCGACGGTGCCGCCGTCCGGGCTGACTACCACGCCGGTTGCCGGCTCCGGCTCGGTGCTGTCCGGCGCGGTGACGCTGATCGGCGCCGAGCTGTTGCCGGCCGGGTCGGTCACCACTACCGTCACGGTTTCGCCATTGAGCTGCTCGTTAGGCAGCGTCACGGTGAAACTGCCATCGGCCTCGACGGGCACGGTGACTTCAGCCCCGGTGCCGTCGCGTACAGTGACCGTTTCTGCGCCCGGTGCGTTACCGGTCACGGTGGTGCCGTCTTCGCTGACGGCCACCTCGGTGGGGAGTGCCGGTGGCGTGATATCGGGTGCAGTGACCTGCGCAGGCGGTGACTCGTTGCCCGCCGCGTCGATCAGCACCACATCCAGTGCCTGGCCGTCCAGCTGTGCAGGCGCCAGCGGCACGGTGAAGTTGCCACCGGCCGGTACCACTACGCTGCCTAGCACGTCACCATTTGCACTGCGCACTTCGACGGTGGAACCCGGCTCGCCGGCACCCTGGATGGCATTGCCGCCCGGTGTGATGGTGAGGCCTGCTGCAGTGGCCGGGGGCGTGGTGTCATCGGCGGTGAAGGCCGCTGACGGCGAGGCATTACCTTCACCGTCGATCAGCACCACAGACAGCACTTCGCCGTTGGTCTGGGCAGGGAACAGCGGCACTTCGAAGGTGCCGTCCGCCTCTACCAAAATGCTGCCGAGCAGTTCGCCGGCACCGTTGCGCACTTCAACCGTAGTGCCAGCCTCGCCTTGGCCAGTCAGCAGTGTACCGGTGGCGTCCAGGCCAATACCTTGCGCTGCCAGCGGCGCTTCCAGATCCGGAGCAGTCACTGTGTCAGGCAGTGAGGTGTTGCCGGTGACATCTGCCTGAACCACGGACAGGGTCTGGCCATTGAGTTGTGGTGGGTCGATCGCCACGCTGAAGGTGCCGTCGGCCTGCACGGTGGCCGTACCCAGCACGGCTCCGCCAGTAGCGCTGACAGTCACCTGCGCACCTGGCTCGCCGGTACCGCTTAGCGCTGTGCCGTCGGCAGACAGCGTGAGGCCACCTGGCGTGGCCGGCGCATCGTTGTCGGGTGCCGCCAGGTCCACGGCCTCGGACACGTTGCCGGCCGGGTCGCGCTGTTCGATGGTCAAAGCCTGGCCATTGGTCTGCGCCGGGGCGAGCGTGATCTCGAACGCCCCCTCCGGGCCGACCACGACACTTCCCAGCACGCCGCCGTCCGGGCCGCGCACGGTAACGGTTGCGCCCGGTTCGCCGCTGCCGGTCACCGTGGTACCGTCGGCATCAATGGCAGGGGTACCCACCACCTGCGGTGGTGTGCTGTCAGGTGCGGTGAAATCGACAGGCCCGGCACTGTTGCCCAGGTTGTCGGTGGCCTCTACGGTCAGGTTCTCGCCATTGCGCTGCGGTGCGTTGAGCGTGACGTCGAAGCGCCCGTCAGCGCCGACCGTGGCGGTGCCCAACACATTGCCATCGGCATCGCGCACGGTAACGATAGAGCCGCTTTGGCCTTGGCCGGTGAGATGGATGCCCGCCGTGTCGATGGCAAGGGCAGAAGGTTGCAGCGGGCCGTCCAGGTCAGGTGCGGTAACCGTAGCAGTCGAACTGTTGCCCGCGGCATCACGCAACACTACATCCAGGATCTGGCCATTGGTTTGTGGCGGCGAGAGCTGCACGCTGATCACGCCGTCGGCGCCAATCTGCGTATTCCCCAGTACATTGCCCTGCAGATCGGTGACCTGCACGATAGCCCCCGGCTCGCCGCGGCCAGTCAGCACAGTGCCGTCACTGTTGAGCAGCAGTTCGGTCGCTTCGTTGGGTGCTGTGATATCCGGAGCGGTTACCTGGGCAGGCAACGAGCTGTTGCCGTCGGTGTCGATGGCGACCACGTCAAGCGTTTCACCGTTGGCCTGGACGGGCGTCAAGCCGATGTCGAAGCTGCCGTCCGGTCCCACCTGCGCGCTGCCCACAACAGTACCTTGGGCGTCACGTACCTCGACTAGCGTGCCGGCTGGCGCCGTACCGCTGATTGACGAACCGTCTGCTGCCACCACCACTTCAGTCGGGCTGTCTGGCAGAGGGGCGTCGGACACCACCACGCTGACCCCCGTCGAGCTGTTGCCGGCGGCGTCGGTCTGCACCAGCACGATGTCCTCGCCTGCGATGAGCGGCGCGTCGAGGTCCACCACGAATGTGCCGTTTGGCGCCACGGTACCCGTCCCGATCACGGCGCCGTTGCCGTCGCGTACCTCCACGGTAGCACCGGCCTCGCCGCGCCCGGACACGGCCACGCTGCCCGCCGCAGCCACCACGTCGGTGATGATTTCCGGGTCGGTGATGTCAGGTGCCGCGTAGCTCAGTGGCACCGATGTGTTGCCCGCCGCATCGGTGACGGTGAGCGACAGCGTCTCGCCGTTTGCCTGAGGCGGGTCGAGAACGATCGCGAAGGTACCGTCTGGCTCGACAAGCGTGCTGCCAATCAGGTTGCCCGAAGCATCGCGTACTTCAACCCTCGCGCCTGCTTCGGCGTTGCCGGTCAGGCTGTCGCCATCGGTAAGCACCAGGCCTGTAGGTTGCAGCGGCGCTATCTGGTCCGGCGCGGTCAGCGGGCTTGGCGTGGACACGTTGCCGGCGGCATCGGTCAGGGTCACCTGCAGCGATGAGCCGTCTACCACCGGGGTCGGCAGCGTGACGTTGAAGCTGCCGTCCGGCTGCACAGTGCCGCTGACCAATACATCGCCCTGGTCGTTGCGCACTTCCACAGTCGCGCCCACTTCGCCGCGGCCCGAGACAGTACGCCCGTCGTTGCTGATCACCAGTTCGCTGGCTGGCTCCGGTGGCGTGGTATCCCCACCGTTGTCGACGATCGGTGCGGTGATGCTGCCGGCCTGCGAGGCATTGCCGGCCTCATCGGTGGCGGTGACTTGCAGCTGTTCGCCCGCCACTTGCGGTGGGGTGAGGGTGATTTCGAAGGCACCGCTGGCGCCCACCACCACTTCGCCCAGCACGGTAGTGCCATCGGCCGCCAGCACACGCACGGTGCTGCCCGCTTCGGCACGGCCGCTGACCACGGTGCCGTCGGCCGCGATGGTCAGTTCGCTTGGCGCCACAGGTGCAGTGATGTCCGGCGCGGTGACTTGTACTGGCAGCGACGAGGCGCCGTTGCCGTCGATGGCGACCACGTCCAACAGTTCGCCATTGGCCTGGGCCGGGTCGAGCACCACGGTGAAGGTGCCTTCGGCACCGACCACGATGCTGCCGACCAGCGTACCGTTGGCATCATGCACTTCCACGCGGCTGCCGGCCGGGGCCGAGCCGCTGATGCTGGCGCCATCTTCGGCCACCACCAGGCCGCTCGGGCTGGTTGGCGTGACCACCAGTGGCACGTCGTAGGTCAGGGCCTCGGAGGCATTGCCGCTTGGGTCGGTCTGTACCAGGCTCACGCGCTCGCCTGGCAACGCGGCCGGGTCGAGGTCAAGCAGGAAGGTGCCGTTTTCGGTCACCGTGCCGCTGCCGATCAGCGTGCCGTTGGCGTCACGCACTTCGACGGTGGTACCGGCTTCGCCGCGGCCGCTCAGGGTCAGGCCATCGGCGCCGACCACGATATTGCTGACCACGGCAGGCGGGGTGATGTCCGGGGCCTCGAACTCCAGTGGGGTGGAGACGTTGCCAGCGGTATCGACCAGGCGGATGTCGAGTACTTCGCCGTTGGCCTGGGCCGGCGACAGGGTAACGCTGAAGCTGCCTTCTTCGTTGACCACGCCGGTGCCGATCACGGTGCCCGCAGCATCGCGTACCTGCACGGTGGCACCCGGCTCGCCGCTACCGGTCAGGGTAACGCCGTCGGCCAGGTCCAGGCCGGTCGGCTGGGTGGGCGCCTGCAGGTCCGGGGTAACCACCGATGCGGGTTCAGAGATGTTGCCGGCGGCATCGGTCAGCACCACTTGCAAGGTGCTGCCGTCCTTGACTGCCGGCTCGAGGGTGACCTGGAAGGTGCCGTCCGGGTTGACCGTGCCGTTGGCCAGCACGTTGCCCTGGGCGTCGCGCACCTGCACGCTGGCACCGGCTTCGCCGCGGCCGCTGAGCTGGGCGCCGGCCAGGCCGACGACCAGGTTGCTGGCGGCGTCCGGTGGCGTGGTGTCGCCACCGTCGATGTCCGGTGCGGTGATGCTGCCAACGGTAGAAGCGTTGCCGGCGGTGTCGGTGGCGGTGACTTGCAGTACCTCACCGTTCACCTGCGCCGGCTCGAGGGTGATGCTGAAGCTGCCGGTAGCGCCAACCACCACGCTGCCGAGCACGGTGGTGCCATCGGCGGCCAGCACGCGTACGGTACTGCCGACTTCGGCGCGGCCGGTGACCACGCTGCCATCGGCATTGATCACCAGCTCGCTCGGGGCAACCGGTGGGGTGATGTCCGGTGCAGTGATTTGTACCGGCAGCGACGACGCGCCGCTGCCATTGATGGCCACCACCTCCAGCTGTTCGCCGTTGGCCTGGGCCGGGTTGAGGATGACGGTGAAGGTGCCTTCGGCGCCTACCACCACGCTGCCCACCAGCGTGCCGTTGGCATCGTGGACTTCCACACGGCTGCCGACCGGGGCGGTACCGGTGATGTTGGCACCGTCTGGCGCCACTACCAGGTCGCTTGGGCTGGCCGGGGTGGCAGTGATCGGGACTTCATATTGCAGCGCCTCAGAGGCATTGCCGCTCGGGTCGGTCTGCACCAGGCTCAACTGAGCCCCCGGTTGTGCGGCAGGGTCGAGGTCGATCAGGAAGCTACCGTTGGCCGCGACCACGCCGGTGCCGATTACGTCGCCGTTGGCATCACGTACTTCTACGGTTGCACCGGCTTCGCCACGGCCACTCAGGGCCAGGCCATCGGCGCCGACCACGATATTGCTGACCAGGGTTGGCGGCGTGGTGTCGGGCGCGGTGAACTCCAGCGGCGTCGAGCTGTTGCCGGCGGCGTCCACCACGCGGATGTCCAGCGCTTCACCGTTGGCCTGGGCCGGGAACAGGGTGACGCTGAAGGTGCCGTCCGGGTTGACCAGGCTGGTGCCGATCACGGTGCCAGTGGCATCGCGAACCTGCACGGTGGCGCCAGGTTCGCCGCGGCCGGTGAAGGTGACGCCATCGACCAGGGCCAGTTCGGTCGGTTGTGCCGGGGCCTGCAGGTCTGGCGTATTGACCGAGCCAGGTTGCGAAACGTTGCCGGCGGCATCGGTCAGGGTCACTTGCAGGGCGCTGCCATCGGTGATGGCCGGGCTCAAGGTGAGGGTGAAGGTGCCATCCGGGTTGACCGAACCATCGGCAATCACATTGCCTGCGCCGTCACGTACCTGGACAGTGGCACCTGCCTCGCCACGACCGCTCAGCTGGCTGCCGGCAGCATTGATTAGCAGGCCGGTCGGGGCTTCCGGTGGCGTGGTATCGCCGCCGTCGATGTCCGGTGCGGTGACGTTGCCGGCTGTGGAAGCATTGCCGGCGGCATCGGTGGCGGTGACTTGCAACACCTCGCCGTTCACTTGTGGCGGGTCGAGCGTGATGCTGAAGCTGCCGGTGGCACCCACCACCACGCTGCCGAGCACGGTGGTGCCGTCGGCGGCCAGCACGCGTACGGTGCTGCCCGCTTCGGCGCGGCCGGTGACCACGCTGCCGTCACCATTGATGACCAGCTCGCTTGGGGCGACCGGTGGGGTGATGTCCGGCGCGGTCACTTGTACTGGCAGCGACGAGGCGCCGTTGCCGTCGATGGCCACCACATCCAGCAGTTCGCCATTGGCCTGGGCCGGGTCGAGGGTGACGGTGAAGCTGCCATCGGCACCTGCGACGACACTGCCAACCAATGCGCCATTGGCGTCACGCACTTCCACGCGGGTACCAGCAGGCGCGGTGCCGCTGATGCTGCTGCCGTCTTCGGCAACCACCAGGTCGCTCGGGCTGGCCGGGGCAGTGGTGACTGGTACTTCGAACTGCAGTGCTTCGGAGGCATTGCCGCTCGGGTCGGTCTGCACCAGGCTCAGTTGCTCGCCAGGCTGCACGGCTGGGTCGAGGTCGATGAGGAAGGTGCCGTTGGCTGCGACCACACCACTGCCGATCACGGTGCCATTGGCATCGCGTACTTCAACGGTGGCGCCGGCTTCACCGCGACCACTCAGGACCAGGCCGTCGCCGCCGACCACGATGTTGCTGACGGCGGTCGGTGGGGTGATGTCCGGGGCGGTGAATTCCAGTGGCGTCGAGCTGTTGCCAGCGGCATCCACCAGGCGCACATCCAGCGCCTCGCCATTGGCCTGGGCAGGCGACAGGGACAGGCTGAACAGCCCGTCGGCACCGACGATGGTGGTACCGATCACGGCACCGGCGGCATCGCGTACCTGTACGGTGGCACCCGGTTCGCCGCGGCCGTTGAAGGTGACGCCATTGAGCAGCACCAGCTCGGTAGGCTGCGCAGGCGCTTGCAGGTCTGGCGAGGTGACCGAGCCAGGCTGCGAAACGTTGCCGGCGGCATCGGTCAGAGTGACTTGCAGGGCAGTGCCGTCGTTCACGGCCGGGTCCAGGGTGATGGCGAAGCTGCCGTCTGCACCCACGGTGCCGGTGGCCAGCACATTGCCCGCCGCATCACGCACTTCTACGTTGGCGCCAGGCTCGCCGCGCCCGCTCAGTTGGCCGCCGGCCAGGCCAATGACCAGGTCGGTAGGCGCTGTTGGCGGTGTGGTATCGACACCGTCGAGGTCTGGCGCAGTGACCGCACTGGTCGGTGAGGTATTGCCAGCGGCATCGGTGGCGGTGGCTTGCAGTACTTCACCGTCGATCTGTGCTGGGTTGAGGTCGATGCTGAACGCGCCGGTCGGGCCGACCACGACAGTGCCCAGTTCGCTGCCGTCGGCGGCGACGATGCGCACGGTGCTGCCGGGCTCGGCGCGGCCGGTGATGACGCTGCCGTCCGCGCTGACCGCCAGCTCGCTAGGCGCGACCGGGGCGGTGATGTCGGGCGCGGTGATCTGCGACGGGGTAGAGGAAACACCATCGGCATCGATAGCCACTACGTTCAGCAGCTCACCGTTGGCTTGGGCAGGGTTGAGTTCGATGCTGAAGCTGCCGTCGGCGTTGGCGGTGGCACTGCCGATCAATGCGCCGCTGGCATCGTGAACTTCCACGCGGCTGCCGGCTGGTGCAGTACCGGTGAGGGTCGTGCCATCGGCATCGATGGTCAGCCCGCTCGGGCTGACGGGGGCGGTAGTCAGCGGCACATCGTATTCGATGGCCACCGACGCGTTGCCGCTTGGGTCCACCTGCAACAGCGTCAGCTGGTCGCCGGGCTGTGCGGCCGGGTCGAGGTTGATCA
Organism: Pseudomonas sp. NPDC089407; assembly: GCF_044900445.1. Classification (NCBI taxonomy): domain Bacteria; kingdom Pseudomonadati; phylum Pseudomonadota; class Gammaproteobacteria; order Pseudomonadales; family Pseudomonadaceae; genus Pseudomonas; species Pseudomonas sp. NPDC089407. The sequence continues at coordinate 55,767 of NZ_JBJDNB010000020.1, forward strand.
CGAAGGTGCCGTTGGCGGTGACTGCGCCACGGCCCAACAAGTTGCCATCGGCATCGCGCACCTCCACAGAGGCACCGGCTTCGCCTTGGCCACTCAGGGTTGTGCCGCCCGCACCGACCAGAATGTCGCTAACGGCATCTGGCGGGGTAATGTCCGGGGCGTTGAATTGCAGCGGTGCGGAGCTGTTGCCGGCGGCATCCACCAGGCGTACGTCCAGCGCTTCGCCGTTGGCCTGCGCCGGGGCGAGGGTGATGCTGAACAGGCCATCGGCACCGACCAGGCCGCTGCCGAGAACGGTGCCGGCGGCGTTGCGCACCTGCACGGTGGCGCCCGGTTCGCCGCGACCGCTGAAGGTCACGCCGTCGGCCAGGGCCAGTTCGCTGGGTTGGGCAGGGGGCAGCAAGTCTGGCGAAGCGACCGAACCTGGCTGCGAAACGTTGCCGGCGGCGTCGGTGAGGGTGACTTGCAGGGTACTGCCGTCTTTCACGGCAGGGTCCAGGGTGACGGCGAAGGTGCCATCTGCACCGACGGTACCGCTGGCGATGATGTTGCCGGCAGCGTCGCGCACCTGCACGGTGCTGCCGACTTCGCCGCGGCCGCTGAGTTGGCTGCCGGCCAGGCCGATGAGCAGATCGGTCGGGGCTTCTGGTGGCGTGGTATCGCCGCCGTCGATGTCCGGCGCGGTGACCGAACTGGCCACCGAGGTATTGCCTGCGGCATCGGTGGCCGTGGCTTGCAGCACTTCGCCATCCACTTGTGCCGGGTTGAGGTCGATGCTGAACGCGCCGGTCGCACCGACCACGGCGCTGCCCAGCTCGGTGCCGTCCGCAGCGAGGATGCGCACCGTGCTGCCCGGCTCGGCGCGGCCGGTGACCACAGTGCCGTCAGCGCTGACGGCCAATTCGGTGGGGGCAGCAGGTGCGGTGATATCAGGTGCAGTGATCTGGGCAGGCAGCGAGGAAACACCGCCGTCATCGATGGCCACCACGTCCAGCAGCTCGCCGTTGGCCTGGGCAGGGTTCAGCTCGATGCTGAAGCTGCCGTCGGCATTGGCGATGGCGCTGCCGATCAGGGTGCCGTTGGCATCGTGCACTTCCACGCGGCTGCCTGCCGGTGCGCTACCGGTCAGGGTGGTGCCGTCGGCATCGATGAGCAGGTTGCTTGGGCTGTCCGGGGCCGTGGTCAGCGGAACGTCGTACTCCAGGGCGACCGAGGCATTGCCGCTCGGGTCGGTCTGCACCAGGCTCAGTGGGTCGCCAGGTTCAGCCGCCGGATCCAGGTCGATCAGGAAGGTACCGTTGGCACCGACCACGCCGGTGCCGATCACGTTGCCATCGGCGTCACGCACTTCAACGGTCGCACCCGGTTCCCCACGGCCGCTCAGGGCCAGGCCACCGGCGCCGACGACGATGTTGCTCACGGCGTCAGGCGGGGTGATGTCTGGTGCGTCGAATTGCAGCGGTGCCGAGGTGTTGCCGGCAGCGTCGACCAGGCGCACGTCCAGCGCTTCGCCATTGGCCTGGGCAGGGGTGAGCGTCAGGCTGAAGGTGCCGTCTTCATTCACCACGCCCGTGCCGATGACCGTGCCGGCGGCATCACGTACCTGCACGGTAGCGCCCGGTTCGCCGCGACCGGTGAAGGTCACGCCGTCTGCCAGGGCCAGTTCGGTTGGTTGTTCAGGTGGCAGCAAGTCTGGCGAAGCGACCGAACCTGGCTGCGAAACGTTGCCGGCGGCGTCGGTGAGGGTGACTTGCAAGGCACTGCCGTCGTTCACGGGCGGGTCGAGGTTGATGGCAAAGCTGCCATCTGCCGCAACGGTGCCGGTGGCCAGTACGTTACCGGCGGCATCGCGTACCTGCACGGTCGTGCCTGGCTCGCCACGGCCGCTCAGCTGCTGGCCGGCCAGGCCGATGACCAGGTCGGTCGGGGCTGCGGGTGGCGTGGTATCAACACCGTCGATGTCCGGTGCGGTCACCACGCTGGTGGGCGATGTGTTGCCCGCGGCATCGGTTGCCGCGGCTTGCAGCACCTCACCGTCGACTTGCGGTGGGGCGAGGGCGATGCTGAATACGCCGGTCGGGCCAACCACGGCGCTGCCCAGTTCGGTGCCATCGGCCGCGACGATGCGCACGGTGCTGCCGGGTTCGGCACGGCCGGTGATGACGCTGCCGTCAGCGCTGACCGCCAGCTCGCTTGGTGCGGCAGGCGCGGTGATATCCGGCGCGTTGATTTGTGCCGGCAGCGAAGAGACGCCGCCGTCATCGATGGCGACCACGTCCAGTAGTTCGCCGTTGGCCTGAGGTGGGTTCAGTTCGATGCTGAAACTGCCGTCGGTATTGGCAATGGCACTGCCGATCAGGACACCGTTGGTGTCATGGACTTCTACGCGGCTGCCGGCTGGTGCAGTACCGGTGAGGGTGGTGCCGTCGGCATCGATGGCCAGGTTGCTCGGGCTGTCGGGCGCGGTGGTCAATGGGATGTCGTACTCGACGGCCACGGACGCGTTGCCGCTTGGGTCGGTCTGGACCAGGCTCAACTGGTCGCCAGGTTGAGCAGCCGGGTCGAGGTCGATGAGGAAGGTGCCGTTGGCACCGACTACGCCAGTCCCGATCACAGTGCCATCGGCGTCAAGCACTTCGACAGTGGCACCCGGTTCGCCACGGCCACTCAGGGCCAGGCCACCCGCGCCGACGACGATGTTGCTCACGGCGTCTGGCGGGGTGATGTCCGGCGCATCGAATTGCAGCGGTGCCGAGGTATTGCCGGCAGCGTCGACCAGACGCACGTCCAGCGCTTCGCCATTGGCTTGGGCAGGGGACAGGGTGAGGCTGAACAGCCCGTCGGCGCCGACAATGCCGGTGCCGATCAGGGTGCCGGCGGCATCACGTACCTGCACGGTAGCGCCCGGTTCGCCGCGACCGGTGAAGGTCACGCCATCGGCCAAGGCCAGTTCGGTGGGCTGGGCTGGCGGCAGCAGATCGGTTGAGGCGACCGAGCCAGGCTCAGACACGTTGCCAGCGACATCGGTGAGGGTAACTTCCAGGGTGCTGCCGTCTTTTACGGCAGGGTCCAGGGTGACAGCAAAGGTGCCATCGGCGCCGACGGTGCCAGTTGCCAGGATGTTGCCTGCGGCGTCACGCACTTGCACCGTGGTACCGGCTTCACCGCGGCCGCTCAGTTGACTGCCGGCCAGGCCGATCACCAGATCAACAGGGGCATCGGGTGGCGTGGTATCACCACCATCGATATCCGGTGCGGTGACCGAGCTGGCGGTAGAGGTATTGCCGGCGGCATCGGACGCAGTGGCTTGCAGTACCTCGCCGTCTACTTGAGGCGGATTGAGGGTAATGCTGAATACGCCGGTGGCGCCGACAACGGCAGTGCCCAGTTCGGTGCCATCAGCGCCGATGATACGCACGGTGCTGCCAGGTTCGGCACGGCCGGTCAGCACAGTACCGTCAGCGCTGACGGCCAGTTCGGTTGGCGCGGCAGGGGCGGTGATGTCCGGAGCGGTGATCTGGGCAGGCAGCGAGGAAACGCCGCCGTCATCGATGGCGACCACGTCCAGCAGTTCGCCGTTGGCCTGGGCAGGGTTAAGTTCGATGCTGAAGCTGCCATCGGCGTTGGCGATAGCGCTGCCGATCAGGGTGCCGTTGGCATCGTGGACTTCCACGCGGCTGCCGGCCGGTGCAGTACCGGTGAGGGTGGTGCCATCAGCGTCGATTAGCAGGTTGCTCGGGCTGTCGGGTACTGTGGTCAGCGGTACGTCGTATTCAAAGGCTGCCGAAGCGTTGCCGCTTGGATCGGTCTGCACCAGGCTCAGTTGGTCACCTGGTTGTGCGGCCGGGTCGAGGTCGATCAGGAAGGTGCCATTGGCACCGACCACGCCAGTACCGATCACATTGCCATCGGCATCACGTACTTCGACGGTGGCACCGGGCTCGCCGCGGCCGCTCAGGGCCAGGCCACCGGCACCGACGACTATGTTGCTCACGGCGTCTGGCGGGGTGATGTCTGGTGCATCGAACTGCAGTGGTGTCGAGGTATTGCCGGCCGCATCGACTTGGCGCACATCCAACGCTTCGCCGTTGGCTTGGGCAGGGGACAAGGTCAGGCTGAAGCTGCCGTCTTCATTGACCACGCCAGAACCGATCAGGTTACCGGCAGCGTCACGTACCTGCACGGTGGCGCCAGGTTCGCCGCGACCGGTGAAGGTCACGCCGTCTGCCAGGGCCAGTTCGGTTGGTTGTTCAGGTGGCAGCAAGTCGGCCGAAGTCACCGAGCCTGGCTGCGATACGTTGCCAGCGGCATCCGTAAGGGTTACTTGCAGGATGCTGCCGTCTTTCACGGCTGGGTCGAGGGTTACAGCGAAGGTGCCATCGGCGCCGACGGTGCCGGTTGCCAGGATATTGCCTGCGGCGTCGCGCACTTGCACCGTGGTACCGGCCTCACCGCGGCCACTGAGCTGGCTGCCGGCCAGACCGATCACTAGATCAACAGGGGCATCGGGTGGCGTGGTATCACCACCATCGATATCCGGTGCGGTGACCGAGCTGGCGGTAGAGGTGTTGCCAGCGGCATCGGATGCAGTGGCTTGCACTACCTCGCCGTCCACTTGGGGCGGATCGAGGGTAATGCTGAAGACACCGGTGGCACCCACTACCGCAGTGCCAAGCTCAGTACCGTCGGCACCAACGATGCGCACGGTGCTGCCAGGTTCGGCACGGCCGGTCAGCACAGTACCGTCAGCGCTGACGGCCAGTTCGGTCGGTGCGGCAGGGGCGGTGATGTCCGGAGCGGTGATCTGAGCAGGTAGCGAAGATACGCCGCCGTCATCGATGGCGACCACGTCCAGCAGTTCGCCGTTGGCCTGCGCAGGGTTCAGTTCGATGCTGAAGCTGCCGTCGGCATTGGCAATACCGCTACCGATCAGGGTGCCGTTGGCGTCATGCACTTCCACGCGGCTGCCGGCTGGCGCAGTACCGGTGAGGGTAGTGCCGTCGGCATCGATGGCGAGGTTACTCGGGCTGTCCAGGGTGCCGGTCAGCGGTACATCGTATTCGGTCGCCGGCGAAACGTTCCCGCTCGGGTCGGTTTGCACCAGGCTCAGGTGCTCGCCCGACTGCACGGCAGGGTCAAGGTTGACCAGGAAGGTGCCATTGGCACTCACCACGCCAGTGCCGATCACGTTGCCGTTGGCATCGCGCACTTCGACGGTGGCACCCGGTTCGCCACGACCGCTCAGCGCTGCCCCCCCTGGGCCGACCAGAATATTGGTAACGGCATCGGGCGGGGTGATGTCCGGGGCTGTGAATTCCAGCGGGATCGAGCTGTTGCCGGCGGCATCCACCTGGCGGATATCCAGGTGCTCACCATTGGCCTGGGCCGGGGCCAGGGTGAGGCTGAAGCTGCCGTCGGCGTTGACCACGCCGCTGCCAATCAGGTTGCCGGCAGCATCGCGCACCTGCACGGTAGCGCCCGGTTCGCCGCGACCGGAGAGGGTTACACCGTTGGCCAAGGCCAGGTCGGTCGGTTGCTCAGGGGCGGTGGTGTCGGGGGTGTCGATGTCCGGTGCGGTGACAGTGCCAGGCGCCGAGACATTGCCGGCGCCATCGGTCAGGGTGACTTCAAGTTGCTCGCCGTTGGCCTGCGGCGGGTTCAGCGCCACGTCGAAGCTGCCATCGGCCGCCACGGTGCCGCTGCCGATGATGTTGCCGGCGGCGTCACGGATATTTACCGTGGTGCCTGCTTCGCCACGGCCGGTCAGGCGCAGGCCATCTGGTGACACCAGCAGGTCGATCGGTGTGGCCGGTGCGGTGGTGTCCGGGTCCGCGCCACCACTGCTGCCACCGCCTCCGCCGCCGTCCGCCGCCGCCGCTGCACCGCCGATACCGAGCAGGCTGAGCCCGGCAATTGCCCAGGTTGGCATGGCGCTACCGGCGGTACCGATACCGGCAACCAGCTCGTCCAGCGAGGCCACGTCCTCAAAAGTGAAACCGGTGAACGCCGCTGCATCGTACTGGGCGTGCCACAGAGTGCCGTCTTCGCCGACGAAGACGATGTCGCTGCCGACCCCGGCCTGGTCCACGGCAAAGAAATTGCCAATGGTGACTTTTTCCCCAGACTTCAGGGTGACGATCAAGTCTTGCCCACGCTGGGTGACCGTGGCGATCTGGTCGGGGGCTACCGGCATCTGTACGACGCCTGGGCCTTTCAGGTTGATGTTGCCCCAGGCGCTCTGAGTGGCGACTTCGGTTTGCTTATCGGCGACGACGATGTTTTCCATGGATGCTCCCTGCTGGTATCCAGAATCCCCGCCCGAACAGTTCGGGCCACAACCGCCGTAACAGAGCCCTTGCAGGGGTGTTTCGCGCAGCCTCGACCAGGCAGTCGAGAATTGGGTGGTTAGGGAGATATAGCAGCCAGACGGAAAGCAACCAGATGGCTTTCTGGGTTAATCCTTTTGTAGGTAGACCTCAGCGAAGCCCCAGCCGGCGGGCCAAACGGCTCAGATTTGCACGGTCCAGACCCAACTCTCGTGCCGCTGCCGCCCAATTGTCCTGATGCCGTTGCAGGCAGGCTTCGATCACCTGGCGCTGGTAGACATCGACGGCTTCGCGCAGGCCGCCCTGGGGCAGCTTGGCCACCGGGGATGGGACCATGGGGGAGGACAGGGCAGCCGCGGTTGTCGAAGACACGCGCAGGTCCAGGTCGATGGCTTCCAGGGTGAGGATGCGTGGCCGATCGGGGTGCTGGCCCAGCGCCTTGAGCGCCGAGCGGCCGATCAGGTGTTCCAGCTCACGCACGTTGCCAGGCCAGTCGTAGGCCAGCAGTGCAGCCTGGGCTTCACTGCTCAGGCGCAGGCTGTTCAGGCCCAGGCGCGAACGGTTCTGTTCGAGGAAGTAACCCGCCAATAGCAGCACATCCCGCCCACGTTCGCGCAACGGCGGTACCTGTAGCGGGTACACACTGAGGCGGTGATAGAAGTCGGCGCGGAAGTTGCCATTGCGTACCTCCGCTGCCAGGTCACGGTTGGTGGCGGCGATCAGGCGCACGTCCACGCGGTGCTCGCGGTCCGAACCCAGGCGCTGCAACTGGCCGCTCTGCAGCACGCGCAACAGCTTGGCCTGCACCGTCAGTGGCAGTTCGCCGACTTCGTCGAGGAACAGGGTGCCGCCATTGGCCAGCTCGAACTTGCCACGGCGTTCGCCATGGGCGCCGGTAAAGGCACCGCGCACGTGGCCGAACAGCTCGCTTTCCACCAGCGTGTCGGGCAGGGCGGCGCAGTTGAGGCTGACCAGCGGCTTGTCGGCGCGGCTGCTGGCCTGGTGCAGGGCCTGGGCCACCAGCTCCTTGCCGACCCCGGTTTCGCCGGTGATCAGCACGGTCAGGTCACTGCCGCCGACCAGGCGGATTTCTTCCACCAGGCGTTTGTGCGCAGGGCTCTGGCCAATCAGCTCTTTGTCCTGGCCGCTGGCCTGGCGGTAGATCTCGGCGCGGTGGTGTTCGTCTTCGGCGCGCAGGGCCAGGTGTTCGATGCGCTCGGCCACGGTCACGGTCGCGGCGGCCAGGCTGGCGAAAGCCTGCAGGGCATCCAGCTCCATGCTCTGGAATTGCCCGGGGGTGAGGGCGTCGAGGGTGACCAGGCCCCAGGGGCGCTCATCGACCATCAGCGGGCAGCCCATGCAGTCATGCACTTCCAGGTCGGCATCCGGGGCGTTGACCAGGCCATCGTAGGGGTCGGGCAGCTCGGAGTCGCTGGCGAAACGGGTGGGCTCCGAGTGGCTGAGCAGAATCTGGAAGCGCGGGTGTTCGCTGACCCGGAAGCGCCGACCGAGGGTATCGGGGCTCAGGCCATCCACTGCCAGCGGCACCAGCCATTCACCGTCCAGGCGCAGCAACGCGGCGGCGTCGCACGGCAGCAAGCTCCGCATGGCCTGCAACAGGCGACGGTAGCGTTCCTGATCAGGCAAATCGCGGGACAGGTCGCTAACCAGCGGTAGCAGGGCGGTGAGCAGCGGCTTTGTTGTCATATGGACTCCTATAGGTCGATTTGACTATACGCCGGGGTAGGTCGTTTTGACATGACCTGCGTCAACCCCTTGATTTTGCTGGCCATAAAAGTTGGCACGATTGCTGTAACAGTCAGGGCAGTCATTTGAAGCCACAGGCTCAGGAGTTGTTGCAATGCTCAATGCCGAACAACGTGCAATCATCAAGGCCACTGTCCCCCTGCTGGAAAGCGGCGGCGAAGCGCTGACCACCCACTTCTACAAGATGATGCTCAGTGAGTACCCAGAGGTACGCCCACTGTTCAACCAGGCCCACCAGGCCAGCGGCGACCAGCCGCGCGCCCTGGCCAACGGCGTGCTGATGTACGCCCGCCACATCGACCAGCTGGAACAGCTGGGCGGCCTGGTCGGGCAGATTATCAACAAGCACGTTGCCCTGCAGATTCTGCCGGAGCACTACCCGATCGTTGGCAGCTGCCTGCTGCGCGCGATCGAGGAAGTGCTGGGCAAGGAAATCGCCACCCCTGAGGTCATCGAGGCCTGGGGTGCGGCCTATGGTCAGCTGGCCGACATCCTGATCGGTGCTGAAGAAGGTTTGTATAAACAGAAGGAAGCGGCCGAGGGTGGCTGGCGCGGGACGCGCGAGTTCCGCCTGGTGCGCCGCGAGCAGGAAAGCAGCGAGATCGTTTCGTTCTACTTTGCCGCGGTGGATGGCAAGCCGGTACTCAAGGCCGAGCCTGGCCAGTACATCGGCCTGAAGCTGGACATCGACGGTGCCGAGCAGCGCCGCAACTATTCGCTGTCGGCACTGTGCGACGGTAAGGAATACCGCATCAGCGTCAAGCGTGAAGCGGGCGGTAAAGTCTCGAACTACCTGCACGATGAGCTGGTGGTGGGCGATACCCTGCAACTGTTCCCGCCGGCCGGTGACTTTACCCTGGCGGCCAGCGACAAGCCGCTGGTGCTGATCAGTGGCGGCGTGGGCATTACCCCGACCCTGGCGATGCTGCAGGCAGCACTGCAAACCCAGCGCGAGGTGCATTTCATTCACTGCGCGCGTAATGGCGCTGTGCATGCCTTCCGCGACTGGATCGATGGCTTGGCGGCGCGTCATCCGCAACTCAAGCGCTTTTATTGCTATGCCGAGCCGGAAGGGGCGGCTGCGGCCGATGCCGTGGGCCTGCTGAGCGAGGATCTGCTGGCCGAGTGGCTGCCGCATGAGCGGGATGTAGATGCCTACTTCCTTGGGCCGAAGGGCTTCATGGCGGCGGTCAAGCGCCAGCTGAAGGGCCTGGGTGTGCCGGAGCAGCAGAGCCGTTACGAGTTCTTCGGGCCGGCGGCTGCGCTGGAGTGATGTAGCGCTTGTACTGGCCCTATCGCCGGCAAGCCAGCTCCCACAGGGAACGCACAGGTCTTGAGCCCTGTGATGTACCTGTGGGACTGGCTTGCCGGTGATAGGGCCGGTGCAGGCTTATTCATTCTCACCCGCCGAGCCGCAGCACACCTTCTTGTCTATATATAAAGGAGAGGTGAAAGCACCGGCGCAGCGTTCATCGTTAATCCTCCTTTAATCACGGTATCCTTCACTCCCGGGTGTCGAGGGGCTTGCCCCTGCGCGGCACCCGGGCAGCCGCTTTTTTGCCGCCTGGCGTTGAACCGACGCCGTTACGGCCGGTCCTAGCCACTCCGGATAGCCCTGCGCAGCGCTATCTCGCCGCTTCCTCGGCACACTCACTGGCCCTGCCCAACGTGTAGACTTGCGCCAATGCAGGCAGACCACGCTGCCACTCTCCATCGAAGGAACCGGTAATGAACGAACAAACATCGCGCCTTAATCGGGAACGGCGCTTTCTGGTGTTGTTGGGCCTGATCTGCCTGTCGCTGATCGGCGGCGCCCTGTACATGCAGGTGGTGCTGGGCGAGGCCCCTTGCCCGTTGTGCATCCTGCAACGCTATGCGCTGCTGTTCATTGCCGTCTTCGCCTTCCTTGCCGCTGCCATGCCGGGGCGCCGCAGCCTGACCTTCTTCGAAGCACTGGTGGTGCTCAGTGCCATTGGCGGAATCGTTGCGGCCGGCAACCATGTGTATATACTCGCCAACCCCATGGTCAGTTGCGGCATCGATACCCTGCAGCCGATCGTCGATGACCTGCCGCTGGCCAAGCTGTGGCCACTGGCGTTCCAGGTCGACGGCTTCTGCAGCACGCCGTACCCGCCGATCCTCGGTTTGTCGTTGGCACAATGGGCGCTGGTAGCGTTCGTGCTGACCGCCATCCTGGTTCCGCTCGGTATCTACCGCAACCGACGCCAGGCTTAGACAAAAGTCCCGAATTGCATGGGGTCTTTTGCAGCGCATGTGAAGAGTGAAAAGTTGCTCCCCGCTTGATTCAGATCAACCACGAAGCCTTGTAAAACGGGGCTTTGAGGGCTAGCAAGCGGGGTGCGACAAACTGTCGCGAAGTTGAGTTTTTCAGCCCTATTGTTACGCATTCTGTAAAAGACTGTTGCTCAATAAGTCATAGTCAAGGGTTGGCGACCTCACTACAATCGCCCCCAATTTCCGTTCGGCACTGCTTGCGAGTCGCAGGATTGAAGGAAGCCCCAGCGCTCCTTTTTGCTGACTTCGTCAAGTTTCGCCCAACGGCGATACCGGGCGGACACCCCTCCGCGTTTTCCCGCACCAAATGGACTTGGTCTGAAGTACAGGCCTGTTGCCTACGAAACCATAAGCACCGCTAACCCGCTTGAAGCCAAGGTCCTGCAGTCGGACCCCAGGCAGGAGCGGGTACGGGCGCGAAATGCCTCACTTGGCAGGACGAAGTGTTGGCTACCAAAACACAAATTGCATTGAAGCAAGCTGATCTAGAGGTCGTGAGATGAGTAAAAAGCGTTACCCCAGACTGTTTGGCATATTGCCCGTTTTAGGCATGCTTTTACTCAGTGGGTGCAACTGGACCCTGCTCGACCCGAAGGGCCAGGTCGGCATTGAGCAAAAGAACCTGATCCTGATCGCAACCGGCCTGATGCTGCTGGTGGTGATTCCCGTCATCATCATGACCTTGGCGTTCGCCTGGAAGTACCGTGCTTCCAACAAGGCAGCCACCTACACCCCTGACTGGTCGCACTCGACCAAGATCGAGGCCGCGGTGTGGATCATCCCGATCCTGATCATCATCGCCCTGGGCTACGTCACCTACAAGTCCACCCACAAGCTGGATCCGTACCGTCCGCTGGATTCGGACGTGAAGCCGATTCAGATCGACGTGGTTGCGCTGGACTGGAAGTGGCTGTTCATCTACCCGGAACAGGGCATTGCCACCGTCAACAAGATCAACTTCCCGGCTAACACGCCGGTGAACTTCCGCGTCACCTCCGACGCCGTGATGAACTCGTTCTTCATCCCGGGCCTGGGTGGCCAGATCTACGCAATGGCCGGCATGACCACCAAACTGCACCTGATCGCCAACGAAAACGGTGTGTTTGACGGTATCAGCGCCAACTACAGCGGTGCTGGTTTCACCGGCATGAAATTCAAGGCTACTGCCACCTCTCAGGAAGACTTCGACAAGTGGGTCGCCGAGGTCAAGCAGTCGCCGTTGAAACTGGGCAAAGCCGAGTACGAAGCTCTGGCCAAGCCTAGCGAATACAACCCAGTCGCGCTGTACAGCGAGGCGCCAGCAGAGCTGTTCCAGTCCATCGTCGACAAGTACGAAGGCATGAACCGCGGCAAGCCGGTCCACGAAGAAGCAGGCAGCAAAGATCTGGCCACAACCAAGGGTGTGGAATCGAGTATGCAACCAGCTGCCGGTGCAGAGGAGTAAGAGATGTTCGGTAAACTAAGCCTGGAGGCGATACCCTATCACGAGCCGATAGTCATGGTGACGCTTGCCATGATCGCGCTCGGCGGTATCGCTGTCGTCGGTCTTATCACCTATTTCCGCAAGTGGACCTACTTGTGGAGCGAGTGGCTGACTACGGTCGACCACAAAAAGATCGGCGTGATGTACATCATCGTCGCGATGGTCATGTTGCTGCGCGGCTTTGCCGACGCCATCATGATGCGTACCCAGCTGGCTGCCGCTACCGGTGGCTCCGAAGGCTACCTGCCGCCTGAACACTATGACCAGATCTTCACCGCTCACGGTGTGATCATGATCATCTTCATGGCGATGCCGTTCTTCACCGGCCTGATGAACCTGGCGGTTCCTCTGCAGATCGGTGCACGTGACGTTGCCTTCCCGTTCCTGAACTCCCTGAGCTTCTACCTGCTGCTGGCAGGCGTGCTGCTGGTCAACATCTCGCTGGGCGTTGGTGAATTCGCCAAGACCGGCTGGGTTGCCTATCCGCCGCTCGCGGGCATTCAGTACAGCCCTGGGGTGGGTGTCGACTACTACATCTGGGCGCTACAGCTATCCGGATTGGGTACGACGCTTACCGGCGTGAACTTCCTCGTCACCGTGATGAAGATGCGCGCACCTGGCATGAAGCTGATGGACATGCCGATCTTCACCTGGACCTGCACCTGGGCCAACGTGCTGATCGTTGCTTCGTTCCCGATCCTGACTGCTGCACTCGCGCTGCTGACTGTTGACCGTTATCTGGACTTCCACATTTTCACCAACGAGCTTGGTGGGAACCCGATGATGTACGTCAACCTGTTCTGGGCGTGGGGTCACCCTGAGGTTTACATCCTGATCCTGCCGGCCTTCGGCGTGTTCTCGGAAGTAACTTCGACGTTCTCTGGCAAACGCCTGTTCGGCCACCACTCGATGATCTACGCATCGGGCGCGATCGCCATTCTCGGCTTTGCAGTATGGCTGCACCACTTCTTCACCATGGGTGCCGGCGCCAGCGTCAACACCTTCTTCGGCCTGGCGACGATGCTGATCTCCATCCCGACCGGTGTGAAGCTGTTCAACTGGCTGTTCACCATGTACCAAGGCCGTGTGCGCTTCACCGCACCGATGCTCTGGACCCTGGGCTTCATGGTCACCTTCTCCATCGGTGGCATGACCGGCGTACTGCTGGCCGTTCCAGGTGCTGACTTCGTCCTGCACAACAGCCTGTTCGTTATTGCGCACTTCCACAACGTGATCATCGGTGGCGCGGTATTCGGCTACATCGCCGGTTTCGCCTTCTGGTTCCCGAAAGCCTTCGGCTTCACCCTGAACGAGAAGTGGGGCAAAGCTGCCTTCTGGTTCTGGCTGTCGGGCTTCTACGTTGCGTTCATGCCGCTGTACGCCCTGGGCTTCATGGGCATGACCCGTCGTCTGAACCACTCCGACAACCCACTGTGGGAACCCTACCTGTACGTAGCCGTTGTCGGCGCCGTGCTGATCCTGTTCGGTATCGCTTGCCAGCTGATCCAGATCTTCGTTTCGGTCCGCGACCGCAACCAGAACCTGGACGTGACCGGCGACCCATGGGGCGGCCGTACCATCGAGTGGTCCACTTCGTCGCCACCTCCGTTCTACAACTTCGCTCACATGCCTGAGAAAGTTGGCCTGGACGCCTGGCACGAAGCCAAGGAAGCCGGTGTTGCCTACAAGGTACCGGGCAAGTACGAAGCCATCCACATGCCGAGTAACACCTCCACCGGCCTGTTCATGGGTATGTTCCTGACCGTCTTCGGCTTTGCCTTCATCTGGCACATCTGGTGGCTGGTCGGCGCAAGCCTGTTGGCAACCATCGCAGTCTTCGTTCGCCACGCTGCACGTGACGACCAGGGCTACATGGTTCCGGCCGAAGAAGTGGCGCGCATCGAAGGCGAGCGTCTGAAAGCGCTGGCCGCAGCAGGTGCTCTGCCTGCCGGCGCACGTGTCGAATCGTTTGAGCGGGTGTAATCAATGTCCAGTCAAGTAATGCACGGCGGCGCTGCTCATGGTCACGACCATGGGCATGACGACCACCACCACGACTCGGGCCAGATGACCGTACTGGGCTTCTGGCTGTACCTGATGACCGACTGCATCCTGTTTGCGTCGCTCTTCGCCACCTACGCGGTGCTGTCCGGCAGTTTTGCCGGCGGCCCGTCGGGTCATGACATCTTCCAGCTCGATTTCGTAGCTGTTGAAACGCTGTTCCTGCTGCTGTCCTCGATCACCTTCGGCTTCGCCATGCTGAAGATGTTCGACGGCAAGAAAGCAGGCGTACTGGGCTGGTTGGCTGTGACCTTCCTGTTCGGTGCAGGCTTCATCGCGATGGAAATCTATGAATTCCATCACCTGATCAGCGAGGGCTTCGGCCCGCAGCGCAGTGGCTTCCTGTCGGCGTTCTTCGCCCTGGTAGGTACCCACGGCCTGCACGTGACTGCCGGCCTGATCTGGATGGCAATCATGATGTACCAGATCAACAAGCACGGCATCACGCCGACCGCCAAGACCCGCATGAGCTGCCTGAGCCTGTTCTGGCACTTCCTGGACGTGGTCTGGATCTGCGTATTCACCGTCGTCTACCTGCTGGGGGTTCTGTAATGGCTAGCGCACACGACACTCATCACGAAGGTAACCACGGCAGCGTCAAGTCGTACATGATCGGCTTTGTACTGTCGATCATCCTGACCGCGATCCCGTTCGCGCTGGCGATGACTGCCAGCCTGCCGAAGAACCTGACCGTTCTGATCATTGTTGCCATGGCCGTGATCCAGGTAGTTGTTCACCTGGTTTACTTCCTGCACATGGACCGCTCGAAAGAGCAACGCAACAACGTGTCGACGTTCCTGTTCACCGTCATGGTTATTGCACTGCTGGTCGGCCTGTCGCTGTGGATCATGTTCAACATCCACATCGAAATGATGGCCAAGTGAGGTAAGACTGCATGTCCGTTAAGCACTTTATCCAAATCACCAAACCGGGGATCATTTTCGGTAACGTGCTTTCCGTGGCAGGCGGATTCTTCCTTGCCTCGAAGGGCCATGTGGATTTCGCCTTGTTCCTGGCGGTGGTGATCGGTACTTCGCTGGTGGTTGCGTCCGGATGCGTGTTCAACAACTGCATCGACCGTGACATCGACCACAAGATGGAGCGCACCAAGAACCGCGTCATGGTGCAAGGCGGCATGTCGCTGCCCCTCGCGCTGATCTACGCCACCCTGCTCGGGGTGGCGGGTTTCAGCCTGCTGTATGTTCAGGCCAACCCGCTGTCGGCGTTCTGCGCGCTGATTGGCTTTGTTGTCTACGTCGGTTTCTACAGCCTGTGGCTGAAGCGTAAATCGGTGCACGGCACCTTGGTCGGCAGCCTGTCCGGTGCCATGCCTCCGGTGATCGGCTACTGCGCCGTCAGCAACAGCTTCGACCTGGCTGCAGTAACCCTGCTGGTGATGTTCAGCCTGTGGCAGATGCCGCACAGCTTTGCCATCGCCATCTTCCGCTTCAAGGATTACAGCGCTGCCAACATTCCGGTTCTGCCGGTGGCACGTGGTGTTCTCGCGGCGAAGAAGCAGATCGTGCTGTACGTACTGGCCTTTGTGCTCGCCACCTTGATGCTTACCCTCGGCGGTTACGCCGGCCTCGGCTACCTGGCCGTGGCAGCTGCCATGGGCCTGTACTGGCTGTACATGGCCTGGGGTGGTTACAAGGCCGAGGACGACAGCAAGTGGGCGCGCAAGGTGTTCGGCTTCTCCATCCTCACCGTCACTGCCCTGAGCGTGATGATGGGTGTGGACAGCCAGACTGCTGCGGACGTGCTGATGACATACGCACGCTGAAATAGCTGCCTGTTTCACGAAAGCCCCGGCCATTGTGCCGGGGTTTTTTTATGGGTGTTTTTCCTGTGCCGGCCTCTTCGCGCCGAACCGCCGCGAAGAGGCCGGCCCTGAAAACATAAAATCCTGATTTTCGAAAAATACATCTGAAAAATTCTAACAAAACAGGAAATTGTCATTTACAGGCATCCTGTTTCAGCACTATCTTCTGATCCAGGCCGCCACATCGGCCAACGTCGCTCGGACGGTTCCGGGCGCTTACGTCTCAGAGGAAGCCATGGCCAACCCAGGTTCGCCGCGCCGCTTTGCGCGCATCGATCGTCTCCCCCCTTACGTCTTCAACATCACTGCCGAGCTCAAGATGGCTGCCCGCCGCCGTAGCGAGGACATCATCGACCTGAGCATGGGTAACCCCGATGGCGCCACCCCGCCGCACATCGTCGAGAAGCTGGTGCAGGTCGCCCAGCGTGAAGACACCCATGGCTACTCCACCTCGCGCGGCATCCCGCGCCTGCGTCGGGCCATTTCCAACTGGTACAAGGAACGCTACGAGGTCGACATCGACCCGGAAAGCGAAGCCATCGTCACCATCGGCTCGAAAGAGGGCCTGGCCCACCTGATGCTGGCCACCCTCGACCAGGGCGACACGGTGCTGGTGCCCAACCCCAGCTACCCGATCCACATCTACGGTGCGGTGATTGCCGGTGCCCAGGTGCGTTCGGTGCCGCTGGTGCCGGGCGTGGACTTTTTCAACGAGCTTGAGCGCGCCATTCGCGAATCGATCCCCAAGCCGAAGATGATGATTCTCGGCTTCCCGTCCAACCCTACCGCGCAGTGCGTGGAGCTGGACTTCTTCGAGCGCGTGGTGGCCCTGGCCAAGCAGTACGGCGTGCTGGTGATACACGACCTGGCCTACGCCGACATCGTCTACGACGGCTGGAAGGCCCCGTCGATCATGCAGGTACCGGGCGCCAAGGACATTGCGGTGGAGTTCTTCACCCTGTCCAAGAGCTACAACATGGCGGGTTGGCGGATCGGCTTCATGGTCGGCAACCCCGAGCTGGTCAACGCCCTGGCGCGGATCAAGAGCTACCATGACTACGGTACCTTCACCCCATTGCAGGTGGCTGCCATCGCCGCGCTGGAAGGCGACCAGCAGTGCGTGCGCGACATTGCCGAGCAGTACCGGCAGCGCCGCAACCTGCTGGTGAAAGGCCTGCACGAACTGGGCTGGATGGTCGAGAACCCCAAGGCGTCGATGTACGTGTGGGCGAAGATTCCGCCGGAGTATGCGCACCTGGGCTCGCTGGAGTTTTCCAAGAAGCTGCTGGCTGAAGCCAAGGTCTGCGTGTCGCCGGGGATCGGTTTTGGTGACTATGGTGATGACCATGTGCGCTTTGCCCTGATCGAGAATCAGGACCGTATTCGCCAGGCTATTCGCGGCATTCGCCAGATGTTCCGGGCTGACGGCCTGGCTCGCAAGTAAGGCCATTTGGGGCCGCTTCGCGGCCCATCGCCGGCAAGCCAGCTCCCACAGGTACTGCACAAGGTTCTGGTCCTGTGGGGGCCATGTGGGAGCTGGCTTGCCGGCGATGGGCTGCAAAGCAGCCCCGACGGACTCAAAGGCTACCTTTCCGCCTGCACCCCACCCATCAGCCAACCTACCTTCAGCACTCATTTCTCAACAAAGAGATCCCCCATGAGTGTCTTCACCGCCTATTTCTGCGGCACCGGCTCCCACCGCTTCGACGACGCCAACCCCAACTTCTGGAATGGCGAACTGGTCTCGACCCTGGCCAGCAACGACCAGGGCCGCGAATTCGCCCACTGGTTAGCCGTGGACGGCCCCGGTAGCGGCAACCTGCAGGATGACGACCTGTTCGTCGAACCTGGCGGCTACTTCAGCTGGACCGGCCAGCTGTTCGGCCGCGGCTGGGAAGAGAACGTCAACCATGTGCTGCAGGTGATCAAGGGCGAAAGCAGCTGGCAGCGCACCAAGTTGAGCGAGGATGAGTACCAGCGGCTGAAAGATGCCGGGGTGCCCATCCCGGACGCCTCTTCAACCGCCTCCTGGTTCTGGCGCACCTATGACTACGGCGAGCGCCATCCAACGCCACAAGAACTGCAAGAGCGCATTATCAGCATGTTCCGCAAACCGCGCCTGCCCACCCAGGTCAATCTGGTGGGCTGGAGCAGGGGAGGGATCAGTTGCCATATGCTGGCCAATGCCATGGCTCAAGATCCGGCATTGCGGGACATACCGGTGAACATCTTTGCCGTTGACCCGGTGCCCGGCGTCGGCAACGTGCAGGCCGAGCGCGTTACCCTGGCTGGTAACGTCAAGGAGTACGTTGGCTTCTACTCGCGGGATGAGCGTTCAAAAGGGTTTGCCTGCGTGATCCCTACCGTCGCGCAACAGACCCGGATCTGCGTGTATCCAATGCCAGGGCGGCATGCCACGCTGGTGGGCAATGCTTCAAAGGATGGCGCCGGTGACGGCAAGGTACTGGTGGAACCGGGGTTGATCGTTCGCCATTTTGCCGAAGTATGCCTGGCACGCTGGGGTGTGCAACTGGACAAGTGCCTGGCTTTGGACGACAACCGGTTGATGAAGTATCACCAGTTCATGGCGGCGACTGACAACTACTACCAGGCCATGCGCAGTGAGTCCTACACCGTACTCACCGAGGGTGAAATAAACGACCGTCTGGTGCATTGCGGCGCGGCGCGCACCCTGTTCAGCAAGGTGCAGGGCGATGACTACGACCCCAGCGAAGGCCTGGGTTTGCAGCGCTGGGATGCGTCTACTTACAAAGCTATCTGCTAGCCATGGCAGGCGGCCGGATCAGTGGCGATTTTTTTTGCATTGCCCCTCTATCCAGCCGCCCCCGCTTGGATTAAAAATGGCGCCGCGGGCTCAGCCCCGATAACAACAACCTTCCCTCCGTGGCCTCATGTCCGACTATAACCCTTGCCTTGACTGCGGCGCCTGCTGCGGGTACTTCCGTGTGTCCTTCTTCTGGGGCGAATGCCAGTCTGCCGGGGGCGTTGTGCCGGACGACCTGGTGGTACAGATCAACCCCACCCGCGTTGCCATGATCGGCACCGATGCCAAACCCTGCCGCTGTGTCAGCCTTGCTGGCGAGATTGGCAAAGAGGTGGCTTGTACCATTTATGCCAACCGTTCCAGCCCTTGCCGCGAGTTTGATGCTTCGTGGGAGGGTGGGGTGCATAACCCCAGCTGTGATGATGCGCGGGCGGCGTATGGGCTGCCACCGCTGACCCCGCCTGGGGCTAACGAGCCGCATTGGCCGGATGATGGGGCTGAGGTGGCCTGAAGCATTCAGGTCGCCTGTGATGGCCTCTTCGCGGGCACGCCCGCTCCCACAGGGACCGCACAGTATTCGAGCCGTGTGCAGTCCACCCTGTGGGAGCGGGCGCGCCCGCGAAGAGGCCATCAGCTGTAAGAAGATTCTGAACTTGAAACCAAATGCTTCAGGTTGCCGGCGATTAGGAATTATCCTACGAACTCAGTCGGATGCCGTCTGATAGGCAGGGAAGAATCACCGCGGTAACTTCGCCGTTCGCCCATATGGCGAGCGAGTGTGAGAACTCGTTGTTGGTTGTCTTTCTGTCTGTTTATGGCAGCTGTGCGCGTGCAGGCTTTGGCCTGACCGTTGTGACTCCAACACGGGCTTCTCACCTCGCGCACGGCTGCCGCCCAAATCTGTGAGAAGGATTCAGGTGGTTGCTCCTATAACTTGTTGGAGTTAATCATGAATAAAGTTGTACCTGATCCGCCCGTCGCAGACCTAACCTACCAAGCCGCCAAGTCCCAGGCCACCCAGGTCATGGACAACCTCTCCGGCACCATGATCCAGTACCTCGACGCCGAAGCCCCAGCCCTGCGGTCCAGCCTGCTGGAAGCGATGGCAGCCCAAACCGACCTGCTACAAGCCCTGCTCGCCCACATGAAAGCGCAGGAGGCCAAGGCATGAGCGCCCCCCTGAAATCCCGCACCACCGCCGGCGTGGAAAAATTCCTCGAGCTGTACCGGGTAGAGCCGGGCGTCCCGCTCGATCTGGCATTCGATGAATTGTCGGTGCTGGTCGGCTGTATCAAGCACCTGAACGAAGAAGCCGAGATGGAAGGCGACAAGATCGCCGGCAGCGCGGCGCGGATTCTGAGTGCCATGGCCAAGGCGCTGATCAATGATATGGAAGTGGGGATGAATCGGGGAGATTGAGTAGTGGCCCGATGTGCCTGTCGGGCGGGCCAGTAGCGGCTGACAGGTGCATGCCTTGAGGTGCTCGGCGCCTATGAGACCGAGCGCCGCCCGCGCGGCGCTTCGCGGGACAAGCCCGCTCCCACATTTGTTGCAACGTGCCGAACCTGTCAGGCCATGGTTGCCAGCCTGGTGAGGCTGACTGGATTTCTGAGTCGGCACCAATGCCGCCCCACCTGTCTCAAGCCTTACACCAAGGCTGCCAACGCCTCTCCCACAGGTATGGCCACGTTGCAACAAATGTGGGAGCGGGCTTGTCCCGCGAAGCGCCGCGCGGGCGGCGCTCGATTTCCGCACCACCACCAAACCCAAGGCATGCCCCTCTCAAAAATATCTCCAGACCCAAGGCAGGCACCTCTCAAAAACACCTCCGACCCCAAGACCTGCCCCACCCACCCCACTTGAAGTTAAACTGTCATCTCCCCAGCAATGGACAGGAGATCCGGCGTGACCCCACCCCGCAGTTTCCCCAGTGACCTCTGCCTCGACAGCCCGCGCCTGCATTTGCGCCCCATGCGCCATGCCGATGCCGCGCAATGGCTGGCGATCATGGCCGACCCCGAGGTCATGCGTTATTGGCACCATGCCCCCTGGCAAGACCTGGCCGAGGCCGAAAGCGCCCTGGCCGCCGACCGTGAAGCCTATGCCAATGGTGACCAGCTCAAGCTCGGCATGTACCGCCGCGACAACGGCGAGCTGATCGGCATGGTCCAGTTGTTCAACATCGACGACATTTCCCGCCGTGGTGAAATCGGCTACTGCCTGGCCAGCGCCGTGCAGGGCAGGGGCTACATGGACGAAGCGCTGACCTGCTTCATCGACTACCTCGCCCACACCCTGCACATGCGCCGCCTGGAAGGCGAAATCGACCCGCGTAACCAGGGCTCGGCACGTACCCTGGAGCGCCAGGGCTTCGTGCTCGAAGGGACCCTGCGGGCACGTTGGTGCGTAGCCGGTGAGCTTTCCGACTCGGGTATTTATGGTCTGCTGCTTGAACCCCCGGTTGTTTGATCCGTGTAGCGGCACTGTCAAGGTTTGGAAGCGGGGCAGGGCCTGGGTTAAGGTCGTAGCCTGTCCCGTTTCCCCCAGGAATAGCCCTTGCCCGTTTTTTACCTGAGCATCAGCCTGCTGTTGTATCTGCTCGCCCTGTTCTTCGATGGCGCGCTGATGAGCGGCGACCGCCACATGCCGGCCCTGCAGATGCTGCTGTACGGGCCTTGGGGCGTGCCCTTCGGTTTGCACCAATGGTTTGCCAACCCGTTGCTGGCCCTGGCCATCCTGGCCCATCGGCGGTTCCGCCGGCTGGCGTTGTTGGCCGGGTTGGCGGCGGTGTATCTGGCGGCCAGCAGCTTCGGCATCACGCGTTTGCCGGATAACCAGACCTATGAATTCCATGACCTGACCGGTTTTGGTGCCGGCTTCTACCTGTGGTTGGCGGCGATGGTGGTGTTCTGCCTGGGCCAGGCGTGGCATTGCTGGAAGGCCCGCAGTGCCGATGATATGCCGGGTTGGAGCTGGCTCGACGTGGCGTTGATTGCGGCACTGGGCGTGGCCTTGTATATGGCGACGCAGATGCCATCGTTGCGCTTCGAGCCGGGCAAGGTGCTGATGCCGCCCGAACAGCCGCAGACGCTGTGACATCCACAAGGAGGATTCGCATGATCAAGCATTACCTGACCGGGCTGGCACTGGCCTGCGTGCTGCCAATGGCGGTGGCGGACGACTATACGGCAGCCTATGGGCAGTGCATGGACAAGGCTTCCAGTACCGTGGCCATGAGTGAATGCATCGGGGCCGAGACACAGGTGCAGGACCAGCGCTTGAACCGGGTGTACAAGCAACTGATGGGCCAACTGGATGCCGGGCAACAGAAGAGCCTGCGCGATGTGCAGCGCAAGTGGCTGGCCTATCGCGATGGCAATTGCCAGTTCCATGTGCAGGCCAGTGGCGGGACCATGGCGCAGCTGGAGGGTGGCAGCTGCCTGATGGACATGACCCGCGACCGCGCGGCGGAGCTGGAGCGGGTGCTTAGCCCGGGGCAATAGAGCCTTTCCAGGAATGATTGGCCCGCCCTTGTAGGAGCGGCCTTGTGTCGCGAAAGGGCCGCAAAGCGGCCCCGGGATGTCAGCATCAAGGCAGCAATAGCCGGGGCTGCTGCGCAGCCCTTTCGCGACACAAGGCCGCTCCTACATGTTTTGCAGCGCCTGTGAGATGCGCGGTTCGCGCAGCGCGCGGGCCTTGAGGTATTCGCGCACTTCCACGGCATCCCCGGCAAACTCGATGCGCTCGGCCTTGGCGTCGCGCTGGTAGGCATACATCGGGTCGTAGTACTCGTTCAGCAAGCCCTCGATCCAGCCCCGGTGTAGATCGACCGCGCCGCTGCGCTGCTGCTCTTCCAAGGCTTCGCGCAGAACCTGCGACAAGCGCTGATAACGCTCTCCGCCCAAACGCTTGTAGATATTGGCCATGCTTTGCAACATGCGCTCGGCAAACAACCGGCGGCCGTCTTCCTCGCCGTGCACGCTGACAAACTCGGCACTCAGGTTGACCACGTAATCACGCAGGATGCGCTCCACGCGGTTGGCGAAGCTGTCTTCCAGCCACACCAGCGGGTACTGCTGCATGCCCTGGTACAGCGCCAGCGGCACCGTGCAGCTGCCAACGATGCGGCCTTCATCTTCCAGCACGAATTGCTCGACTCCACGGGCGCGCTTCTTCAGCACGTCGATGGCCAGTTGGTTCTCGAAGTCGATCTGCGCCGGTTGCGCGGTGGCGCGCTTGCCGAAGCTGGAGCCGCGGTGGTTGGCATGGCCTTCCAGGTCCAGCACGTTGCCCAACTGGTGCAGTACATCGGTCTTGCCGGTACCGGTCAGGCCGCCCACCAGCACGAAATCGCATTGCGCCACCGCCTGCTGGGTCGTCTCCAGCAGGAAGGTACGCATGGCCTTGTAGCCGCCTTTGACCCGCGGGTATTGAACACCTGCCTCATCGCGCAGCCAGCCCTGCACGATCTGCGAGCGCAGGCCGCCACGGAAGCAGTACAGGTAACCCTCAGGGTGGGCCTGGGCAAACGCTGCCCAAGCCTCCAGGCGGTCCTGCTTGGTTGCGCCGCTGACCAGCTGGTGGCCAAGGGCGATGGCAGCGGCCTGGCCCTGTTGCTTGTAGCACGTGCCAACCTTCTGGCGTTCCTGATCGTTCATCAGTGGCAGGTTGACCACGCCAGGGAAGGCACCCTTGGCGAATTCGACGGGGGCGCGCATGTCCATCATCGGCACGTCGTCGAGGAACAGCTGGCGGAAATCGGTGCAGTCGGGGCGCATCAGATCACCTCGACCGCGTGGCTCTGTCGCTCGACCAGCTTGCCGATCGGCGCCAGTTGCAGGCCCAGCTCGCCAGCCACAGCAAGGAACTCGGCTTCGCCTTCCGGGGTGACCGCCACCAGCAGGCCGCCGCTGGTCTGCGGGTCGCACAGCAGGTGCTTCTGGTCGTCGCTGAGGGCGCCGATCTTGTGCCCGTAGCTGTCGTAGTTGCGCAGGGTACCGCCAGGGATGCAGCCCTCGGCCAGGTAATGGTCGACGCTGGGCAGGCGCGGTACGGCAGCGTAGTCCAGGTGTGCGGTAAGGCCACTGCCTTCTGCCAGTTCGACCAGGTGGCCGAGCAAGCCGAAACCGGTGACGTCGGTCATGGCCTTGACCCCGTCCAGCTTGCCGAAGCGGCTGCCGGGGGTGTTAAGGGTGCACATCCAGTCGCGTGCCAGGCCCTGGTCCTGCGCGCGCAGCTTGGCCTTTTTCTCGGCCGTGGTAAGGATGCCGATGCCCAGTGGCTTGGTCAGGTACAGCTGGCACCCGGCGCTGGCGGTGTCGTTGCGCTTGAGGTGGCGCTTGCGGACCACACCGGTCACGGCCAGGCCGAAGATCGGCTCGGGGGCGTCGATGGAGTGGCCGCCTGCCAGTGGAATACCAGCTTCGGCGCACACCGCGCGGCCACCGCGGATCACTTCGCGGGCCACTTCCGGCGGCAGCACGTTGACTGGCCAGCCAAGGATGGCGATGGCCATCAGCGGGTCGCCGCCCATGGCGTAGATGTCGCTGATGGCGTTGGTGGCGGCAATGCGGCCGAAGTCGTACGGGTCATCGACGATCGGCATGAAGAAGTCGGTGGTCGAGACTACGCCGCGCTCGTCGTCCAGCGCGTACACGGCAGCGTCATCGCGCGAGGCGTTGCCGACCCACAGTTTCGGGTCAAGGGCCTGGGTGCCGCTTTCGGCGAGGATCACGTCCAGCACCTTGGGGGAGATCTTGCAGCCACAGCCGGCACCGTGGCTGTACTGGGTCAGGCGAATCGGCTCGCTCATACGTACCTCAGCAGGTCAAATTATTGCGCGATTGTAGCAAAGCTGGC
The DNA here is from genome assembly GCF_044900445.1 of Pseudomonas sp. NPDC089407. Classification (NCBI taxonomy): domain Bacteria; kingdom Pseudomonadati; phylum Pseudomonadota; class Gammaproteobacteria; order Pseudomonadales; family Pseudomonadaceae; genus Pseudomonas; species Pseudomonas sp. NPDC089407. The sequence goes on from NZ_JBJDNB010000020.1 coordinate 80,165, forward strand.
CTTTGCGCCCGTGCCTCTTATAATTCTCCGGGTCAGCTACGAGCTTCAAGCTTCAAGCTTCAAGCTAAAGCAAAAGCAACGTGCGGGCTGCTTATGCTTTTTCTTGCAGCTTGCAGCTTGCAGCTGCCTTTCCCCGCTATTGAACCGGAGAACACCCATGCTCAAACGCCCCCTGGCGCTCGCCGCCGGCCTCGTGCTGTCCTGCTGTGCCGTTGTCGTTCAGGCCGCTGAAACCCTGCGGGTCAGCGCCATCCCCGACGAAGCACCAACCGAACTGCAGCGCAAGTTCAAGCCGTTGGGCGAGTACCTGGCCAAGCAACTGGGCATGGAAGTGAAGTTCGTACCAGTGGCCGATTACCCGGCCGTGGTCGAGTCGCTGGCTTCCGACCGCCTGGACCTGGCCTGGCTGGGCGGCTTCACCTTCGTTCAGGTGCACCTGAAAGACCCGACCGCCACGCCGCTGGTGCAGCGTGAGCAGGACGCGCAGTTCACGTCCAAGTTCATCACCGCCAACCCCGCCGTGAAAAGCCTGAGCGACCTCAAGGGCAAGTCGTTTGCCTTCGGTTCCATATCGTCCACCTCGGGCAGCCTGATGCCGCGCTACTTCATGCTCAAGCAGGACAACATCAAACCTGAAGAATACTTCAGCCGCGTGGCCTATTCCGGCGCGCATGACGCCACCGTGGCCTGGGTACAGGCAGGCAAGGTCGATGGCGGCGTGCTGAATGCCAGCGTGTGGCAGAAGCTGGTGGATGCCGGCAAGGTCGATACCAGCAAGGTGAAAGTGTTCGCCACTACGCCGACCTACTTCGACTACAACTGGACCGTGCGCGGCCACATGGACCCGGCCTTGAAAGCCAAGATCAAGAAAGCCTTCCTCGACCTCGACCCGGCCAACCCGGAGCACAAGGCGATCCTCGACCTGCAGGCTGCCAGCCGCTTTATCGAAACCAAGCCTGAGAACTATGTGGGCACCGAGCAGGCCGCACGCGAGGCCGGCTTGCTCAAGTGACCGCTCAGAACGTGGCAATCCAGTTGCACGGTGCCGGCCTGCGCCATGGCCAGGTATGCGCACTCGATGCGGTCACCTTGCGCGTTGAGCAGGGTGAGCGCGTCGCTATCATCGGGCCATCGGGTGCGGGCAAGTCCAGCTTGTTGCACCTGATGGCTACGGCCGTCCAACCCAGCAGCGGGCGCCTGGAATTACTCGGTGAACAGCCCTGGGCGTTGTCGGCCCGGGCGCGCCAACGCCTGCGTGCGCGGGTTGGCCTGGTGCATCAGGCGCCGCCCTTGCCGCCGCGCCAACGGGTGGTTACGGCGGTGCTGGCCGGGCGCCTGGGGCAGTGGGGCCTGCTGCGTGGCTTGCTCAACCTGCTGTACCCCAGCGATGTAGCCGGCGCGCGCCACGTGTTGGCCGAGCTGGGCCTGGCCGACAAGCTGTTCGTGCAGTGCGGGCAGTTGTCCGGTGGCCAGTTGCAGCGGGTGGGCATTGCCCGGGCGTTGTACCAACGGCCGCAGTTGTTGCTGACCGATGAGCCGGTGTCGGCCATGGACCCGGTGCTGGCCGACCACAGCCTGGCCTTGCTCAACCGCCATGCCCAGGCCAACGGCGTGACACTGGTGGCCAGCTTGCATGCGGTGGAGCTGGCGCTGGCGCATTTCCCGCGGGTGGTCGGTATTCGCGAAGGGCAGGTGGCGTTCGACTGCCCGGCCACAGCGGTTACCAAGCAGATGCTGGATGCGTTGTACGCCAACGAACAACTGGCTTCGCCGCCAACCCAGGGGCCGACCCTGACTGTGCAGATTCCGCGATGCTGAAGGCCAGTGCCTGCGACCCGGCTTTACTGCCGCGGTTGCTGCTGACCGTGCTGGCTGTGGCAGTGCTATGGCCGGGTATCCAGCTGAGCGAGCTGAACCCCGCAGTGCTGCTACAGGCGGAGAACCGGCAGCAGATTGCCAGTTTCACCCGCGCATTCTGGCCCCCGGCCCATGATGCCGGTTTCCTTGCGCTGCTGTACGAAGCCACCTTGCAGACCCTGGCCGTGGCGACTGCTGGCATGGCGCTGGCGTTGTTGCTGGCAATCCCTGCCGGCCTGCTGGCTAGCCGGGCCTTGTCGCTGCGTGCTGCTTCACGGGGCGGACGGGCCGGGTTGTGGTCACGCGTATTACGCCTGCCGGTGCGCGGGCTGCTGATTTTCCTGCGTAGCGTGCCAGAGGTTGTCTGGGCGTTGCTGTTCGTGCGTGCGGTGGGGTTGGGACCGACGGCGGGCGTACTGGCCATCGCCATCACCTACAGCGGCATGCTCGGCAAGGTTTACGCAGAAATATTCGAATCGGTCGACCAGCGCCCGGCGCATGCGTTGTTGCAGGCGGGCAGTGGTAGATTGGTGGCGTTTCTCTACGGCATCCTGCCCAATGCCGCCTCCGAGGTGGTGTCGTACACCGTGTACCGTTGGGAATGCGCGGTGCGGGCTTCGGTGGTGATGGGGTTTGTCGGCGCGGGCGGCCTGGGCCAGCAAATCGACCTGTCGATGCGCATGTTTGCGGGTGCTGAAGTGGCGAGCATGTTGCTGACCTTCCTGTTGCTGGTGATCCTGGCCGACCTGCTCAGCCGCCTGCTGCGCTGGAGGTTGGGATGAACCGGGCGATCAACCTGTTGCTGCTGGGCGCCATCGTGGCGGCGGTGGTGGCCTCGTTCGGCTATCTGGAGCTGGACCTGCACGCGCTGGTCGGTAACGGTGGGCTGGGGCAGATGGGCGAGTATGCTGGGCGCTTCCTGCACCCGGACTTGTCTGCCGGGCACTTGAAGGCGGTGTGGCGTGGTGCGCTGGAAACCCTGGCCATGTCCGGGCTGGGCACTTTGTTGGCGATGGTGCTGGGGATGTTGCTGGCACTGCCGGCGGCGGGCCGCTTCGGTTGGCCGTTGCAGGGGGCTGCGCGTTTGCTGCTGAATGCCTTGCGGGCAATTCCCGAGCTGGTGTGGGCCGCGCTGACCGTGCTGGCGGCTGGGCTTGGGCCGAATGCTGGTACCCTGGCGTTGGCGTTGCACACGGCTGGCGTGCTGGGGCGGCTGTTCGCTGAGGCGCTGGAGAATGCGCCGCCGGAGCCTGCGGCGGCAATTCGCTTGCAGGGTGGTAGCCAGGTGGCCGCGTTCTGCTTTGGTACCTTGCCCAACCTTTGGCCGCAGTTGCTGGCCTACAGCTTGTACCGCTGGGAGAACAACATCCGCATGGCCAGCGTGCTGGGGTTTGTCGGGGCGGGCGGGTTGGGGCAGATGCTGTACACCACCTTGAGCCTGTTCCAGGAGGCCCAGGCCAGCACGGTGATCATTGGCATGCTCGTGCTGGTGTTGCTGGTGGATGTGTTGAGTGATGTGTTGCGCCAGCGTTATGTGCGGGCCTGACCGATAGCCGGGGCCGCGTTGCGGCCCATCGCGACACAAGGCCGCTCCTACAAGAGATCGCGAACTCTCTGTAGGAGCGGCCTTGCGTCGCGATGGGCTGCAAGGCAGCCCCAAAAACCTTCAGGCACCAACTACTTCAGCACACTGAGCCTCCCGCTGCATCGAGTCCAGGTTCCGCTCGATCGTCTCGCAAATGGTATCCATCTGGATCTGGTGCTCACTGAACCGGAACGGGCTCTGCAAATCCGTGCCAATCCGCTCGATGGCAAGCAACATGAACCCCACCACCGTCGAAGCCAGCGGCGTGAACCAACCCAGCGATTCCACCAGCCCCACCGGCACGATCAGGCAGAACAAGGTAATGAACAGCCGTGGAAAGTACACATAGGGGTAGGGCAAAGGCGTATTGGCGATCCGCTCCATACCACCTTGGGCATTGGACAAGTCCACCAGCGTCGACTCCAGCCGTGCCAGGCGAATACTGTCCAGGCGTCCGGCCTGGTACTCCCGCGCCAGCAGGGCCGCCGAACCGCCGAGAATGTCATTGGCGAAGTTGTTCGAGCGGTTGCGCCGCTCGAACTCCGCAGGCGGGATAAAGGCCATCAGCTCGTCCGGGCAGGGTTCACCCTTCAGGTGCGCCGCCAGGCAGTTCACATAAGCGATATGCCGGCGCAGCAGGGTGGCCTTGACGGGGTTCAGGCCGTCGTCCGGGTCATCGATCAGGGTCAGCGTCTGCCGCGCGAAACTGCGCGAGCCGTTCACCAGCGCCCCCCACAACGTGCGCGCCTCCCACCAGCGGTTGTAGGCGCTGCTGTTGCGAAAGCTCACCAGCACCACCAGCGCCGAACCCAGCAAGGTCAACGGGATCAATGGCAAGGTGAACTTGCTGTTGAAGAACAGCATGAAGTCGATGGTGACCAGCACATCCCAGATCAGCAGCCAGAACAGCGACCAGCCGATGTAGCCGATGGTCTTCACCACCAGGCGGTACTTGCGGGCGATGACGTCTTTCACACGAGGTACCTCGAAACGCGGGGGATGCAGGATCGGACGTCGAGGGGCGAGCATGGTTCGGTACGGTTCGTCGAGGTGTGTGAGCAAACGTATCTAGTTAGCTGAACACCTGCTTCATCTGCACCAACGCCACCCGTGTGCCGTCCCACGCCTGCCGTTCCTCGATGCCGAACGGCACGAAGCCCATCTGTGGATAAAGCAGCAAGCCGGCGGTGTTGTGATTGAAGCATGACACCAGGTGCATGGCAGGTCCTTCTTGCGCTGGCTGGGCGGGCCTATTCGCGGGTAAACCCGCTCTCACAGGACCATCACAGGATTTGAGTCTTTTGCAGTACCTGTGGGAGCGGGTTCACCTGCGAAGAGGTCATCAGCTTCACATCATAAGCTGCTTTCCATCCTCAATCGCGACCCGCCTCAGGGCTTGGCCACCACCGCCACATAGCCTTTCACCGCAGCCGGCGCCTGCGGCTTGGCCTTGTGCGCCAGCAGGTACTGGTAGCGCCGCCATTCCTTGTCGATCTCGTTGAACGACATGAACACGCTGATGCGCTCTTTGCCAACCAGGTCCGGGCGCTTGCCGGCGTCGATCTCGCGGGTGGGGATGATGGCGACGTTGATGCCCACCACCCGGCCGTCATCGGCAAACACCGGCCCGCCCGACATGCCTTTGGTGATCGGGCCATCGTGCACCGAGTAAAAGACGCTACCGGGCGTACCTTCAAGGCGTACCAGCGACGGCAGGGCATGGCCCTTGCCCTGCATGGGCATCATGAAACTGTTGAAACCAACCGCCGTCACGGCTTCCCCTGGCACGTACTGACGCCAGAGCGGCACGTTGCTGGCCTTGTGCTTGAAGAACACCACGTCACCGAGGCCCTCGTGGACCACGTTGCGCAGAAAGGGGGTGTGTTTGGCGGTTACTGCGTAATCCTCGTTCCACTGGATGGCGCTGGCCATCAGCAACAGGGGCAGCGGGGCACCGGAGGTAACCACGAAAGCCTGGCTGTAAACGGGATCTGAAACGTACGACGTTGGCACTCCATTGCACCCACTGAGCAGCATCATTGCCGCCATGCAGGGCGCGGTTGTTTTCATGTGTCACACAGGGCGTGGTGGGAAGGGAGCGCAACTATGGCTAAGTGCTATTACTCTAACAATACTTTCGGCATATATCCGACGAATGACAGCTTAAGTGCTAGTCAACAACGCAGCCAATAGAATGCAGACATGGCTGCAGGCCCCGTAGTCATTGGGGTGGCGCCAATTTGGCAGAGAAAGGTTCGGCAGCTGTTCAGGCGAGGATGAGCTGCATTGAGCTGTATTGAGCTGCATTGAGCTGTGTCCGGCGTAATGGCTTCAAGATTCCCGCTCAATGCCGATGGCTCGCTGCGAGGCCGCCTGGTCGCCGGCCATGAAGACCAGAACTACTTCTACGATACTGCCGAGAGCCGCAAGAACGTGCTGTACTACCGCAACGACCCGGCGGATGGCGAGTCGGAGGCGGGCGGCACCTTCAACACCTACACGCCACGTCACCTGCTGCGTTTCTGGGCTGATTACAACCTGCCGGGTGAGCTGGACCCGTGGACTGTGGGCAGGGGTGCCAACATCCAGAGCCGCAACTATCACGGCAACTTCGGTGGGGCCGATGGGATAGGAAAGATCGAGCAGGGCGGGTATGCGATCTGGAATGCGCGTGTGGCTTACCAGATCAATAAGCACTTCAGCGTTTCGTTGAACGGCAACAACCTGTTCGACAAGAAGTACTACTCCAGTATTGGCTGACTGTATGCGGCGAAGTACTACGGTGATCCGCGCAACTACAGCGTGACCCTGCGGGCCGATTTCTAAAGCTGGAGGAGGTCTCTGTGGGAGCCGCGCTTGCCGGCGATGGGCTGCGAAGCAGCCCCAATACAGGCGACACCCTTCTAATGGATTGTGAATGACTGGAATCCTTGGGGCTGCGAAGCAGCCCATCGCCGGCAAGCGCGGCTCCCACACCGAATGCGACCGGCTTGCGGGCAGAATTCACTGCGCGATTTCCTATAGGTAAACGCCGCACACAAACTTTCAGAACTAACCCAACTTCCTCGCAAAACTAAATTTCCTCTTTCTTGTTTTAGGTGTCGCCATATCAACTATTTATGTCCCCTGCATGATAGTTTCCAAATGGCTGAACTAAGTATTTGCCCACAGCGCTTTTTCCGGAAGCAGGTCGTCAACAAAATAGCCGCCCTTCAATTTTAACCAACCGCCTGACGCGGTGGCCGCAAAGTTGACCGCAGCGGCTGGCGGCCAGGCATGTGACTCCAGGAAAGGAAAGTGTCATGGGAATGACGAGGCGTAAATTTTTGATCGGCGGCAGCGTCGTGGCTATCGCAGGGGGCGCAGGCATTCTGACCCCCTTGCTAACCCGCGAAGGCAGGTTGATCCCCGGCAAACCGCGGTTTGGCTTTGTTCAAGGCACCGAAGGTGCACTTCCCAAGCAGGCAGACGTGGTAGTTGTTGGGGCCGGCATTCTGGGGCTCATGACCGCGATCAACCTCGTCGAACGTGGCCTCTCTGTCGTCATTGTTGAAAAAGGTGACATTGCCGGCGAGCAGTCCTGCAGGTTCTATGGTCAGGTCATGACCTACAAGATGCCTGATGCGACGTTCCAGTTGCACCATCTTGCCAAACAACGTTGGCGCGAAATGAATGCCAAAGTAGGTGCAGATACCAGCTATCGCACACAAGGCCGGGTCGAAGTTCCTTTCGATGAAGAAGACCTGGAAGGCGTCAGAAAGTGGATTGATGTTAAAAGCCGCGAAGTTGCCGCGGACAATCCCTTCAAGACCCGGATCATTCAGGGTAATGAACTCGAACAGCGGCTGCGCGGTGCGTCGTCGAGCTGGAAAATTGCAGGATTCGAGGAAGACTCCGGTAGCCTTGACGCCGAGCGCGCCTCGTATGTCATGGCCGAGTACGCCAAGAAAGTGGGTGTGCGCATTTACACCCAGTGCGCCGCAAGGGGCCTGGAAACCCAGGCCGGCGTCATCTCCGATGTGGTGACCGAGAAGGGCGCCATCAGGACGTCTCGTGTGGTCGTGGCCGGCGGCGCCTGGTCCAGGCTGTTCATGCAGAACCTGGGTGTCGATGTGCCTACCTTGCCTGCCTACCAGTCCCAGCAAATCATCAGCGCGGCACCCCGTGCACCGGGGGGCAACGTTGCATTGCCCGGGAATATCTACTTCCGCGAGCAGGCCGACGGCACGTACGCCACCTCGCCGCGCGTGGTCGTTGCCCCGGTCGTCAAAGAGTCGTTCATGTATGGCTATAAATACTTGCCATTGCTGGCCATCCCCGACTTCCCGGTGCACATCTCACTCAACAGGCAACTGATTGATTCGTTCACGCAGCCTACCCAGTGGAAGCTGGACGAGGTATCGCCGTTCGAGAAAAACCGGCTGATGACGGCGGCTCCGGATATTCCTGAGCTGGATGCGTCACTGGAAAAACTCAAAGTCGAGTTCCCTGCCTTCAAGGATGCGAAGTTGATCGATCAGTGGAGCGGTGCCATGGCCATCGCCCCGGACGAGAACCCCATCATCTCGCAGGTAAACGAATACCCAGGCCTGGTCATCAACACCGCGACCGGTTGGGGCATGACGGAGAGCCCGGTGTCGTCCGAGTTGACGGCGGACCTGTTGCTTGGCAAGGCGCCGGTGCTGGACCCGAAACCCTTCAGTCTGTACCGCTTCTAAGTACACATACCGCAATGGAATGACCCGTCCACGCATCACCGATGCGTGGACATTCTTGTATAACCACAGGAGAGAAGTATGAAATTCGCTTTCAAGACCGTTGCTGCATTGGCGTTCGGACTGGCCAGTGTCGGCAGCGCTCATGCACAAGATATCGTGCGCCATGACGCAGGTAGTTTCCCGATATCGTCGGCGGTAGAAATCCCTGCCGGGAAGACGGTCGTCTACCTGAGCGGCTCCGTCCCGTCGGTGATCCACCCCGATGCGCCCAAGGATTCGCTGCAAGCCTTCGGTGATACCAAGGCACAAACCATCAATGTGCTCGAAAGCATCCAGCAGCAGCTGAAAGCGCTGGGCCTTGGCCTTACTGACGTGGTGAAGATGCAGGTGTTCCTGGTGGGCGGGCCGGAGAACGGCGGCAAAATGGATTTCGACGGTTTCATGGCCGGCTATACCCAGTTCTTCGGGCCAGCCGCCAAGCAGCCGGTTCTCCCTGCGCGCTCGGCGTTCCAGATTGCAGGCCTGGCGCACCCAGCCTGGCGGGTTGAGATCGAAGTGACAGCGGTTCGTCCCTGAGAGCCGTTTCTGAGGCCTGCGCGTCCTCCACTTGTAACGGATGCTTCCCGGTTCTGAGTGTGTTCCGGGGAGCAATTTACATTAGAAAAGCAGAGTTGTTTGTGCCGCGATCTTGATTGCTGAGTTGCGTCTTCAATGCGTTGAAGTGCTCCCTGACCGTCGTTACTACGTATTCCCAGAACGCCAGGTTCTCGACCGTCTGGCTAACTACCTGCAAAGGTAAAAATCTGCGCATTTCATTCTGAAAATCTTGCCTCGTCAGCTCCAGACCCAAGCTGGCCATCCGCTCATCTCCCTGCTTGAAGAGCACTTCGGCAGTGGTCATATGATCGGCGAGCTTTTGCTCGGCTAGCGTGTAGGCGGGCGCCACGGCCCGCTGCCTCAGCCAGGCTATATCCCACAGGTCACGATTCTTGATACGCCCTCGCCGCAGTGCAAATGCCAGAAGCTTGTCGACGAAGATCTCCTCCAGACTTTGCGCGTTGATGATCAAACCCTCCGTTCCCATGTCGACCCCATACGGGTTCAACAAGGTCATCGGCCTAGGCTGATAGGAGGGAATGGCACAGATAACGATATGTATTTTCTGCGCTGGCAGGTTTCGGGCCTCGGGTCGTGTCTGTATGCGCAGCTTCCACGTCTCGACATTGCCTTCTTCACGTGTAGGCTCGCTTACATCCACCTGCAATCCGTATTTTTCATTCAGGCTTGCAATGAGGTTTTCCTTCAGCGCAGCAAAACCCTTCCGGTTGAAATTCACGCCGCCAGTGAAGTCGAGGTCTTCGCTTAGCCGCCTGGAACCGTAGCAGGTCCGTAGGCATGTACCTCCGATGAAGCAGAGACCTTGCAGCATCCCTGACTCGCTCAGAATTCGCATGATGTCGTGGTGTAGCAGTTCCTTTTCCACGACCACTTGTAACGGGGCGAGGTCTGGAATGTTGGTCAGGGCCTGTTGGACTAGCCGGTCAAACAAGGTCATTGGCAATTTCCCAATCGATCAGGTCAAGGCTGCGCTTGGCGCGCTTCATGTCCGCGAGGGCGAGGGCCGGCTTGGCGCGCCACAACCGGCAGCGTTCGTCGTAGTCGATCTGGCCCTGAAGGTCGGCGGCCTTGCGTTTGGTGTGGATGAACTCGAGGGTGCCGAATGTACCGCACCGTACGATCTGGCTTCGCCCGGACGACATGAGGGTGATCCAGTTCAGGGGCACCTGCGAAATTATTCCTGCATCGCTAAGGGCGGATTCCAGGCTGATGTAGTTCAGGTTGTTCGCACGCAGACGTGCAGCGGCGTGATACAGAACAAGCCCTTGATTGGGCTTTACCGGGGTGTAGAGATAGAGACCACGGCAGAGTCGGATCAAGGTGCTGTCCTTGGCAGCCCGGCTCAATAGAGCCCGATAGGCGATATCGGAAAGGTCCGGGACCAGCGCTCGCATATCTGCAGGAGTGAACAGGTAGCGTTGCGCAGTGGCTAGCTGCTGCAGGCCTTTATAGAGACGTCGCAAGGGTTGTTCGTGCATGGCGGTGGCTCTACACAAAGTCACGATCAGTGACACCAAGTGTAGAACCGCAGCTACTAAGGTGCACAGAAAGTTACATTTTGCGTCACTTTCTGTTGAGCGCAAGAGCGGCGACGGCGCGACGGCCAATCAGCAGACGAAAAAAAACCGACCATAAGGTCGGTTTTTTCCGGATTTTGGTGCCCCGAGGGAGACTCGAACTCCCACTCCTTTCGAAAACGGATTTTGAATCCGCCGCGTCTACCAATTCCGCCATCAGGGCAGTGGCGCGCAGTATAGAGAGGTGCCGCTGGTCGGTCAATCGGCTTTCATGGTCAATTTTCACACATTGGGCTAAACTTCCCGGCCCTGCCGAACCGAACATCATCATGCGCGTCGCCGATTTTTCCTTCGAACTCCCCGATTCCCTGATCGCCCGCCACCCATTGGCCGAGCGCCATGGCAGCCGTCTGCTGGTCCTCGATGGGCCGAGCGGCGCGCTCTCGCATCAGCAATTTCCCGATCTGCTCGACTACCTGCGCCCCGGCGACCTGATGGTGTTCAACAACACCCGGGTGATCCCGGCGCGGTTGTTTGGCCAGAAAGCCTCCGGCGGCAAGCTGGAAGTGCTGGTCGAGCGTGTGCTCGACAGCCACCGGGTGCTGGCCCATGTGCGTGCCAGCAAGGCGCCGAAAGAAGGCGCGGTGATCCTCATCGATGGCGGTGGCGAGGCCGAAATGGTCGCGCGCCACGACACGCTGTTCGAGCTGCGCTTCACCGAAGAGGTGCTGCCACTGCTCGACCGCGTGGGCCACATGCCGCTGCCGCCGTACATTGACCGCCCCGACGAGGGCGCTGACCGTGAGCGCTACCAGACCGTGTACGCCCAGCGGGCCGGTGCAGTCGCTGCGCCTACCGCAGGCCTGCACTTCGATGAGGCGCTGCTCGAGAAAATCGCCGCCAAGGGCGTCGAGCGCGCCTTCGTCACCCTGCATGTGGGTGCTGGCACCTTCCAGCCGGTGCGGGTCGACAAGATCGAAGACCACCACATGCATAAAGAGTGGCTCGAAGTGAGCCAGGACGTGGTCGATGCCATCGAGGCCTGCCGCGCCCGTGGCGGCCGGGTGATCGCGGTTGGCACCACCAGCGTGCGCTCGCTGGAAAGCGCTGCGCGTAATGGCGTGCTCAAGGCCTTCAGCGGCGATACCGACATCTTCATCTACCCGGGCCGGCCATTCCACGTGGTCGACGCCTTGGTCACCAACTTCCACCTGCCGGAGTCCACGCTGCTGATGCTGGTCTCGGCCTTCGCCGGCTACCCCGAGACCATGGCCGCCTACGCGGCAGCGGTCGAGCAGGGGTACCGCTTCTTCAGTTACGGTGATGCCATGTTCATCACCCGCAATCCGGCGCCACGCGGCCCCGAGGATCAAGCATGAGTCGCACCTGTCGAATGTCCTTCGAACTGCTGGCCACCGACGGCAAGGCCCGTCGCGGTCGCATCACCTTCCCACGCGGCACCGTGGAAACCCCGGCGTTCATGCCGGTGGGCACCTACGGCACGGTCAAGGGCATGCTTCCACGTGATATCGAGGCCATTGGCGCCGAGATGATTCTCGGCAACACCTTCCACCTGTGGCTGCGCCCGGGCACCGAGGTGATCAAGAAGCACAACGGCCTGCACGATTTCATGCAGTGGAAAGGCCCGATCCTCACCGACTCCGGTGGTTTCCAGGTGTTCAGCCTGGGCGCCATGCGCAAGATCAAGGAAGAGGGCGTGACCTTCGCCTCGCCGGTCGATGGCTCCAAGGTGTTCATGGGCCCGGAAGAGTCGATGCAGGTTCAGCGTGACCTGGGCTCGGACGTGGTGATGATCTTCGACGAGTGTACCCCGTACCCGGCCGAGCACGATGTGGCGCGCACCTCCATGGAGCTGTCGCTGCGCTGGGCCCAGCGCTCGAAGAATGCTCACGCCGACAACACCGCGGCGCTGTTCGGTATCGTCCAGGGCGGTATGTACCAGGACCTGCGCATGCGCTCGCTGGAAGGCCTGGAAAACATCGGTTTCGACGGCCTGGCCATCGGCGGCCTGTCGGTCGGCGAGCCCAAGCACGAAATGATCAAGGTGCTGGACTACCTGCCGGGCCAGATGCCGGCTGACAAACCTCGTTACCTTATGGGGGTAGGCAAACCGGAAGATCTCGTTGAGGGTGTGCGCCGCGGTGTCGACATGTTCGACTGCGTGATGCCGACGCGTAACGCGCGCAACGGTCATCTGTTCGTCGATACAGGGGTGATCAAGATCCGCAATGCGTTCCATCGCCACGATGAATCGCCGCTGGATCCGACCTGTGACTGCTATACCTGCACCAACTTCTCGCGCGCCTATCTCCATCACCTGGACAAGTGCGGCGAAATGCTGAGCAGCATGCTGAATACCATCCACAATTTGCGCCATTACCAGCGCTTGATGGCCGGTTTACGCGAGGCTATTCAACAGGGTAAATTGGCCGCCTTTGTCGACGCCTTCTACGCCAAGCGCGGGCTTCCCGTACCGCCTTTGGACTAACTGTCTGCATCCATTATTAGAAAATTACCTTAGGAGTGCCCAATGAGCTTCTTGATCCCCGCCGCATACGCGGACGCTGCAGCACCTGCCGCTGGCCCAGCCGGTACCGGCTTCGAGTGGATTTTCCTGGTCGGTTTCCTGGTCATCTTCTACCTGATGATCTGGCGCCCGCAGGCCAAGCGTGCCAAAGAGCAGAAGAACCTGCTGGGCAACTTGCAGAAAGGTGACGAAGTTGTCACCAACGGCGGCATCGCCGGCAAGATCGTCAAAGTCACCGATGACTTCGTGGTGCTGGAAGTGTCCGACACTGTCGAACTGAAGTTCCAGAAGGGCGCGATCGCTGCGACCCTGCCAAAAGGTACGCTCAAGGCTATCTGAGTTACCGGTTTTATTTTCCAGTCGGGGCGCGCAACGCGCCCCGCGTCTTGAACGGGCGGCGTGATGCTGAACAAATACCCTCTGTGGAAATATGCACTGATCGTGCTGGTACTGGTGGTCGGTTTCATTTATTCCGCTCCCAACCTGTACCCGGATGACCCGGCGGTGCAGATCAGCGGTGCCAGCTCGGCGCTGCAGGTAAACCAGGCCGACCTCGATCGCGTCAGCAAGGCGCTGGTCGATGCCAAGATCGCCGTCAAGGGCGTTAGCCTGGGTGAGAAGGGCAGCGGGCTGATCCGCCTGACCAACCAGGAAGACCAGCTGCCAGCCAAGGATGTGGTGCGCAAGGCACTGGGCGATGATTACGTCGTGGCCCTGAACCTGGCCCAGACCACCCCGCAATGGCTGCGCAACCTGGGGGCAAGCCCGATGAAGCTGGGCCTGGACCTGTCCGGTGGTGTGCACTTCCTGCTGGAAGTGGACATGGACAAGGCCATGACGGCCCGCATGAAAGTCTACGAAGGCGAGGTCAAGACCTTGCTGCGCAAAGAGCGCATCCGCTACCGCAGCCTGCCTCAGCAGGATGGCGGCATCATGCTGGGCTTCTCTGACGATGCTACCCGCGAACAGGCACGTGCCCTGATCCGCAAGAATTTCAATGATTTCGACCTGACCACCACCGAACGCAACGAGCTTGCGGTGCTGCGCCTGGCGCTGACTCAGGCGAAAGTCGCCGAGATCCGCGAATACTCGATCAAGCAGAACCTCACCACTGTGCGCAACCGCGTCAACGAGCTGGGCGTGGCCGAGCCGCTGGTACAGCGTCAGGGCGCCAACCGTATCGTGGTCGAGCTGCCAGGCGTGCAGGACACCGCCGAAGCCAAGCGTATCCTCGGTAAAACTGCCAACCTGGAGTTCCGCTTCGGTGCCGAGCCGGGCGCGTCCAAGGCCACTACCGAGGTGTTCGAGTTCCGTGAAGGCGGCCGTTCCGCCCCGGTCGAGCGCGGCCTGATCATCACCGGTGACCAGGTTACCGACGCCCAGGCCAGCTTCGACGAACACGGTCGCCCGCAGGTGAACATCCGCCTGGATGGCCACGGTGGCGAGCTGATGAGCCGCGCTACCCGTAGCAACGTCGGTCGCAGCATGGCGGTGATCTTCATCGAGCAGAAACCGGTCACCCGCTACGTCAAGCAGACCGTCGACGGCGTCGAGAAGGACGTTGCCGTACAAAGCTTCGTCGAAGAGAAGAAAATCATCAGCCTGGCGACCATCCAGTCGCCGCTGGGCAGCCAGTTCCGCATTACCGGCCTGAACGGCCAGGGCGAATCGTCCGAGCTGGCCCTGCTGCTGCGTGCCGGTGGTCTGGCCGCGCCAATGTACTTCGCTGAAGAACGTACCATTGGTCCAAGCCTGGGTGCCGACAACATCACCAAGGGTATCGATGCGTCGCTGTGGGGCATGCTGTTCGTCTCGCTGTTCATCATTGCCATCTATCGCGGCTTCGGCGTGATCGCCACCATCGCCCTGGCGGGCAACATGGTGCTGCTGCTGGCCTTGATGTCGCTGCTGGGCGCCACCCTGACCCTGCCGGGTATTGCCGGTATCGTATTGACCATGGGTATGGCGGTGGACGCCAACGTGCTGATCTTCTCGCGTATCCGCGAAGAGCTGAAAGCCGGCATGTCGGTACAGCGCGCCATCCACGAAGGTTTCAACCGCGCCTACACCGCGATCATCGACGCCAACCTGACCAGCCTGCTGGTCGGCGGCATCCTGTTCGCCATGGGTACCGGCCCGGTCAAGGGCTTTGCGGTTACCATGTCCCTCGGGATTTTCACCTCGATGTTCACCGCCGTCATGGTGACCCGCGCAATGGTCAACCTGACCTGTGGCGGGCGTGACATCAAGAAGCTGTGGGTTTGAGGGAGCTGCGATGAAAACCATCAACTTCATGGGCGTGCGCAACGTTGCGTTCGCCATTACCGTGCTCCTCACCGTGCTGGCGCTGTTCAGCTGGTGGCAGAAGGGTCTGAACTTCGGCCTGGACTTCACCGGCGGTACGCTGATCGAGCTGACCTACGAGCGCCCGGCCGACCTCAAGGCAGTGCGTGCCGAGCTGGTCGATTCCGGCTTCCACGAGGCGGTGGTGCAGAGCTTTGGCGCTACCACCGACCTGCTGGTGCGTATGCCGGGCGATGACCCGCAGTTGGGCAATAAGGTAGCTGCCGCGCTGCAGAAGGCTGGCGGCGACAACCCGGCCACGCTCAAGCGTGTCGAGTTCGTCGGCCCGCAGGTGGGTGAAGAACTGCGCGACCAGGGCGGCATGGGCATGCTCCTGGCCTTGGGCGGCATCCTTATCTACCTGGCCTTCCGCTTCCAGTGGAAGTTCGCCGTGGGCGCGATCATCTCGCTGATCCACGACGTGGTGGTCACCCTGGGTATCCTGTCGTTCTTCCAGATCACCTTCGACTTGACGGTACTGGCAGCAGTGTTGGCGATCATCGGTTACTCGCTGAACGACACCATCGTCGTATTCGACCGGGTGCGTGAGAACTTCCGCGTCATGCGCAAGGCCTCGCTGATCGAGAACATCAACGTTTCCACCACGCAGACCCTGCTGCGCACCGTCGCGACTTCGGTTTCGACCTTGCTGGCCATTGCTGCGCTGCTGTTCTTCGGCGGTGACAATCTGTTCGGCTTCTCGCTGGCCCTGTTCATCGGCGTCATGGCCGGTACCTACTCGTCGATCTACATCGCCAACGTGGTACTGATCTGGCTGAACCTGAACAGCGAAGACCTGATCCCACCGGTCAAGGCCGAGGGTGTGGATGACCGTCCATAACGGTTAGCCATCGCCGTCTGGCAGCCCGAAAGGCGCGAGTATTGAACTCGCGCCTTTTTTTTTGCTCCAAGGCTGGGAGAAGCGCGGGTTGATACCCGCTGGTACGATCAGGAGGTCCACGTGAACAAATCAATGCTGGTGGGTGCGGTACTGGGTGCTGTCGGTGTGACTGCCGGAGGTGCTGTCGCGACCTACAGCTTGGTCAACAAGGGGCCTGAGTACGCCCAGGTCACCGACGTGCAGCCGATCAAGCAACAGGTAAAAACCCCGCGTGAGGTGTGCAAGGACGTCGCGGTGACGCGTCAGGCGCCGGTCAAGGACCAGCACCAGATCGCCGGTACCGTGGTAGGCGCCCTTGCCGGCGGCCTGCTGGGCAACCAGATTGGTGGTGGTACCGGTAAGAAGATCGCCACCGTAGCCGGTGCGGTCGGTGGTGGTTATGCCGGTAACAAGGTGCAGGAAGGCATGCAGCAGCGTGACACCTACACCACCACGCAAACCCGCTGCAACACGGTCAACGACATCAGTGAAAAAGTGGTGGGCTACAACGTGAAGTACACCATTGGTGACCAGGTGGGGCAGGTTAAGATGGACCGCGAGCCGGGGTCGACCATTCCGGTGGACAAGAATGGCAAGCTGATCCTGAGCGAAGCTGGCCAGTAAAGCCGAACGCGGTCTGCTCTGTGTAGGGGCGGCCTTGCGGCGCGATGGGGCGCGTAGCGGCCCCGGGATTTAGGCCATATCAGGAATTGCTGGGGCCGCTTCGCGGCCCTTTCGCGACACAAGGCCGCTCCTACAAGGATCGCGCAAGCCTTGGGGCGTTTAACTTCAGGCACAAAAAAGCACCCCGAGGGGTGCTTTTTGTTTGCCGGCAATCCGCGCTTAGCGCTTCATGCTTTCTGGCAGGTGCGGCTGGATAGCGGTCAATACGGCCTTGAAGCACTTGATGTTGCCTGCAACGATGTGGCCCTTGTCGAGGAAGTCGTGGCCACCGTTGAAGTCGCTCACCAAACCACCGGCTTCCTGGATCAGCAGCACGCCCGCTGCCATGTCCCACTCGGACAGGCCCGACTCCCAGAAGGCGTCGAAACGGCCGGCGGCCACGTAGGCCAGGTCCAGGCTGGCGGAGCCGGCGCGGCGGATGCCGGCGGTCTGGCCAGTCAGGGCGCGGAACATGCCCAGGTAGTTGTCCATGTCGGCCATCTGGCCGTCACGGAACGGGAAGCCGGTACCCAGCAGGGCGCCTTCCAGGCTGGTGCGCGAGCTGACACGCAGGCGGCGGCCGTTGAGCTGGGCGCCACGGCCACGGCTGGCGGTGAATTCTTCCTGGCGAACCGGGTCGACGATCACGGCGTGCTCAAGGCGACCACGGTATTTGCAGGCGATGCTGACAGCGAAGTGCGGGATGCCGCGCAGGAAGTTGGTGGTGCCGTCCAGCGGGTCGATGATCCACAGGTAATCCTTGCCCTCTTCGCCGCTACCCGCGTGCAGGCCGGTTTCTTCGCCCTGGATGGAGTGGTTCGGGTAGGCCTTGCGCAGGGCGTTGACGATGCTCTGCTCGGCAGCGCGATCGACTTCGGAAACGTAGTCCTTGGCCTCTTTCTCATCGACCTTGATGCTATCCAGGCGTTCGATGGAGCGGAAAATCAGTTCACTGGCGCTGCGAGCGGCGCGCAGGGCGATATTCAGCATAGGCTGCATGGGCGGGTCACCTGGAGATGTTAAAGAAGAAAGCCGATCATTCTAGCAGAAAACTTTGGCGGCAGAAGTGTCACATTTGCTTTCATGGCGTTACGTCTGTCGGTTCTGTAAGATCGATGGCCCTGATTCCTGCATCTGTGAGCACAACACCTTGCTGCAAAATATTCGTGTTGTTCTGGTCAATACCAGCCACCCCGGCAACATCGGCGGCGCTGCGCGTGCCATGAAAAACATGGGCTTGTCGCGTCTGGTGCTGGTGCAGCCGAAAGAATTCCCCGCCGCGGAGGCCAGTGCCCGTGCCTCGGGCGCCGACGATGTACTGGATAACGCCCAGGTGGTCGACAGCCTCGAACAGGCACTGGTCGGCTGCAACCTGGTGATGGGCACCAGCGCCCGCGAGCGCAGCATTCCCTGGCCGTTGATCGGCCCGCGCGAGTGCGGCGACAAGGCGGTGGAGCATGCCAATGGCGGCGAAGAAATCGCCTTGGTGTTCGGCCGCGAACATGCCGGCCTGACCAACGAAGAACTGCAGCGATGTCACTTCCACGTGCACATTCCCTCCAACCCCGACTTCAGCTCGCTGAACCTGGCTGCCGCCGTGCAGGTGCTCTCCTACGAGGTGCGCATGGCCTGGCTGGCTGCCGGTGCGGCACCGGGCAAGGTCGAGAAGGTTGACGCCAGCGAGCTGGCGACCATGGACGAAATGGAGCTGTTCTACGACCACCTGGAAAAAACCCTGGTGGGCATCGGCTTCCTCGACCCGGAAAAGCCCAAGCACCTGATGCCGCGCCTGCGCCGGTTGTATGGGCGGGTGGCGGTCGAGCGGACGGAAGTGAGCATTTTGCGCGGCATCCTTACCGAGACCCAGAAAGTGGTCCGGGGCGAGCCGCATAAACGGAAGGACTGACAGATGTTTGAACGCCTGCGTGAAGATATTCAAAGCGTATTCCACCGTGACCCGGCTGCGCGCAATGCCTTCGAGGTGCTCACCTGCTACCCCGGCATGCATGCCATCTGGCTGCACCGCCTGGGCAATGCCCTATGGAAGCGCGATTTCAAGTGGCTGGCCCGGCTGGTGTCGAATTTCGGCCGTTGGCTGACCGGTATCGAGATCCATCCGGGGGCCACCATTGGCCGGCGCTTCTTTATTGACCATGGCATGGGCATCGTCATTGGCGAAACCGCCGAGATCGGCGACGACGTCACTCTGTACCAGGGCGTGACCCTGGGCGGCACCAGCTGGAACAAGGGCAAGCGCCACCCCACCCTGGAAAACGGCGTGGTGGTAGGGGCGGGGGCCAAGGTGCTGGGCCCGTTCACCGTCGGTGCCGGGGCCAAGATCGGCTCCAATGCGGTGGTGACCAAGGCGGTGCCGGCGGGCGCCACGGCGGTGGGCATCCCCGGGCGGATCATCGTCAAGAGCGAAGACAGCGAAGTCGAAGCCAAGCGCAAGGCCATGGCCGAGAAGATCGGCTTCGATGCCTACGGTGTCAGTGGCGACATGCCCGACCCGGTGGCGCGTGCCATCGGCCAGATGCTTGACCACCTGCAGGCCGTCGACGAGCGCTTGGAGGGTATGTGTGGGGCGCTGACCAAGATGGGCAGTGACTACTGTGCCAAGGAGCTGCCGGCCTTGCCGGACGATGACTTCACCGAAGTTGCCCAGGTGGCTCAGCGCGACACTCAGTCGCATTGATTGCGCCGCGCTGAAATCATAGTGACATACGGGGCGTGTGATCGCGCCCCTTGTCTGCTACAATCGCGCCCGCCTCCCCGATGCAAACCCGACTAAAGCAGTAGGTCTAATAGTTGACTTAAATGCTCGGGAATCGCATACTCGCACACATCCCGAAACTCCCGTGGTACCCAATAGCCATGCGACTGACTACCAAAGGCCGATACGCCGTGACTGCCATGCTTGACCTGGCGTTGCACGCGCAGCATGGGCCGGTGTCTTTGGCCGACATTTCCGAACGCCAGGGCATTTCCCTCTCTTATCTGGAACAGCTGTTCGCCAAGCTGCGCCGCAGCAGCCTGGTTTCCAGCGTGCGCGGTCCAGGTGGCGGCTACCAGCTGTCGCGGGGCATGGAAACCATCCAGGTGGCCCAGGTCATCGACGCGGTCAATGAGTCCGTCGATGCCACCCGTTGCCAGGGCCTCGGGGACTGCCATGCCGGTGATACCTGCCTGACCCACCACCTGTGGTGCGACCTCAGCCAGCAGATCCATGAATTCCTCAGCGGCATCAGCCTGGCCGACCTCGTCATGCGCCGTGAGGTGCAGGAAGTCGCCCAGCGCCAGGACCTGCGTCGTGTCGCAGGCCGAACCGCCCAGCTGGACAAGATTGAGACGTCTGCCGTCGATTGATCCCCCAGGGACGACGAGCGACGCCACCGCCTGATAGGAGAGACAAATGAAGTTGCCGATCTACCTCGATTACTCCGCGACCACTCCGGTTGACCCACGCGTCGCCCAGAAGATGGCCGAATGCCTGCTGGTTGACGGGAACTTCGGTAACCCGGCTTCGCGCTCCCACGTCTTCGGCTGGAAGGCCGAGGAAGCGGTCGAGAACGGTCGCCGCCAGGTTGCCGAGCTGATCAACGCCGACCCGCGTGAAATCGTCTGGACCAGCGGTGCTACCGAGTCCGACAACCTCGCGCTGAAAGGTGTCGCGCACTTCTATCAGACCAAGGGCAAGCACATCATCACCTCCAAGATCGAGCACAAGGCGGTCCTGGATACCGCTCGCCAGCTGGAGCGTGAAGGTTTCGAAGTCACCTACCTTGAGCCAGGCGAAGACGGCATCGTCACCCCGGCCATGGTCGAAGCCGTACTGCGTGACGACACCATCCTGGTCTCGCTGATGCACGTGAACAACGAAGTCGGCTCGATCAACGACATCGCCGCCATCGGTGAACTGACCCGTTCGCGCGGCGTGCTGTTCCACGTTGACGCCGCCCAGTCGGCCGGCAAGGTCGAAATCGACGTGCAAAAGCTGAAGGTCGACCTGATGTCGTTCTCGGCGCACAAGGTCTACGGCCCGAAAGGCATCGGCGCGCTGTACGTCAGCCGCAAGCCTCGCGTACGCCTTGAAGCCATCATTCACGGCGGTGGCCATGAGCGCGGCATGCGTTCGGGCACCCTGCCGACTCACCAGATCGTCGGCATGGGCGAAGCCTTCGCCATCGCCAAGCAGGAAATGGCCGCGGAAAACGTGCGCATCAAGGCCCTGAGCGACCGCTTCTTCAAGCAGGTCTCCAACCTTGAAGAGCTGTACGTCAACGGCAGCCAGACTGCCCGCGTTCCGCACAACCTGAACCTGAGCTTCAACTACGTCGAAGGCGAATCGCTGCTGATGTCGCTGAAGGACATCGCCGTATCGTCCGGTTCGGCCTGCACCTCCGCGTCGCTCGAGCCGTCGTACGTACTGCGCGCCCTGGGCCGCAACGACGAGCTGGCGCACAGCTCGATCCGCTTCTCCTTCGGCCGCTTCACCAGCGAAGAAGAAGTCGACTACGCCGCGCAGAAAGTCTGCGAGGCCGTCAACAAACTGCGTGAACTGTCGCCGCTGTGGGACATGTACAAAGACGGCGTCGATATCTCCAAGATCGAGTGGGCCGCCCACTAAGCAGTCGCCGGCAAGAGCGGCTCCCCTGATGAGGAAGGAATAGCACCATGGCATACAGTGAAAAGGTCATCGACCACTACGAAAACCCACGCAACGTCGGCAAGATGAATGCCGAGGACCCGGATGTCGGTACCGGCATGGTCGGCGCCCCTGCGTGCGGTGACGTGATGCGTCTGCAAATCAAGGTCAACGAGCAGGGTGTCATCGAAGACGCCAAGTTCAAGACCTACGGCTGCGGTTCGGCCATCGCTTCCAGCTCCCTCGCCACCGAGTGGATGAAGGGCAAGACCCTGGACGAAGCCGAAACCATCAAGAACACCCAGCTGGCCGAAGAACTGGCGCTGCCGCCGGTCAAGATTCACTGCTCGGTACTCGCCGAAGATGCCATCAAGGCAGCTGTACGCGATTACAAGCAGAAGAAAGGCTTGATCTAAGTCGCCTGTTGCAAGGTAAGGAGTCCTGATGGCTATCAGCATGACAGAAGCCGCCGCCAACCACATTCGCCGCTCCCTTGACGGGCGCGGCAAAGGTGAGGGCATTCGCCTGGGCGTGCGCACCACCGGTTGCTCGGGCCTGGCCTACGTGCTGGAGTTCGTCGACGAACTGGCGGACGAAGACACCGTGTTCGAGAACCATGGCGTGAAGGTGATCATCGATCCCAAGAGCCTGGTCTACCTCGACGGTACCGAGCTGGACTTCGTCAAGGAAGGGTTGAACGAAGGCTTCAAGTTCAACAACCCCAACGTGCGCGGTGAATGTGGCTGCGGCGAAAGCTTCAACGTTTGAGGCTGGCTGTGGGTACTCCTTGTCATTACGCATTGTTTGACCTCCAGCCAAGCTTCCGCCTGGATCTCGACAAGCTGGCCACTCGCTATCGCGAGCTGGCCCGCGAAGTCCATCCCGACCGCTTTGCCGACGCCTCCGAGCGCGAGCAGCGGGTAGCGCTGGAAAAGTCCGCAGCCCTCAACGACGCCTACCAGACCCTGCGCAGTGCGCCGCGTCGCGCCCGCTACTTGCTGGCTATCAGCGGCCACGAAGTGCCTCAGGAAGTCACGGTCCATGACCCGGACTTCCTGTTGCAGCAGATGCAGTGGCGCGAAGAGCTCGAAGAGTTGCAGGACGAAGCCGACCTTGACGGTGTCGGCGTGTTCAAGAAGCGCCTTAAGGCCGCCCAGGACACGCTGAACGAGGACTTTGCCGCCTGCTGGGATGCCCCAGGCGAGCGCGACAAGGCCGAGCGCCTGATGCGCCGCATGCAGTTCCTCGACAAGCTCGCCCAAGAAGTGCGCCAACTGGAAGAGCGCCTCGACGATTAACCCGGTGTCGCCCGTGATGACACCTAAGGTATTCAGATAAGCATGGCCCTACTGCAGATTGCCGAACCCGGTCAAAGCCCTCAGCCGCACCAGCGCCGCCTGGCGGTGGGGATCGACCTGGGTACCACCAACTCTCTGGTCGCTGCATTGCGCAGCGGCCGCAGCGAGCCCCTGCCTGATGCGCAGGGTAACGTCATTCTGCCGTCCGCGGTGCGCTACCTCGACGGGCGCATTGAAGTGGGGCAGGGCGCGCGTGAAGCCGCTTCCAGCGACCCGCTGAACACCGTGCTGTCGGTCAAGCGCCTGATGGGGCGCGGCCTGGCCGACGTCAAGCAACTGGGCGAGCAACTGCCGTACCGCTTTGTTGGCGGTGAGTCGCACATGCCGTTCATCGACACCGTGCAGGGCCCGAAAAGCCCGGTACAAGTGTCTGCCGATATCCTCAAAGTGCTGCGTGAACGGGCCGAAGCGACGCTGGGTGGCGAGCTGGTGGGGGCGGTGATCACCGTGCCGGCCTATTTCGACGATGCCCAGCGCCAGGCCACCAAGGACGCTGCGCGCCTGGCAGGCCTGAACGTGCTGCGCCTGCTCAACGAGCCGACTGCAGCTGCCGTGGCCTACGGCCTGGACCAGAACGCCGAAGGCGTGGTGGCCATCTATGACTTGGGCGGCGGTACTTTCGATATCTCCATCCTGCGCCTGACGGCTGGCGTGTTCGAAGTGCTGGCCACCGGTGGCGATACCGCCCTGGGCGGTGACGACTTCGACCACGCCATTGCCGGCTGGATTATCGAGCAGGCCGGGCTGTCGTCCGATCTGGACCCGGCTACCCAGCGCGCATTGCTGCAAACTGCTTGCGCCGCCAAGGAAGCCCTGACCGACGCCGATGTGGTCAGTGTCAGCCATGGCGCCTGGCAAGGGGAGCTGAGCCGTGCCGCTTTCGAAACCATGATCGAGCCAATGGTCGCTCGCAGCCTCAAGGCTTGCCGCCGCGCCGTGCGCGACAGTGGCGTGGAGCTGGAGGAAGTCAGTGCCGTGGTCATGGTCGGTGGTTCGACCCGCGTACCGCGTGTGCGTGAAGCCGTGGGCGCGCTGTTCGGCCGTACCCCGCTGACCTCGATCGACCCCGACCAGGTGGTGGCCATTGGTGCCGCCATCCAGGCCGACACCCTGGCCGGCAACCGCCGCGAAGGTGGCGAACTGCTGCTGCTCGACGTCATCCCGCTGTCGCTTGGCCTTGAGACCATGGGCGGGCTGATGGAGAAGGTAATTCCACGCAACACCACCATTCCGGTGGCCCGTGCACAGGAATTCACCACGTATAAAGATGGCCAGACGGCCATGATGATCCACGTGCTGCAGGGCGAACGCGAGCTGATCAGCGACTGCCGATCGCTGGCCCGCTTCGAACTGCGCGGCATCCCGGCCATGGTCGCCGGCTCGGCAAAAATCCGCGTTACCTTCCAGGTCGATGCCGACGGCCTGCTCAGCGTCGCCGCGCGCGAGCTGGGTTCGGGCGTGGAAGCCAGCATCCAGGTCAAGCCGTCCTACGGCCTGACCGACGGCGAAATCGCCCGCATGCTCAAGGACTCGTTCGAACACGCCGGTTCCGACAAGCATGCCCGCCAGCTGCGCGAGCACCAGGTGGACGGCGAGCGCCTGCTCGAAGCGGTACAGGGCGCCCTGGACGCCGACGGCGAACGCCTGCTTAGCAGTGACGAGCGCGACGCCATCGAATTCCAGATGCAAGAACTACGTGATTTGCTGACGGGCACCGATGGCGCAGCCATCGAGCAACAGACCAAGCGTCTGTCGCAGGTGACCGACGCATTTGCCGCCCGTCGCCTTGATTCGACGGTCAAAGCCGCACTGGCCGGGCGCAACCTGAATGAGATCGAGGAGTAATCGATGCCGCTGGTGACTTTCCTGCCGCATGAGAAGTTCTGCCCCGAAGGCCTGACCGTGGAAGTGCCTGCCGGGACCAACATCCTGGAGCTGGCCCACGACCATCACATCGAGATGGAAAGCGCCTGTGGTGGTGTAAAGGCCTGTACCACTTGCCACTGCATCGTGCGCAAGGGCTTCGATTCGCTCGAAGAGGCTGACGAGCTGGAAGAAGACATGCTGGACAAGGCCTGGGGCCTGGAGGCGCAATCGCGCCTGGGTTGCCAGGTGGTGGTCGCCGACCAAGACCTGACCATCGAGATCCCCAAGTATTCGCTGAACCACGCTGCCGAAGCACCGCACTGAGGGCCTGTACATGAGTCTGAAATGGGTTGATGTACTTGAGATCGCAATCCAGCTTGCAGAAAGCAAGCCTGAGGTCGATCCTCGTTATGTGAATTTCGTCGACCTGCACCGCTGGGTGCTGGCATTGCCAGAATTCAGCGACGATCCGTCACGCGGCGGTGAGAAAGTGCTTGAGGCTATCCAGGCTGCCTGGATCGACGAAGCCGACTAAGCGTCATGTGCAGGTTAGGCAATCCCCTGAAACCCGCGTATAATTCGCGGGTTTAATTTTTCGTAACACTCATATTCTGGAGTTTTCCATGGCTGTTCAACGTACTTTCTCGATCATCAAGCCTGACGCAGTAGCCAAAAACGTCATCGGCAAGATCACCACCCGCTTCGAAGAAGCCGGCCTGAAAATCGTTGCCTCGAAAATCAAGCAACTGTCCAAAGCCGAAGCCGAAGGCTTCTACGCTGAGCACAGCGAGCGCGGCTTCTTCGGTGACCTGGTTGCCTTCATGACTTCCGGTCCGGTTGTTGTTCAGGTGCTGGAAGGCGAAAACGCCATCGCCAAGAACCGTGAGCTGATGGGCGCTACCAACCCTAAAGAAGCTGCTGCCGGCACCATCCGTGCTGACTTCGCCGAGTCGATCGACGCCAACGCCGTTCACGGTTCGGACTCCGAAGCTGCTGCTGCTCGCGAAATCGCTTACTTCTTCGCTGCTACCGAGGTAACCACTCGCTAAGCGAAAGCTTACGGGTGAGGGTGAATCCATGACGACATCTACTGGCAAAATCAACCTGTTGGGCCTGACCCAGCCGGAAATGGAACAGTTCTTCGACTCTATCGGGGAGAAGCGCTTCCGTGCCGGCCAGGTGATGAAATGGATTCACCACTTTGGCGTGTCCGACTTTGCGGCCATGACCAACGTAGGCAAGGTCTTGCGCGAAAAGCTCGAGGCCGTTGCCGAGATTCGCCCCCCGGAAGTGGTCAGTGAAGACATTTCCGCCGACGGCACCCGCAAATGGGTGATCCGCGTTGCCTCCGGCAGCTGCGTCGAGACCGTCTACATTCCTACCGACGATCGCGGCACCCTGTGCGTGTCGTCGCAAGCCGGCTGTGCTTTGGACTGCAGCTTCTGCTCCACCGGCAAGCAAGGCTTCAACAGCAACCTCACCGCCGCCGAAGTGATCGGCCAGGTGTGGCTTGCCAACAAATCCTTCGGGACCGTTCCTGCCAAAGTCGACCGCGCGATTACCAACGTGGTGATGATGGGCATGGGCGAGCCCCTGCTGAACTTCGACAACGTCATCGCCGCCATGAAAATCATGATGGATGACCTGGGCTATGGCATTTCCAAGCGTCGCGTCACCCTGTCCACTTCGGGCGTGGTACCGATGATCGACGAACTGGCCAAGCACATCGACGTGTCGCTGGCCCTGTCGCTGCATGCGCCGAACGACGCGCTGCGCAACCAGCTGGTGCCGATCAACAAGAAGTACCCGCTGAAAATGCTGCTGGAATCGTGCATGGGCTACATGGCCACCCTGGGTGGCAAGCGTGTGCTGACCGTTGAATACACCCTGCTCAAGGACGTCAACGACCAGCCGGAGCACGCTGCGCAGATGATCGAGCTGCTGCGCGACGTACCGTGCAAGATCAACCTGATCCCGTTCAACCCGTTCCCGCACTCGGGCTACGAGCGGCCGAGCAATAACGCCATTCGTCGCTTCCAGGACCTGCTGCACCACGGTGGTTTCAACGTCACCACCCGTACCACCCGGGGCGACGACATCGACGCCGCCTGTGGTCAGCTGGTTGGCCAGGTCAACGACCGTACCCGCCGCAGCGAGCGCTACATCGCCGTGCGCCAGCTTTCCGCGGACGTCGAGCTGCAAGACAGCGCCGCCAGCCACTGACCGGGACCTTGCCCATGAGCCTGCGCGCCGCGCTGTCGATCCTTGCGCTTTCGCTGCTGGCCGGCTGCGTGTCGGGCGGCGCGAGCGACCCACTGGCCAACCGCCAGGGCAGGGCGCAGGCGGGGCAGGCTTATGTGCAGCTTGGCCTGGGTTATTTGCAACAGGGTTTGACCGAGCAGGCCAAAGTGCCACTGGGCAAGGCCCTGGCCCTGAACAGCACCGACGCCAACGCGCACGCCGCCCTGGCCTTGATGTTCCAGGCTGAAGGCGAGCCGGCACTGGCCGAAGCGCATTTTCGCAAAGCCCTGCAAATTAGCGGCGCAGACACGCGAATTCGCAACAATTACGGCAGTTTCCTTTATGCTCAGGGGCGATTTGCCGAGGCCAAGCAGATGTTTCGCCTGGCCAGTGCCGATACCCTGTATCCTGAGCGCTCGCGCGTGTACGAGAACCTTGGCCTGACCGCCTTGAGGCTCGAGCGCCGCGAGCAGGCGCACGCCTATTTGTTGAAAGCGTTGCAACTCAACCAGCGGCAACCGAAAGCATTGCTGGAAATGGCTGAGTTGTCCTACGAAAACGGGCATTATGTGCCGGCCCGGGACTACTACGATCGTTTCAGCCAGTTGAGCGAACACGATGCCCGTAGCCTGCTGCTGGGTAGCCGCCTTGCCAGGGTGTTCGACGAGCAGGGCGCACTGGCCGAAACGGGCCAGCAATTACAACGACTTTATCCCGGTACGCCGGAATATCAGCAATACCTGTCGGAGCAACGATGAACGCCGCGCATCCCGAAGTAGCCGTAGCGCCTGGCCAGAACCCCGGTGAGCTTTTGCGCCTGGCCCGTGAGAAACGGGACTGGTCTCAAGCCGAGGTGGCCCGCAAGCTCAACCTCACTGTCAGTTCGTTGAACCACGTGGAAACCGGCGCCTTCGACAAGCTGCCCGGGCATACTTTCGCCCGTGGCTACATTCGCGCCTATGCCAAGCTGATGGACCTCGACCAGGCCGCCCTGGTCGATGCCTTCGACCGCTACACCGGCACCCACGCCAAAGGCAGCGAAGTGCATTCGCTGGGCCGTATCGAAGAGCCTGTGCGTCTGTCGCACAACATCCTGCGCGGCGTCAGCCTGTTGTTGCTGGTAGCCGTGGTGGGGGGTGGCTTTGTCTGGTGGCAGGACCAGGGCAGCCTGCGTGGCAAGGACCTGGCCAAGATCGCCCTGGAGCACGTCGAGGTCGAAAGCGCCGACGGCACCACCCAGATTCACCCGCTTGATGAGCCTGAAGACCAAGCCGTTACCGCGGGCCAGCAGCCTGAGTCTGCACCGCTGCCGTTGGCACAGGGCGCCCCCGAGCAACCGGCCGCTGCTGGCGAACAGGTAGCGGCGAGCCCGGCACCTGCCGCAGCCGCTACGCCGGCACCTGCCCAGCAGGCACCGGTACAGCCAACTGCCAGCGTACCTGCGGCCACGCCTGCTCCGGTAGCACCGGCTACCCCGGCGCCGGCGGCTGCTGTGCCTGCGGCACCTGCAGCGCCGGTAACCGCCAGCGAGCCTGCCGCAGTGCCGGCCGGCAGCGCCAAGGTCGCCATCCAGTTCACCGCCGATTGCTGGACCCAGGTTTCCGACGGCAACGGCAAGGTGCTGTTCAGCGCCGTCAAGCGCAAGGGGGACAACCTCGAGCTGACCGGCAAGCCGCCGTTCGCGGTACGCCTGGGCTTTGCCCGTGGCGCCCAGGTCAGCTACAACGGCCAGGCCGTCGATGTTGCCCCGTTCACCAGTGGCGAGACTGCTCGCCTGAAGTTGGGACAGTAAGTCATGCACGGCGAATCTCCGATCAAACGTCGCGAATCCCGCAAAATCTGGGTCGGCAATGTGCCGGTGGGCGGTGATGCGCCCATCGCGGTGCAGAGCATGACCAACACCGACACCAACGATGTGGCCGCCACTGTGGGGCAAATACAGCGCCTGGTCGATGCCGGCGTGGACATCGTGCGGGTATCGGTGCCGGACATGGACGCCGCCGAAGCGTTCGGCAAGATCAAGCAGCTGGTCAGCGTGCCGCTGGTCGCCGACATCCACTTCGACTACAAGATCGCCCTGCGGGTGGCTGAGCTTGGCGTCGACTGCCTGCGCATCAACCCGGGCAACATCGGCCGTGAAGACCGTGTGCGCGCCGTGGTCGATGCCGCCCGCGACCGCGGTATCCCGATTCGTATCGGGGTTAACGCCGGTTCCCTGGAAAAAGACCTGCAGAAGAAGTACGGCGAGCCGACCCCGGCAGCGCTGGTCGAGTCCGCCCTGCGCCATGTCGAGCACCTCGACCGCCTGGACTTCCAGGACTTCAAGGTCAGCGTCAAGGCCTCCGACGTGTTCATGGCCGTCGAAGCCTACCGCCTGCTGGCCAAGCAGATCGTGCAGCCGCTGCACCTGGGCATCACCGAAGCCGGTGGCCTGCGTTCGGGGACGGTGAAATCTGCCGTCGGCCTCGGTATGCTGCTGGCCGAAGGCATTGGCGATACCATCCGTATCTCGCTGGCGGCCGACCCGGTCGAAGAAGTGAAGGTCGGCTACGACATCCTCAAGTCGCTGCACCTGCGTTCGCGTGGCATCAACTTCATCGCCTGCCCGAGCTGCTCGCGGCAGAACTTCGATGTGGTCAAGACCATGAACGAGCTGGAAGGGCGCCTGGAAGACCTGCTGGTGCCGCTGGACGTGGCGGTGATCGGTTGTGTGGTCAACGGCCCGGGTGAAGCCAAGGAAGCCCATGTAGGCCTGACCGGCGGTACGCCGAACCTGATCTACATCGACGGCAAACCGGCGCAAAAGCTGACCAATGACAACCTGGTCGATGAGCTGGAAAAGCTCATCCGCCAGAAAGCGGCCGAAAAGGCCGAAGCTGACGCGGCGCTGATCGCCCGTGGCTGACACACAGAATTCGTAAGGACTTTTCGTGAGCAAATCGCTGCAAGCCATCCGTGGCATGAACGACATCCTGCCAGAACAGTCGCCGCTGTGGCGCTACTTCGAAGGCACCGTGGCCGGCCTGCTGGACACCTACGGGTACAGCCAGATCCGCACGCCGATCGTCGAGTTCACCGAGCTGTTCAAGCGTTCGATCGGTGAAGTGACCGACATCGTCGAAAAAGAGATGTACACCTTCGAGGACCGCAACGGCGATTCGCTGACCCTGCGCCCTGAAGGCACCGCCGCCTGCGTGCGCGCAGTGCTGGAGCACGGCATCACCGGCAATGGCCAGGTGCAGAAGCTGTGGTACATCGGCCAGATGTTCCGCCACGAGCGCCCGCAGAAGGGCCGCTACCGCCAGTTTCACCAGATTGGCGTGGAAGTGTTCAACCTGGACGGCCCGGACATCGATGCCGAGCTGATCATGCTGACCTGGCGCCTGTGGGGCCTGCTGGGCATCCAGGACGCGGTCAAGCTGGAGCTCAACAGCCTGGGCACCAGCGAAGCCCGTGCCCGCTACCGTGACGCGCTGGTCGAGTTCCTCTCGGCGCGCCTGGAGCAACTGGACGAAGACAGCCAGCGCCGCCTGAAGAGCAACCCGCTGCGCATCCTCGACAGCAAGGACCAGAACACCCAGGCGGTACTGGTCGGCGCGCCGAAACTGGAAGACTACCTGGACGAAGCGTCGCGCGTGCATTTCGAGGGCCTTAAGGCCCGCCTGGACGCTGCCGGCATTCCGTTCGTGATCAACACCAAGCTGGTACGTGGCCTGGATTACTACAGCAAGACCGTGTTCGAGTGGGTGACCGACAAGCTTGGCGCCCAGGGCACCGTGTGTGCCGGTGGCCGCTACGACGGCCTGGTCGAGCAGATGGGCGGCAAGCCGACCACGGGCGTTGGTTTCGCCATGGGTATCGAGCGCCTGATCCTGCTGCTGGAAACCCTGGGTAAAGTACCCGAGTCGATCAGCCGCACCGTCGACGTCTACCTGTGCGCCTTTGGCGAACAGGCCGAGCTGGCTGGCCTGCGCCTGTCCGAAGGCCTGCGCGACCGCTTGCCGGGTTTGCGCCTGGCTGTCAACGCTGGGGGTGGCAGCTTCAAGAGCCAGTTCAAGAAGGCCGACAAGAGCGGCGCACTGTTTGCCCTTATCCTCGGTGACGATGAACTGGCCAGGCAGGAAATCGGCTTCAAGCCCCTGCGTGGCCAGGGCGAACAACAGAACATTGCCTGGGATGCTCTTGCAGGGCACCTGGAAACCGCGATCGCGCAGGCGTAACGCGGTTCAACAACGAATAGGCGAAAAGGAGTATTGGGGTGTCGAGTACCGATGATGATGACCTGGCAGGGGTCAAGGACTGGTGGAACCGCAACGGCAAGCCGCTGCTGACCGGCGCATTGCTGGCTGGCGTGGTGGTGCTGGGCTGGAACACCTGGCACAAATACCAGAACAACCAGTCGCAAGGCGCCTCGCAGCTGTATCAGGCGTTGCTTGAAACCAGCCTGACGCCGACTGGCCAGCCAGATACCACCAAGGTGGCGGAACTGGCCGGCAAGCTCAAGAGTGATTTCGGTGGTACCGCATACGCCCAGTACGGCAGCCTGTTCGTGGCCAAGGTCGCGGTCGACAGCGGCAAGCTCGACGACGCCGCTGCCGAGCTGAAAAGCGTGCTGGACAAGCCGGCCGATGTGACCCTGGGCGAGATTTCGCGCCAGCGTCTGGCCCGTGTGCTGGCCGCGCAGAACAAGGCCGAGGATGCCCTCAAGCTGCTTGACGGCGATGCCGACAAAGCCTTCCTGGCCAGCCGTGAAGAGTTGAAGGGTGACCTGCTGGTACAGCTGGGTCGCGCTGACGACGCACACAGCGCTTACGAGAAAGCCAAGGCTGCGCTGTCCGATGACGCGGCGGTCGGTGGCCTGCAATTGAAGCTGGATGACCTGGCCAAAGGGGACGCGTAAGTGATCGGTTGGAAACATGCAGCAGTGCTGACCCTGGCCGTACTGGCCGCAGGTTGCAGCAGCAACAGCAAGAAGGAACTGCCCCCGGCCGAGCTGACCAAGTTCACCGAGGAAGTGGTGCTGAAGAAGCAGTGGAGCCGTTCGATTGGTGACGGCCAGGGTGAAACCTACAACACCCTGGTACCGGCCATCGAGAACGACCGTATCTACGCTTCCGACGTCAACGGCGAAGTCTTTGCCCTCGACCGCATCACCGGTGACGTGGTGTGGAAGAAGGACCTGGAGCTGCAGGTTTCCGGCGCGGTTGGCGTAGGCTACGGCCTGGTCATGCTCGGCACCCTCAAGGGCGAAGTGATTGCCCTGGACTCCAGCACCGGTGAAGAGCGCTGGCGCTCCCGGGTGACCAGTGAAGTACTGGCCCCGCCTGCCAACAATGGTGACGTGGTGGTGGTGCAGACCCAGGATGACCGCCTGATTGGCCTGGATGCCGCCACTGGCGACCGCCGCTGGATCTACGAAAACACCCCGGCCGTACTGACCCTGCGTGGTACCGGTGCACCGATCGCTACCAACCGCCTGGCTGTCGCCGGCCTGTCCACCGGCAAGGTGGTGGCGGTGGATATCAACAACGGTGTGCCAGTGTGGGAAAGCCGTGTGGCCATTCCGCAAGGCCGTTCCGAGCTGGACCGTGTGGTCGACATCGATGGTGGCCTGCTGCTGTCCGGTGAAACCCTGTACGTCAGCACCTACCAGGGCCGCGTCGCGGGCCTGGACCTGGAAAGTGGCCGTGTGCTGTGGCAGCGCGATGCTTCCAGTTACGTGGGCGTCGCCCAGGGCTACGGCAACGTGTATGTCAGCGAAGCATCGGGTACCGTCGAAAGCGTCGACGAGCGCTCTTCCAGCGCCTTGTGGAGCAACGACACCATGGCCCGTCGCCAGTTGTCGGCACCGGAAGTGTTCTCCAGCTACGTGGCTGTAGGCGACTTTGAAGGTTACCTGCACCTGCTGAGCCAGGTCGATGGCCGCTTTGTTGGCCGTGAGCGTATCGACAGCGATGGCCTGCGCGCCCGCCCACTTGTGGTCGGCGACACCATTTATGTCTTCGGCAACAGCGGCAAGCTCGAGGCACTGACCATCCGCTGAAGCTATGCTTGAAGCCTTGGCGGGCTTCAAGCCGCGGCGTAGGACACGCCGCCCGTACCCCGGCCGCTGCCTTGCAGCGGCCTTTGCATTTTCAAGAATTCGAGAGTGGAGAGCCGATGGTTCCCGTAATTGCCCTGGTGGGCCGCCCGAACGTCGGCAAATCCACCATGTTCAACCGCCTGACCAAGACCCGCGATGCTATCGTCGGTGACCTGTCGGGGCTGACCCGTGACCGCCAGTATGGTGATGCCAGCTGGCAGGGTCGCTCCTTCATCCTGATCGACACCGGCGGTATCACCGGTGACGAAGTGGGCATGGATGAGAAAATGGCCGAGCAATCGCTGATGGCTATTGAGGAAGCCGACTACGTGCTGTTCCTGGTCGACGCCCGCGCCGGCATGACCGCCGCCGACCAGATGATTGCCGAGCACCTGCGCAAGCGCAACAAGTCGGCGATTCTGGTCGCCAACAAGATCGACAACATCGACCCCGATGTTGCACGTGCCGAGTTCTCGCCCATGGGCATGGGCAACGCCATTCCGGTGGCGGGCTCCCAGGGCCGTGGTATCAGCGCCCTGATGGAAGCCGTGCTGGGTCACCTGCCGCGTGACGCCGAGGAAGAAGCCCTCGACCAGGACGTCGCAGAAGGCGAGGAGGCCGTGCGCATTCCTGGCCCAAGCGAGAAGGATGGCATCAAGATCGCCATCATCGGCCGCCCGAACGTGGGCAAGTCGACCTTGGTCAACCGCATGCTCGGCGAAGAGCGCGTGGTGGTGTACGACGAGCCGGGTACTACCCGTGACAGTATCTACATCCCGTTCGAACGTGACGGCGACAAGTACACCTTCATCGACACCGCCGGTGTGCGCAAGCGCGGCAAGATCCACGAGGAAGTCGAGAAGTTCTCGGTGGTCAAGACGTTGCAGGCGATCAAGGACGCCAACGTCGTCATCTTCGTCATGGACGCCCGTGAAGGGGTGGTCGACCACGACCTGAACCTGTTGGGCTTCGCCCTTGAGGCCGGCCGCGCCATCGTCATTGCCCTGAACAAGTGGGATGGCATGGAGCCGGGTGAGCGCGCTTACGTGAAGACCGAGCTGGAGCGCCGGCTGTTCTTCGTCGATTTCGCCGACATCCACTTCATCTCCGCCTTGCACGGCACCGGCGTAGGCAACCTGTACAAGTCGGTGCAGGCCGCGTTCACCTCGGCGGTGACCCGCTGGCCAACCAGCCGCCTGACGCAAATCCTCGAAGATGCTGTCAGCGAGCACCAGCCACCGCTGGTCAACGGCCGCCGCATCAAACTGCGCTATGCCCACCTCGGTGGTGCCAACCCGCCGCTGATCGTGATCCACGGCAACCAGACCGAGAGCATTCCCAAGTCGTACTCGCGTTACCTGGAAAACACCTACCGACGCGTGCTGAAGCTGGTCGGTACGCCGATCCGCATCGAGTACAAGGGCGGTGAGAACCCGTACGAGGGCAAGAAAAACACCCTTACCGACCGCCAGGTCAACAAGAAACGCCGCTTGATGTCGCACCACAAGAAGGCCGAGAAGAAGCGCCGCGACAAGCGCTGATTAGCGGCAAGCTACAAGCTACAAGCTGCAAGAAAGAGCAGAGGGTGATCCATGCCGCTTTTTCTTGTGGCTTGAAGCTTGTAGCTTATAGCTCTCAGTCCCCAGGAAAGAGGGCTCCATGATCCGCAGCAAACTGCCGAATGTCGGCACGACCATCTTCACCACCATGTCCCAGCTCGCCGTGCAGACTGGCGCGCTCAACCTTTCGCAAGGTTTCCCCGACTTCAACGGTCCGCAGGCCCTGCTCGATGCAGTGGGCCGGCATGTGGCTGCCGGGCATAACCAGTATTCGCCTATGACCGGCCTGCCGGCCCTGCGCCAGCAGGTGGCAGCCAAGGTCGAGCGCTTGTACGGGGCCAGGGTGGACGCCGACCAGGAAGTGACCATCACCCCCGGCGCCACCGAGGCGATCTTCTGCGCCATCCAGGCGGTCGTGCAGGCCGGTGACGAGGTGATCGTCTTCGACCCTTGCTACGACAGCTACGAACCGTCCGTGGAGCTGGCCGGTGGCCGCTGCGTGCATGTGCAGCTGAGTGACAACGACTTCCGTATCGACTGGCAGAAGTTCAGCGACGCGCTGAGCCCGCGCACGCGCATGGTCATCCTCAACTCGCCGCACAACCCCAGTGGTGCACTGATTACCCGCGAAGACCTTGACCAGTTGGCCCGGCTGATCGCCGACCGCGATATCTGCCTGGTCAGTGACGAAGTTTATGAGCACCTGGTCTTTGACGGCGTGCGCCACGCCAGCGTGCTGGCCCACGCGCAGCTGTACCAACGCGCCTTCGTGGTCAGCTCATTTGGCAAGACCTACCACGTTACCGGCTGGAAGACCGGCTACGTGATCGCCCCGCCAGCGCTGAGCGCCGAGCTGCGCAAGGTGCACCAGTACGTCAACTTCTGCGGGGTGACGCCGTTGCAGTGCGCGCTGGCCGATTTCATGGCCGAGCACCCGGCACATATCGATGAGTTGCCGGCCTTCTACCAGGCCAAACGCGACCTGTTCTGCGGCTTGCTGGAAGGTTCGCGTTTCAGCTTTACCCGCACGGCGGGCACCTATTTCCAGCTGGTGGACTATTCGCAAATCCGCCCGGACCTGAACGATGTCGACATGTCGCTGTGGCTGACCCGTGAGCACGGCGTAGCGACCATTCCGGTGTCGGTGTTCTACCAGCAACCCATCCCCGAGCAACGCCTGGTGCGCCTGTGCTTTGCCAAACGAGAGGAGACGCTGCGTCAGGCAGCGGAAAAACTATGCGCGATCTGAGCACACTGCCGAACCTGAAAGTTGCCCTGGTGCAAACCACCCTGGCCTGGCATGACCGCGAGGCCAACTATGCGCACTTCGAGGTGTTGCTGGAGCAGGTGGGCGAAGTGGACCTGGTGATTTTGCCGGAAATGTTCACCACCGGTTTTTCCATGCAGTCGGAAAGCCTGTGCGAGCCGGAGAACGGCCCGACCTACAAATGGCTGAAAACCCAGGCGAAGAAGTACAACGCGGTGATCACCGGTAGCGTGATTATCCAGGCCGCCGATGGCAGCCATCGCAACCGCCTGCTGTGGGCGCGCCCGGATGGCGAGATCTTGCACTACGACAAGCGCCACCTGTTCCGCATGGCCGGTGAGCACAAGCACTACACCCCCGGCGAGCGTCAGGTGCAGTTCGAGATCAAGGGCTGGCGGGTTCGCCCGCTGATCTGCTACGACCTGCGCTTCCCGGTGTGGAGCCGCGATGCCCAGGACACCGACCTGCTGCTGTACACCGCCAACTGGCCGGCTGCACGCCGTCAGCACTGGAACCGCTTGCTGCCGGCGCGGGGGATCGAGAACCTGTGCTATGTGGCGGCGGTTAACCGGGTGGGGACGGATGGCAAGGGCTTTGCGTACTCGGGTGACAGCCAGGTGCTGGACTTCCAGGGTGAGAGCCTGCTCAGTGCCGGGGAGGCTGACGGCGTGTTTACTGCGGTGTTGAGCGCGGCGGAGCTGGCGGCGTACCGGGCCAAGTTCCCGGCAAACCTGGATGCTGATACCTTCGAGCTCCACTGACAGCCTGTTGGGGCCTCTTCGCGGGCTTGCCCGCTCCCACAGGTATCCCACAATACCTGTAGGGGGAAACTGTCTTGTGTTGCCTGTCAGGGCCCTATCGCCGGCAAGCCAGCTCCCACAGGTACTCCACAGGCCTGAAGACTTGTGCAGGACCTGTGGGAGATCACCCAGCCCTTCCGGGCTGCGCTGTCGCGCAGCAAACATGAGATGTATGGCTCCAGATCTGCGGTGGCGCTGACATTTTGA
>NZ_JBJDNB010000021.1:0-115094 GCF_044900445.1 Pseudomonas sp. NPDC089407
CGAGTCCACCAGGCGGCGGTCATCGGCCTGATCGCCAACGTTCAGCGGCAGGGCACCGAACACGCTGCCGGCGGAAACCCGCTGCAGGCCGTTGATGCGAATGTCGGCGATCCTGAACGGTGCGGCATGGGCCAGCGTGGCTTTCAGCAGCAGGATGGAGAGCAACAGGCGCGGGTAGTTCATCGGGGGTTCCAGACAAGCGGATTTGGAGGGGAGCAAGCGCGGGCAACCCGCAAGCAGCGGGCGATGAGGATACGGGCGGGCTGTGTACGGCGCGGTTAGCCGAGGGTAAAGATGTGTAAAGTCCGACCGGCCGGCGGTGACAGCGCCGGCCTGCGGGGCGATCATTACTACCCCGCAAACCTGATACCTGGCCCTGATGATCCCTGTGCTGCTGGTCGACGACGACCGCGAACTGACCGAAATGCTCTCTTTGTACCTGGCCCGCGAAGGCTTCCAGGCCACGGCCGTTGACACCGGCGAGGAGGGCGAGACCCAGGCGTTGTCCGGCAATTTCCAGGTGGTGGTGCTGGATGTGATGCTGCCCGGTATTTCAGGCATCGAAGTGCTACGCCGTGTACGTGTGCGCAGCCAGGTGCCGATACTGTTGCTGACCGCCCGTGGTGACAACATCGACCGCATCGCCGGCCTGGAGCTGGGTGCCGATGACTATGTGCCCAAGCCCAGCTCTCCCGGTGAGCTGGTGGCACGTCTGCGGGCGATACTGCGCCGTGTGCAGCCGCACCTGATGGGCGAAGCCAGTGCCCCCGAGGCGCCCGAACAGGTGCGTAGCGGCGCCTTGAAAATGTGGCCAGGCCGGCGCGAGGCGCATTGGGGCAGCGCTACGCTGGAGCTGACCGGCTCCGAGTTCAGCTTGCTCGAAGCGCTGGCCCGCCAGGCTGGCCAGCTGGTCAGCAAGCAAGACCTGTCACTGAACGCCCTGGGCCGGCCGCTGACCCGCTACGACCGGCGCATCGACGTGCACGTCAGCAGCATCCGGCAAAAACTCGGCCCCCGTGCCGACGGCAGCAGCTGGATCCAGAGCGTGCGCGGCATGGGCTATATGCTGATCGTCGAATGATGCGCCGGCGCCTGTTCTGGAAGCTGTTTCTGGCCTTCTGGCTGGCCAATACCCTGACCTTCCTGGTGGGGGCGGGGGCTTTCATGCTCAATGACCTGCGCGGTGATACCCCCGGGTTGCGCTCGCTGCTGGCCACCGAACTGCAAATGCTCGAGCGCCATGGCGAACGGGCCGGCCGGCAATTGCTCGATGTGTCACCACAATCGCCGGATGTGCAGGTCGGGCTTTACGACGATCAGGGCCGATTGTTGGCAGGCAGGACAGTGCACACGGCGCGTTTCGAGCAGGCGCTGATCGACCGCGACGGCCGCCCGCTGGTGCTGCGGGCGTCGGTGGCCACCGGTGTCGGCATGGCGCCGCGCCCACGCAACCTGGGCCCGTTTCTGACGGGCGCATTGATGAGTGCGGTGTTCGCCCTGTTGTGCAGCCTGTACCTGACCCGCCCCCTTACCTGGCTGCGTGAGGCCATGGGCCAGGTCGCCCAGGGCCGGTTCGATGTACGGGTAAGGCCACGGCTGGGCAAGCGTCGTGACGAGATCGTCGAGCTGGCCGAGGACTGCGACCGCATGGCCGGCCAACTCAAGGCGCTGGTGCAGGCGCAGCAGAACCTGCTGCATGATATTTCCCACGAGCTGCGCTCACCGCTGACCCGCATGCACGCCGCCATCGGCCTGATGCGTCAGCAACCCGACCGGCCCGACATGCTCGAACGGGTCGAGCGCGAGTCACGGCGCATGGATGACCTGATCGAGCAACTGCTGACCCTGGCCCGTGCCCAGTCCCGCCAGGGCAACAGCGATTTTGCCAGCGTGGATGTGGTCGAGCTGCTGGCGCAGATCGTCGAGGATGCCCGCTTCGAGGCCAGCATGAAACAGTGCCAGGTGTCCTTGCTGGCGCAGGGTGCGTTTCTCATGCATGGCCATGAAGAGCTACTGTACCGTGCCTTCGAGAACATCATCCGCAATGCCGTGCGCTACACTGCGCCCGGCACGGCGGTGTTGGTGGAGGCCGCACCGGCACCGGGTGGGCAGTGGTTGCAGGTGTGCGTCAGCGACCATGGCCCTGGCGTCGACCCGGCACGCCTGCAGCGCATCTTCGAGCCGTTCGACCGGGGTACCGACAGCAACGGTGACGGCTTCGGCCTGGGCCTGGCGATCGCCCAGCGGGCCATCGCCCTGCACGGTGGCAGCATCACCGCGCTGGCCGCCACCACCGGAGGCTTGCGGGTACGCATCGAGCTGCCACAAGCCAGCGCTATTTGAAGCCGGTCACGGCGTGCGGAACGTAAGGGGCCTGCAAGCGCGCCACCTCGTCCCCGCTCAGCTGCAACGACAGCGCGCCCAGCGCATCGTCCAGGTGAGCGGGCTTCGAGGCGCCGACGATAGGCGCTGAAACGCCGGTTTTACCCAGCACCCATGCCAGCGCTACCTGGGCCATGGGTACGCCGCGTTCGCCGGCAATCTGCTCGACCACATCAATGACCCGGCCGTCTTCGACTTCGGTGTTTTCATAGAACGACTGCCCGGACAGGTCGGTGCGGGTGCGCTCGGTCTGCTGCCCGTGCGGCCGGGTCAGGCGCCCACGTGCCATCGGGCTCCAGGGCATCAGGCCGACACCTTGGTCCAGGCACAGCGGGATCATCTCGCGTTCTTCTTCGCGGTAGATCAGGTTGAGGTAGTTCTGCATCGACACGAAGCGGCTCCAGCCGTTGTTGGCTGCCACCTGCTGCGCCTTGGCAAACTGCCAGGCATACATCGACGAAGCGCCGATGTAGCGGGCCTTGCCGGCCCTGACCACGTCGTGCAGGGCTTCCATGGTCTCCTCGATGGGGGTGTGGTAGTCCCAGCGGTGGATCTGGTACAGGTCGACGTAGTCGGTGCCCAGGCGCGCAAGGCTGGCGTCGATGCTGGCCATGATGGCCTTGCGGGACAGGCCTTGTTCATTCGGCCGGCTGGTGCCTTGCCACATGTTGGCGGGGAAGAACACCTTGGTGGCAATCACCGTTTCCTCGCGGCGGGTGAACTCTTTCAGCAGCTTGCCGACGATGATTTCCGAGGTGCCGGCCGAGTAGCTGTTGGCGGTGTCGAAGAAGTTGATACCTTGCTCGACGGCGTGGCGAATGATCGGCCGGCTGGCGTCTTCGCCCAGCGTCCACGGGTGGGTGCCGGCATCCGGTTCGCCGAAGGTCATGCAGCCCAGGCACAACCTGGAAATGTCCAGCCCGGTACTGCCCAGTTTTACGTATTGCATGGTCGTCTCCTTCAAAGGCACTGGTGATGGAGTAAGCCTAACGCTGGCAGCCTTGCGCGAAAATTTTGTATTGCTGCAGGTTTCATCCGCAAAAATTCACAAGTGCAGCAGTGGCCGCACCTGTTGCTGGAGAAAGTCGGTAACCGCCTTGATCCGTGGCGTGGCGCGCACGTCTTCATGCACCGCCAGCCAGATCTCGATACTCATGGTCTGCTCGGCTTTGCCCGCTTCCTTCAGGCCATGTTCCTGCGCCATGAATGCTGGCAGGCACGCGATGCCGATACCGCCGGCACAGGCCTGGGCCTGGATGCGCAGGTCGTTGCTGTGCAGCGCGAAGGGCTGCTGGCCGGCCTGGCGGTTGAGCCATTGCTGTTGTGGCGAGCTGGCCTGGGACTCGTCGTAGCCGATGTAGCGGCGCGGGGTGGCGCCGGCCAGGTAGCCTGGCGACGCGTACAAGCGGTAGTTCAGGTGCCCCAGCAGGCTGACCACCAGGGTTGGCTCGGTCGGCCTGGCCAGGGCGATGCTGATGTCGGCTTCGCGGCGTGTCAGCGAGGCCTTCGACTTGCTGCCGACCAGCTTCAGGCGCAATTGCGGGTAGCGCTGGTACAGCTCGCCCAGGCGCCGGGCGACGATACTGCCGAGCAGTGCCGGCGGCGCCGCGAGCACCACTTCGCCCTCTACTGCGTGCTGGCCGGCGCTGGCGAAGTGTTCCAGGGCGAACGACGACGTGGCCATCTGTTCGGCGAGCTCCGCAACGCGCCTGCCTTCGTCGGTGAGGGCATAGGCGCGCGGGCGGCGGTCGACCAGTTTTAGTTTGAGCGAGGCTTCGAGTGAAGCGATGCGCCGTGCTACGGTGGCGTGGTCGACGCCCAGTGCTTTGGCAGCGGCGGACAACGAACCGGCCGAGGTGAAGGCGGAGAAATGGCGCAGGTCTTCCCAGTCGAACATGAATGGCTCAGCGGTGGTCAGGCTAGAAATAGGTAGGGTAACCCTTTATGCCAATGACGGGCATATCAGGGCTGCTTTGCAGCCCATCCGATCGGTCCGGCGCCCCCGGCAAGGCCCCTCCCACAGTCAAGTACAATGTCCGAGTTCACATTGCACCTGTGGGAGCGGGTTTACCCGCGAAGCAGGCGGCGCCGGGGATGGCACTCCTACAGGGAATCGCGGTAAGGCTTCAAGGTGTCAGGGTCGGTACGAACGTGCCGGTCTTCACATTGCTCATCGACACCCGCGTCTTGAAACGCTTGATGTTGTTGTTCGAAGAACAGCTCGCGGGGGGGGGGGCCGCTTTGCGGCCCATCGCCGGCAAGCCA
This sequence comes from Pseudomonas sp. NPDC089407, assembly GCF_044900445.1. Taxonomy (NCBI): domain Bacteria; kingdom Pseudomonadati; phylum Pseudomonadota; class Gammaproteobacteria; order Pseudomonadales; family Pseudomonadaceae; genus Pseudomonas; species Pseudomonas sp. NPDC089407. Next base: position 4,648 of record NZ_JBJDNB010000021.1, read on the forward strand.
GCTCCCACAGGGACCGCGCACGGCCTGAGGCCAATGCGGTCGGTGTGGGAGCTGGCTTGCCGGCGATGGGCTGCAAAGCAGCCCCAAAAGTCTGAGCTCAATGCCCGCCTTTCATCCGCCGCGCCACCAGGTAAATGCCCAGCCCGACCAGCGCTGTCGCCGCACCGATATACCCAGTGCTGGTCCAGCCCATGCCTGCAGTAATCGCCATACCCCCCAGCCACGGCCCTAGCGCATTGGCCAGGTTGAACGCCGCGTGGTTCGAGGCCGCCGCCAGGCTAGGCGCTTCATGGGCAATGTCCATCAAACGAATTTGCAGCGGCGCCGCCAGCGCAATCATGGTGCCGACCAGGCCGATGCCCAGCAGCAGGCTCCACAATGCCTGTGCGGCAAAGGTGAAGAACAGCAGCACGGCAATCGACCACACCAGCACAAGCCCTACCGCGCGGAACTGCAAACGGTCGAACAGCTTGCCGCCGGCGATGTTACCGACGATCCCGCCCACACCGAACGCTGCCAGGCCGAACGGAATCCACTGTGGGGACACCTGGGTCACTTGCAGCATGGTCGGCGCCAGGTAGCTGAACACGCAGAACATGCCGGCAAAGCCGATCGAGGCGATGGCCAGCGCCATCCACACCTGCGGCAGGGTGAAGGCTTGCAGTTCCTTGCGCGGGTCACTGCGCACTTCATCGTGACGCTGCGGCACATAACGCCAGACCATGGCGATGGTACACAGCGCAATTACCCCGACCAGCACGAACGCGGAGCGCCAGCCGAAGTACTGGCCGAGCAAGGTGGCCACCGGGTTGCCAAGCAGCATGGCCAGGGTCAGGCCCATCATCACCCGGGCCACGGCCCCTGCGCGCTGGTCCTTGGGCACCATGCTCGACGCCACCACGGCGGCAATACCGAAGTAGGCGCCATGGGGCAGGCCACTGATGAAGCGAAAGGCCACCAGGCCGCTGAACGATGGCGCAAACGCGGTGGCCAGGTTGCCCAGTGCATACAGCAGCATCAACAGCAGCAACATGTGCTTGCGCAGCAGTTTGGCCCCGAGAATCGCCAAGGTCGGCGCGCCGACCATCACCCCCAGCGCATAGGCGCTGATGGCATGGCCCACTTGCGGTTCGCTCAGGTGCAGGTTGCTGGCAATGTCGGGCATCAGGCCCATGATGGCGAACTCGCCGGTGCCGATGGCAAAGCTGCCCAGCGCCATGGCGGCTTCCATCTTGGCGACGGTGCTTTTGCTGGGGAGCGGGGGTAGTTCCTGGACTGACATCTGTATCCCTATTGAGGCATGCGTGAAACATGCTGAAACGTTCAAGGCGGGATGATAGTCAATCCATGGCTGCAACGTCGAGGAAGCTGAACGGCTTCCCCGCGTGCTGGCTGGGGTCAGGCGGGTTCGGTTGCCGGGTTGGCGAAGGCTGCCGGAGCGGCCTGAAGACGGGACTGCAACTGGTCCACGTAGGCTTGGGCGTGCTGGATATCAGCGAACGACACGGGGTGCCCGTCGATGATCACCTTGCAGCCTGCGTCCTGCTCATTGCGTACGATTTCGATCTTCATGCCTGCTCCTTGATGTTGTTCTGGCGCGGGCGAGAATAGCTTGATTAGCTGGCTAATTAAAATGAAAAACCGCTCTAGCAAGCATCTTTCAGCTTATTTTTCAGACATCCATAATGCTGCTTTACGCAGATTCCCTGTAGGAGCGGCCTTGTGTCGCGAAAGGGCCGCAAAGCGGCCCCGGCAATAGCCGCCTGATCCACAAATTCTGGGGGCGCTTCGCACCCCGATCGCGACACAAGGCCGCTCCTACAAGGGCTTTGAGGCGGGCTGAAATCAAAGCGTCAGCTTCTTGCTGAACTTGGTCTCCATCACGATATGCGAAGCCGTATGGGCCACCCCCTTGATCAAGTTGATTCGGGTCAGCTCGGCATTCAGTTCGCCCAGGGTGTGGGTGGTCAGGTGGATGATGAAGTCCATTTCCCCCGACACCGCATACACTGCCTGCACTGAGTCCATCTTTCGCAACGCGGTCATCACGTCGGTGTAGCTCTTGTTGCTGCACGAGGTCATGGTGAAGCAGTTGATTACCTGCTGCAGCTTGTCCTGGTCAATGCGCACGCTGTAGCCAGTGATCACACCGGCGTTTTCCAGGCGGTTGATGCGTTCCTGCACGGCGGAGCGCGACACGCCCAGCTTGCGCGCCAGCGAGGCGGTGGGTTCGCGGGCATTGGCCTGCAGCAGGCCTAGCAGTTGCCGGTCTTTTTCGGTGAGCTTGAACAGCGCGCCGGGGGGCAGGGCATCCATGGCGGTTCCTGGTAAGGTGCTAGTTGTTGTACTGCGCACGGGCTTCCTGGAAGCGGTCCATCAGCTTAAGCCCGGCATACACCGTTTGTGCCGCCGCCGGCCCGAACGGCCCACCATTCCATTCAAGGCCGTAGGCATCGAACAGGCGGTAGCGGTCGCTGTCGCCGCAGACCGCTTCGGCGACTACCCGTGCGCCCACGGGTGCGGTGTTCATACCATGGCCCCCAAATGAAGTACAAGCCCACAACCCCGGGCCCAGCGGGCCAATGTGCGGCATCTTGTGGCGCGCGTAGCCCATCAAGCCGGACCATGCCTTGGCAATCTTCAAACCCTGCAACTGCGGGTACACGCTGAGGATGTCACGGGTCAGCAACTGCCCCAGGCGCTGTTCATCCTGCAGGTTGCGTGTGGTGATGTGGCCACCCCAGAGCAGGCGATCACCCTCGACGATGCGGTAGTAGTCGGAAGCGCGGCGGTTGTCTCCGACCGCATCTGTAGTACGTACTACGTCATGTAGGCGTTCACCCAGGTGTTCGGTCAGTACCACATAGGTGGCAATCGGCAGGAAGGCCCGGCGCAACTGGCCAAACTCGGAGCCACCGTAGCCGCCGCAGCAGTACACCACATCGTTGCAATTGACCGCGCCCTGGGCGGTGACCACCCGGTGGTGACCGTGCTTGCGCTCGACCCGCAGCATGGGCGACTGCTCGTGCAGGCGGCCACCAGCAAGTTCGACCAGTTCGGCCAGGCCCAGGCAGTAGTTCAAGGGGTGGAAGTGAAAACCATGGCTGTCACGCAGCCCCTGGAAGTACCGGTCGGTGTTCAGGCGGCTGCGCAGCGCCTGGGTATCGAGGTACTCCATGTTGAAGTCGAAGTCGCGGGCCATGCGGTCGCGGGTGCGCTGAAGTTTGTCGCCGTCGTCGTAGCGCACCACGCTGAGCTTGCCGGTGGTGGCGGCGCAGCCAGGCAGCTGATGGTGAGCGATGGTGTCGCGGACGATATCGACGCCCTCCAGCGACAGCCGGAACAACGACGCCGCAGTCTGCTTGCCACAGCGCCGCTCGATCGCCGTCAGCCCCTCGGACCAGCCCTGCAGCACGAAACCGCCATTGCGCCCGGAGGCGCCCCAGGCCACCCGCGCCGCTTCCAGCAATACCACCGAGCGCCCGCGCGCCAGCAGTTCACGGGCCACGCTAAGGCCGGCCAGGCCGCCACCGATCACGCAGACATCGGCCCGGGTTTCGCCGGCTAAAGTGGCGCGCTGCGGGGCAGGGCGCATGGTCCCGGTGTAGTAGTTGTTGCTGTAGCTGGACATCGGCTGGGTCATCCTTTTACTGGGCGCTGCAGGTTTTGCGGGTATGGGAGGGCCGTACGCCCTCCAGTTGAAGGGCGTTGGTAGGCGAGGCCGGGGTTACTGCACTTGCGTCAGGTCGGCGCCGTACCACTTCTCGGACAGCTGCTTCAACGTACCGTCGGCTTTCATGCTGGCCACGGCCTTGGCCAGTTCGGCATTGAAGGCGTCGTCGCCCTTGTCGGTGGCGATGGCCAGCGGCTCGTAATAGGCGGGCTTGCCTTGCACCGGGGCGATCGGGTAACCGGCCTTGATCGCGCCCATGATGGTGGGCAGTGCCGACAAAGTGGCGTCCAGGCGCGTGCCGTTGCCCATGCGCAGGTCGTCCAGCGGGCCCATGCTGTCGCCGTAGGTTTGCACCTCGCCCGGCGCGACTTCATAGGTAAAGGCCGGCACGTCCGCTGCGTCGATTTTTAGGCGGCGGTTGATGTAGTCCTCGGAGGTGGTGCCGGCTTCTACGCCGATGGTCTTGCCATTGAGGTCGACCGCGCTGGCGCCCGCGGCGTCCTTGTGTACGGCGAACACGTATGGGGTGTAGTAGTAGATGGCGGGGAAATCGAGCACCCGGCCACGCTCGGTGGTCGGGGTCATCGAGCCGACCGACAGGTCCCAGCGGTTGGACCAGCGCCCGGCAGTGATGATGCCGTATTCCGGGGTGACGAACGCCACCTTGCTGCCCAGGCGTTTGCCAATCTCGTTGGCCACATCAATGTCGAAGCCCTTGAGGGTGTTGTCTTCGCCGAGGAACGATTGCGGTGGCCAGTTGGCGGCGGTGGCGACCTTCATCACCTTGCTCTGGTGGATGCGGTCGAGGGTGGCACCGGCCCAGGCGGCACCGGCCATCAGGGTCAGGCTGCCGGCAACGGCGGTGAGTGCGAACAAGCGTGCGACTGTGTTCATTCGGTAAGTCTCCAGTCTGCGATTGTTGTTGTGGTGTTGGCACAGCGGTAGACACAGGCCTCAGTGGCTGAGGATCTGCGAAAGGAACTCCCTGGCGCGCGGATGGCGCGGGTTGTCGAAAAACGCGTTGGGTTGGCCCTGTTCGATCACCTGGCCTTGGTCCATGAAAATGATGCGGTCGGCGACCCGCCGGGCGAAGCCCATTTCGTGGGTGACGCAGAGCATGGTGATGCCGTCCTGGGCCAGCTCGCCCATCACGTCGAGCACTTCCTTGACCATTTCCGGGTCCAGCGCCGAGGTGGGCTCGTCGAACAGCATGATGCGCGGCTTCATGCACAACGCACGGGCAATGGCCACACGCTGTTGCTGGCCGCCGGAAAGCTGCCCGGGGAACTTGTCGGCCTGGCTGGCGATGCGCACCCGGTCGAGGTATTCCAGGGCCAGGGCGCGGGCCTGGGCCTCGCTCAGCTTGCTGACCAGGCGCGGGCCGAGCATCAGGTTTTCCAGCACGGTCAGGTGCGGGAACAGGTTGAACTGCTGGAACACCATGCCGACCTGGCGGCGGATGCCGGCCACGCTGGCTGCATCACGGTTCAGCGGGTTGCCGGCGATCAGCACCTGGCCTTTCTGGAAGTCTTCCAGCAGGTTCAGGCAGCGGATCAGCGTGGACTTGCCGGAGCCGGACGGGCCACAGACCACCACGATCTCGCCGCTGGCGATTTCCAGGTCGATGCCTTTGAGCACGTGAAACTCGCCGTACCATTTCTGCAGGCCGCGGATCGATACGGCGGCCTGGGCGGCAGTGGGGGTGAAAGGCTGGTTCATCATCAGGTTCCTCGATCAGCGATGGGCGCGGTCGAAACGTTTTTCCAGGCGGGCCTGCACGGTTTCGAGCAGGATCGACAGCACCCAGTACAGGACGGCGGCGGTGATCAGCATTTCCAGGTGACGGAATTCGGCACGGCCCTGGGTACGGGCGAGGAACATCAGCTCCCACACACCGATCACCGATACCAGCGAGCTGTCCTTGAGCATGGAGATGAACTGGTTGCCAGTGGGCGGAATGATCAGGCGCATCGACTGCGGCAGGATCACCCGGGTCATGGCCTGCAACGGCGTCAGGCCAATTGCCCGCGACGCCTCCCATTGCCCGCGCGGGATGCTGCTGATGCCGGCACGGAAGATCTCGGTCATGTAGGCGCCATAGCACAGCGACAAGGCCAGGATGCCTGCTGGCACAGCCCCGACCATGTAGCCCAGTTGGGGGATGCCGAGGTAGATCAGGTAGATCTGAATCAGCAACGGCACACCGCGGAAAAAGGAGGTGTAGAAGCTGGCAATGGCAATGGCGAAACCGTTGGACGACAGCCGCGCAGTGGCCCCCAGTAGCGCCAGGACGAAGGCGATGGCGATCGAAAGGGTCGACACATAGACGGTGGTGAACACCCCTTGGGTGATCATGAAGCCGACCTTGCTGGCGATGAAGCTGTAGGACAGGTCGAAGGTGTCGAAAAACAGCAGGAACAGCAGCAACAGTTCGCACCAGACGGTGATCACCTGGGCCCGCAGCGGAAAGCGGCCCAGAATGAACAGGTTCAACACCAGGGTGACGGTCAGGGTGCCCGCCACGGCGAGGTTGCGCAGTAGCGGTGCCTGCAGGTCGAGCACGATCGGGCCCATCAGCTTGGCCAGGCTGCCGTCACCCACGCCATAGAACAGGGCGAGGGCGAAGATAACGGCCGTGACCAGGCCCATGAAAGCCGGGTTGTCGGTCGCGCGCGGTTTGACGATATGGTCTCTGTACATGGGGATCGTGCCTCACGGAGCTGGGCTCGTTTGTTGTTGTGAGGTCATTGTAGGGAGGCGAAGCGCAGGCAAGAACCTGTCGAAATGTAACGAATGAGCAGTTTATCTTGGCATTTGCCGGGCCTTATCCATGACATGTGCAATTGAAGACCCGGCAGAAGCGCATTCCTTTGCAGGAGCGGCGTTAGCCGCGAAAGGGCTGGAACAGGCTGGCATCAACGCTCCAGGTAATGCGTTTGCGCGGCAAAATCAATAAACCGCTTGCTGGCCAAAGACAGGTACTCCCCCGACCGCCAGCACAGGCGGAAGCTCATCTGCTGCGCCGGCCGGAACGGCACGCCCACGATGCCCGGTGTACGCTGCTGCACCGAACGCAGCAGGGTAGCGACCCCCATGTTGTCCAGCGCCGCCTGCACCACCAGCGAGACAAAGTTGCTCTGCAGCGCCACCTGATAGGTGATCCCATGTTCGGCAAAGAACGCGTCCAGCAGGTGCCGTTGCACGAAGGTTCGGTCAAATACCACCATGTCGGTGTTGCGCAGGTCTTCGGCAGTGAGGAAAGCCTTGCCGGCATACGGGTGGTCGGGGTGCATGCAGGCCAGCATCTCGTCGCTGCCCAGCAGGATCGATTCCTTGTCCGCCGGCACCCGTCGCGATTCCAGCAGCGCCAGGTCGATTTCCCGCTGCTCCAGGCGGTGGCCGATGTCTTCGGCACTGCCTTCGAACACGGTCATGGCAATGCCCGGGTACAACCTGCGAAAAGCGTTCATCAACCCCGGCACGTAATGCAGGCCGAACATCGGCGGGATACCCAGGCGCACTTCGCCGCGCTTCAGGTCGGCCATGTCGCGCAGTTCCTGCCGGGCGACATCCATTTCGCGCAAGGCCGAGGCAATGCGCGGCAGAAACTGCTCACCTTCGGCAGTAAGGATGACTTTGCGCGTGGTGCGGTTGAACAGGGTCACGCCCAGTTCTTCTTCCAACCGGGTTACCGCCATGCTCAGTGCCGGCTGGGCAATGTGCAGGTGTTGCGCAGCCTTGGTGAAGCTGCCTTGCCGGACGATTTCGACGCAGCAACGCAATGCCTTGAGGTTCATCGAGGGGTACTACCTTTCATGCCAGTTGCATTCATAACGAACTGTGATGCTAAGCATCATAACAATATATTTATTATTATTAACCAGAGGGCCTACGATGCGCGCCACTGAGACATCCTGCAACATCTCAGTCACGCAGCTTAATAAATCTGCAATCCCACAAAGATTTTGAGGTAGTACCCCAAATGGCCAAGGCCGCCGATGTCGTTGTGCAATGTCTGGAAAACGAAGGTGTCGAGTATGTATTCGGCATTCCTGGTGAGGAAAACCTCGACCTGCTCGAATCCCTGCGCAAGTCGAAGATCAAGCTGGTACTGACCCGTCATGAGCAGTCTGCAGGTTTCATGGCTGCCACCTACGGTCGCCTGACCGGCAAGACCGGCGTCAGCCTGTCGACCCTCGGCCCTGGTGCCACCAACCTGGTTACTGCCAGCGCCTACGCCTATCTGGGCGGCATGCCGATGATGATGATCACCGGCCAGAAGCCGATCAAGAAGTCCAAGCAAGGCCGCTTCCAGATCATCGACGTGTGCGGCATGATGGACCCCATCACCAAGTACACTCACCAGTTCGCCTCGGCCGACAACATCCCGGCGCGCATGCGCGAAGCCTTCCGCCTGGCTGAAGAAGAAAAGCCGGGCGCCGTGCACCTCGAACTGCCAGAAGACATCGCCGCCGAGCAGACCGACGCGCTGCCGATCCCGCGCAGCCTGCACCGCCGCCCGCTGGCCGAGCACGTGGCCATTGAAGCTGCTGTTGAGAAGCTGCTGGCCGCCCGTAACCCGATCCTGGTGATCGGCGCCGGTGCCAACCGCAAGATGACCGCCAAGGTCCTCAAGCAGCTGATCGACAAGACCGGTATCCCGTTCATCACCACCCAGATGGGTAAAGGTGTGGTCGACGAGCGCCACCCGCGCTTCCTGGGTAACGCTGCACTGTCGTCCGGTGACTTCGTGCACCGCGCCGTCGAAGCGGCCGACCTGATCATCAACATCGGCCACGATGTGATCGAGAAGCCACCGTTCTTCATGGTTCGTGGCGGCACCGAAGTCATTCACATCAACTTCCGCTCTGCCGAAGTCGACGCAGTTTACTTCCCGCAAGTGGAAGTGATCGGCGACATCGCCAACGCCGTGTGGCAGATCAGCGAAGCCCTGAACGACACTGCGCACTGGGACTTCACCCGCCTGATGGCGATTCGTGAAGCCAACGAAGCGCAGATCGCCGAAGGCGCCGACGACAACCGCTTCCCGGTCTACCCGCAGCGCCTGGTGGCCGACATCCGTCGCGTACTGCCGTCCGAAGGCATCGTTGCCCTGGACAACGGCATCTACAAGATCTGGTTTGCCCGTAACTACAAGGCGCACAAGCCGAACACCGTGCTGCTGGACAACGCCCTGGCGACCATGGGCGCCGGCCTGCCATCGGCCATGGCGGCGCACCTGGTGCACCCGGACCGCCCGGTAATCTCGGTGTGCGGTGACGGCGGCTTCATGATGAACAGCCAGGAGCTGGAAACTGCAGTCCGTTTGGGCATGCACATCACCGTGGTGATCCTGCGTGACGACGGCTACGGCATGATCCGCTGGAAGCAGGCCAACATGGGCTTCACCGATTTCGGCCTGGACTACGGCAACCCGGACTTCGTCAAATACGCCGAAGCCTACGGTGCCAACGGCCACCGCGTGGAAAGCGCCGAAGGCCTGCTGCCGCTGCTGGAGCACTGCATCAAGACCCCGGGCGTGCACGTGATCGACTGCCCGGTCGATTACAGCGAAAACGACCGCATCCTCAACAGCGAGCTGCGTGAGCGCGCGCTGGCGGTGTAAACCCTGAGGTCCACAGGTACGGAACCCCACACCGTACCAGTGGGAGCGGGTTCGCCCGCGAAGAATCCAACGCGGTACAGGGCACCGGCTGCGCCGGTGTTCGCGGCTAAAGCCGCTCCTACAGGGACCGTATCTGCCTGAGGCCTGCACAGGGATTGCGCAAGCGCTTGGATTTTGAATACAAGCTTAGGAAGCTATCCTCAACAAACCTTGCAAGCTGGTCAGAATGGCATTGGCATCGTAGGGCTTGCGCGTTATCGGCACATGCTGCAGGTGCTCGGGAATACTGATGCCGTCGCCATAACCGGTGGCAAACAGGAATGGAATCTGCCGCCGCACCAACTCATCGGCCACCGATATGGAGGTGCCGGTGCCCAGGTTTACATCCAGGATGGCGGCATCCGGTGCGCGGTCAGCCAGCAGCCGTATGGCCTCATCCTCGGAGCTGGCAGTGATCACGTCCTTGATCTGCGCATCATTGAGAATCTGCTCCAGGCCAACGGCGATCACCAGTTGGTCCTCAAGGATCAATATGCGCAAGCTTGCCCGTGCGGCAAAGGCATCGGCGGCCTGCGCGATCGGCGCAGCGATGCCGGCAGGCTCGGCTGTTTCGGCCACGGAGAGGTGCTTGGCCGGGATTCTGAACAGCCCTTGCAAGCCCTCGGGGTGATAGTCCACTGCGCTGGTGCCGCCAAGGTCGAACGGGATGCTGCGGTCGATCAGCACCGAGCCGAAGCCAGTGCGGCTGGGCGGGCGTACCGTCGGGCCGCCGCATTCACGCCAGGTAATGGCGCAGGCGCCGCTTGCTTCAATGCTCCAGCCTACGCAAAGCGTGCCGCCGGCCCGCGACAGCGCGCCGTACTTGGCGGCATTGGTGGCCAATTCGTGCAGCACCAGGGCCATGACCGAATAAGCGCGGGCATCCAGAATCACGTTCGGGCCTTGCAGTTCGATCACGCCAGCGGCAGTGCGGTAGGGCAATAGCTCGGCCTCCAGCAGTTTGGCCAGGCGCCCGCCACCGTCCCCTCGTACCACCTGGTCGTGGGCGAGGGACAGTGCCTGGATGCGGCCTTTCAATGTTGCCACGTAGTCGTGCAGGGTCTGGCTTTCCGAAGTCGGGTGGGCAACCAGCGCGCCGATCAGCGAGAGGATGTTCTTGACCCGGTGGTTGAGCTCTTCGTTGAGGATGCGCTGGCGCACTTCTGCCTTGGCGCGTTCGCTGGCCAGCAGTTCGCTGTTGTACAGCACCACTTCGACGATGGCGGTGCGGATGGCATCGCCAAACTGGCGGTCCTGCTCGGACCACGGCAGCGATTGCTGTTGAACGGTTTCTTTCCAGAGGGCGAAGCTTTTGCGCGGTGTCAGGCGGTCGCCCAGCGCGCCACTGTCGTAGGTCTTGCTCGGGTCCCCGGCCCAGTCGAGCGTCTCGACCACCTCCTTGCGGAAAAAGATCAGGTAATCCCTGGGGTGCTGCGACATCGGAATGATCAGCACGCCAGACACGTCGGTGAAGTACGCCTTGGCTGCCGGCAGTACCGTCGACAGGCGGTTGGACGCCCAGGTGCGGCCGTCGCTGACAATGTCGGCCAGGCGCAGCAGATCAGGCACGGCCGACTTCGGTGGGGCCAGCCCGACGGACGCCCAGCGGCCCTGCAGTGACATGCCGATGCCGTCGCAGGGGATCAGCGCCATCAGCCGGGGCAGGCGGGCATGGAAGAACCCGTCGATGTCAGCGGCCTGGTTGGCGTCACGCAGCAGGCTGTCCAGCGCTTTGTGCACCTGCACGGCGGCTTCAAGCTTTTGCCGGCTGCGCAGGGTTTCGATATGCAGCGAAAAGAACTCGCCAAACATTTCCGCCGCTACCCGCAGCCCCATGGCCAGCGTGCGCGGTGCATAGTGGTGGCAGGCGATCAGCCCCCACAACTCGCCGTCGACGATCACCGAAATCGACATCGAGGCGCCCACGCCCATGTTGTTCAGGTATTCATAGTGAATAGGCGAGACGCTGCGCAGGTGCGCGTAGGAGAGGTCAAGCGGCTCGCCGGAGAGGTCGAGCACCGGGTCGAGGGGCACCGTCTTGAACTGGGCATCGGAAATCACCCGGATCGGGTTGCGCAAGTACAGCGCGCGCGCTTGCTGGGGGATATCGGAGGCCGGGAAGTACTGGCCCATGAAACTTTCCAGGTCGCTGCGTTTGGCCTCTGCGACTACTTTGCCGGCGCCGTCCGCACCCAACTGGTAGATCATCACCCGGTCGTAACCGAGCACGGCGCGGATAAACCGCGCAGCGTCGCGGAACAGCTTGCCGGTCTTGTCGATTTCACGCAGTTGGGCGATCAGTGTACGGGCCAGTTCGACGGGCTCGGCGATGTTGGCGCCTGCGGGTTCGAATTCGAGGATCGCCGTGCCTTTGAACAGGTGGGCGGCGACATCGAAGGCCTGGCCGTTGGGCAGCTTGACGCCGAAGCTGAGCGCGGGCCGTGAGGCCTCCCGGGTGCGGGCCAGCGCGTTGCGCAGGGTATGGGCGACCTCATCTCCCAACACCGCCTGCAGCTTCAGGCCATTGATATCGCCGGTTACGCCTAGCATTTGCGGGGTGTTGACCGAATGCCGCAAGACCACTGTCGCCGATGCATCGCAGGCCAGCAGGCAGCCATGGGGCTGAATGCTACCGGGGATCTGGATCGGCTCCCGGTCGCAGTTGGTCAGGTTTATTGGGGTATCGGAGGTCATCGGCCGTGCCTGTAAGGGGGGAAGAGGCTGCCAGCAGGCGGCCATCGTCCGACAGACTAGCAGGCCTTGCCTGCCTTGTGCCTACACAGAACTATCCCCGCGGTCATCAGAGAACCCCAGCTCACGGATGAACATCGAGAACAGCTCCGGGTGCGACGAGATGTTCAGTTTCGCGTACAGGTGGCGCCGGTGCACCTTGATGGTTTCCGGTGAGATGCCCAGCCGTTGCGCCATGGCTTTTGACGAGTAACCACGCAGGATCAGCCGGGCAATTTCCAGCTCACGCTCGGACAGCAAGCCTTGGCCGAACCTGGCCAGGGCATCGCCAACTGGTGGCTGCACCGGCAGCGATTGGCCGCTGCGGGCCCAGTGTTGCTGGAGCAGGGCCAGCACCCAGGCGCTGACCAGGTTCAGCTTGCCCAGCTCTGCTGCGTCGAAGGCACGACGCATGCCCAGCGACAGCGACAGCACACCGGCAGGCAACTGCAGCAGAAACTGCACTTCATCCACCAGCACATGGTCCTGGAAGTAGTTCTGGTAATAGTCGGTTTGCCAGAAATGGTCCGGCGCCACTTCCTCGAGGTGATAGCAACCACTGGCCAGGCCTTCGCGGGCGGCCTGGTAGAACGGGTCGAGCAGGTACAAGCCGTCGAGGTACAACTCGCCGGCCACGGGTGCCGGTGCGGCGTCGTATTCCTCCAGCACGTGCGGTGCGCCCTGGGCCGGAAAGTGAATCGCCAGGGCGTTGTCGAACGGTACCCAATGCCGCAGTACCAGGATCAGCTGGCGCCAGAAGCGCGGGCTGCCGATGTGCTCGATCGCCCGGGCCAAGGCGGTGTGGCCGGCAACTTCATGAAAGAGAATGTCCACGACAGCATCCTTGGAAGGGGTAGAGCAAGCAGGGGCTGCAACGCAGCCCTGGGGCATTGGCGCCTGATTCACCGCCGCTGTCAACCGGGGGTACCCCTTAGTGGGAATTGTCCGGCCAGCTACCGCCGCATAGATTCCATACCCATCAAGCGGGCCGTCGAGCCCGCCACGCTTCGCTTCCTGGTTCTGCCTCCTGACACCAACAATAACGTGAGGATGAACAAATGACGTCCAGTAGTGCACCCGCTCCAGAACTCAAACCCACACTCAGCGTCGCTGATGTAGTTGCCATTACCGTTTCTTCGGTCACCCCCGCAAGTTCGGTGTTCGTCATCGCGCCCTTTGCCATCGCCCAGGCCGGCACCGGGGTCATATGGGCCTTCATGCTCGGCGGTGTGCTGGCGCTGATGTTCGCGCTCTGCTATGCCGAACTGGGCCGTGCACACAGTGCGGCAGGGGGTGAATACGTGTTTGCCAAGCGGGTGTTTGGCGGCATGGCCGGCTATGCCACCTTTCTAACCGTGCTGGCAATGCTGGTGTTCATTCCACCGGTACTGGCCACCGGGGCCGCCACTTACCTGAACGCGGCGCTGGGCACCCAGCTTGACGGGCAGACAGTCGCCTTGGTGATCGTGGCCCTGGGTTACCTGCTGGGCATCCTCAACATCAAGCTGAACGCGTGGGTCACCGGCATCTGCCTGCTGCTTGAAGTGGCGGCGTTGATGGTGATCGTGGTGCTGGGCTTCGGTCACGCCCAGCAACCGGTCAGCAGCCTGGTCAGCCCGTTGGTACTCGATAACGGCCTACTGCACGCGGCGCCCTGGGCGCTGGTGGTGGGTGCGATTGGCACCGCGCTGTTCTCGTTCAACGGTTATGGCGGCGCCGTGCTGCTGGCTGAAGACATGAAGTGCGGCGGGCGCGGCATTCCCAAAGCCGTGTTGTGGTCACTGGTACTGGTGGTGGCCATCGAGGTGATCCCGCTGGTGGCGCTGCTGATCGGCGCGCCCTCGCTGGAAGCGATGCTGGCCAGCCCCGATCCGATTGGCTACCTGCTGACCGTGCATGGCAACGAAACCCTGTCGCGCCTGGTAAGCGCCGGGATCTTCCTTTCGGTATTCAACGCCATCATCGCCCTGGTGATCCAGAGTGGGCGGGTGATCTACAGCAGCGGGCGCGACGCGTTGTGGATGCCGACCCTGAACCGTGCGTTTACCCGGATCCACCCCAAGTGGGAGTCGCCGTGGCTGGCCACACTGTTCCTTGCTGTGCCGTCTGCGGCACTGACCTTCAGTTCCAACCTGGCGGAGCTCACGTCATTCACCGTGCTGCTGATCCTCTGCGTGTACCTGGTGGTGGGCTTGTGTGCACTGTTCAGCCGGGTAGTGCGCCGTGACCATGAACACCCGTACCGCATGCCACTGTGGCCGCTGCCGGCACTGGGGGCGGTGATCGGTGCCGGGTACCTGCTGACGACCTTGCTGAGCACGGCTTCGGCGCGGGACATATTCATCATCGTTGGCATTCTGCTTACCTCGGTGTTGCTGTACGGCACCTATGGCAAGTTGAGCCCAGCCTTTCAGAAACTTTGAGCGAGAGACAAGATGCGAGCACGCGATTTTGGTATCACGCTGGGCCTTGGCCAGCCCGGCCCACACAACGCCATTACCGATGTACCGGGGGTGCGGGTTGGTCACGCCACCCTGAATACCACCCACGCCGGCAAAGCGGTGCGCACCGGGGTCAGCATTATCGAGCCGCGAGAAGGCCCGGCGCGTTATCAGCCATGCTTTGCCGGCTGCCATGTGCTCAACGGCAATGGCGATGCCACCGGCCTTGAGTGGGTTCGGGAAGCGGGCCTGCTGACCACCGCCATTGCCACCACCAACACCCACAGTGTCGGCATAGTGCGCGATGCGCTGATTGCCCATGAGCACGCGAACCTGGCTGATGCTTCGACCTACTGGTGCATGCCGGTGGTGATGGAAACGTATGACGGCGTGCTGAACGACATCTGGGGCCAGCATGTAAATGCCGACCTGGTCCAGCAGGCGTTGGGCGCAGCCGGCAGCGGGCCAGTGGGCGAGGGTGCGGTTGGCGGGGGTACCGGCATGATCTGCCATGAATTCAAGGGCGGCATCGGGACGGCGTCGCGGGAGCTGTCGGCCGGGGAGGGAAGCTGGACGGTAGGTGCTTTTGTCCAGGCCAACCATGGCCAGCGTCGTGAGTTGCGGGTGGATGGTTACCCGGTGGGCCGGGTGTTGCTCGATCTGCCTTCGCCCTTTGATCAGCAGGGCACCCCGGGCATGGGCTCGATCGTGGTAGTGCTGGCCACCGATGCACCGTTGCTGCCGCACCAGTGCCAGCGCCTGGCGCAACGGGCGGCGCTGGGCATTGCCCGCACAGGGGGCGGTACCGATGACTCCAGCGGCGATATCTTCCTGGCGTTTTCGACCGGTAACACCGGGCTGGCGCCGGCCGACTACAACCGCCGCGACCTGCCAACGACGGCGCAGGTGGCGATGGTCAACAACGACCATATCTCGCCGTTGTTCGCAGCCGCAGCCGAGGCGGTGGAGGAGGCCATCGTCAATGCGATCCTGGCGGGGCGCACGATGCTGGCTGACGACGGGCGCGAAGTGCCAGGCCTTGAGGGTGAGCGCTTGCTCACGGCGCTCAAGCAAATGGGCTGGCAGGCCCAAAGCTGACGCGGTCAATGTAGGAGCGGCTTTAGCCGCGAAGCATCCAACGCGGTGCATGGCACCGGCTGCGCCGCTGTTCGCGGCTAAAGCCGCCTACGGCGAAGGCGGCCTATGCCGCCTTTCGCCTGTGGAGAACATATGTACTCCATTCGACAGGCGCTTGATGGCAAGCCGCAATAAATGGTCTCATCCCGCGCTTGAGCCTACTGGTATTGAACGATGAATCACCCCCTGTTTGTTTCCCTCGATGGCCCCAAGGGCACCGGCAAGACCACACTGCTGGAGGCCGTGACTCAAGCACTGAGGCTGGACGGGCACAAGGTGGTCCGCCTTTGCGAGAGAAACAACGACCCCTACCGCAGCGAAACCATGGTGTTGGTCAACAGGCTCGCCAGAAACCCCTGCCAGGCGCTGGAATACCAGGTCTGCGAACGGTTCGCAGAAAGCCGTGCCTGGATTTCTCGCAAGGTACTGCCCAGGCAGCCCGCAGACAGCATCATCCTGATCGATCGCTGGTACCCCTCTGACGCAGCATTTCGCCGTAGCGTGCCGTTTGCGCAGATCTTGCAATTGAACCTTGAGCGCGGCGTGCAAGTGCCAGACCTGCATGTCGGTGTGGTCACCGCCCCTGAAATCTCATGGGCACGGGCTGCGGCGCGCAACCGCGGGCTGGGCAGTACGGTGATTCACAGCCTGGATGAACAGGTTGCCTGCACTGCAGCATTCGAGCGGGCGGTTGCCGAGCATGGCTGGGTGCTGTGCCGAAATGAAGGCACTGTCGACCAGGCAAAGCGGCAGGTGGTTGGCGAGATACAGGCAGTACTGCGCAACGCGTGAGTGCTGTTACCGAACGCTTTCCTGATCGTTCCATCGCGCAGTCAGCAGGTCGATGAAAACCCGTATTGCCGCCGGCACATACATGCTGTTGCGATACAGCGCATGAATCGGTTGCCGTGCGAAGTGGCCAGGGTCAATCACACTGACGAGTTCACCCCGGGCGATGGCATCGTCAACCAGCCAGCCCGGCAGCAGCGCGACACCAAGCCCGCGCAAGGCCATGGCCAGTAACGCCTCGGCGCTATCAGCCTGCAAGCGGGGCTGGCGCTCGAAGCGGCTGGCTTCTGCCTTGGCCCCTTCGGCACTCGGCCAGGGCAGTACCCTTTGGGCGTTGAACCGGCAATTGAGTTTCTGCCTGGGCGTCACGGCGGTCAGCCTGGTGTTCGGCTTGCTGTCTTCGCAAATCGGGGCACGGCAGGCCTATCAGAGTACATTCATGCTGGTGGGGGGCTTGCAGGCAACCTGCCTGGTCGCCCTGATCTGGCTGCGGATTCGCCCACCCACCAAAGCAAAGGAACTTCATGGACCGTTATCTGAAAGAAGTCATTGACCTGCATGTCTTGATCGAGGCGCAGTTTGCCCGCGCTGAGGGCACTGTTGCAGCCATGCTCGAGCGCTTTCACCGTGATTTTAAAATGGTCACACCTGGCGGTGCCCAGATCGGCCTTGCCGAGGTCGCGTCGCTGTTTGCCCAACGCGCAGGCGCTCAGCCCGGTCTGAGCATTGAGCTCAACGGGCTGGAAACCCTCGCGCACTGGCCAGACGGTGCCGTGGTGCGCTATCGCGAGAAGCACCATTTGCCGAGGCAACAAGCGAAGACGCGGCTGTCGACCGCCGTATTCACAGTTGAAGAGGGGCGCCCCCTGTGGCGCTATTTCGGGCCAATTATTCCTGTGCCTTTGGCGCGCGCCCCCTGGGTGCATGGCTTGAGATTGATGAAGAGCAGTGGCGCAGCCGATATCAAATGGAACAAACAAGGCGGGCGCGGGAGATCTCACAGAAGAAACTGGCCCGAAACAGATGTGGGAGCGGCCTTGTGCCGCGAAGCGCCGCGCGGGCGGCGCTCGATCGCATAAGCGATGCTGAAAGCCCGCCGAACACCTCGCCTTTTCTTAACTGACTGGCATTAGGGCACGCCAGCTCCCACAATGGTCGCACTGGCTTGATAGGTTGCGCAGGGCCGTTGCGGCTGCTCAAGCACCCTGACGGTCGATGTCCCGGCGCAGTACCACCGAGGTGGTAATGTCATCCACCGATTCGTGCCGTGCCACGCTGTCACGTACCTGGTTGAGGTCGTCGATAGTGCGCGTTTCTACCTCAACGACCAGGTCGAGCTGCCCGCTCACCGAGGAAACCCGCCGCACGCGCGCATCGGTGGCCAGTTGGTCGAGCAGCCCCATGGCCGGTGTGCGCTGCAACGTCACCAGCAAGATCGCACGTATCACGTTGGCGTCTATTTCGCCGATGTCGGCGCGGTAACCGCGAATGATCCCGCTGCGCTCAAGGTTGGCTACGCGCTCGGTCGTGGCGCTTCTGGAAAGGCCGATGCGGCCAGCCAGCGCCTTGAGCGCGATGCGCGCGTCCTTCGAGAGTACTTCAAGAATTTCACGATCTTTTGCGTCCAGGTCACGCATTGCACCACCCAATAAGCCCGCCGTCTTTATGCCGGTCAGAACCGGCATAATGCCTGTTGATCCCGACCGTATGCAGGGTGTCGGTTTCGGTGGTGCATGACAAGCTATTGAAAAAAACAAATTGCTCGCTCGGAACGTGATGATATGACAGACCTTTCCCACCCGGCACCTCGGTTTTCGGCAAGCGATGCTGAGGGCCTCGCAAAAGACTTCTTCAATGTCACCGGCAAGGCAACGCCCCTGGATGGCGAGCGTGACCGCAACTACCGGCTGGAAACCGGCACAGATGCGGGCTGGATCCTGAAAATTGTCAACGCCAGTGAACCCCAGGTAGAAAGCGCGTTTCAAACCGCGCTGCTCGAGCACCTGGCGGTGCAGGTTGCGCACCTGGGCGTGCCGCACCTGCGGGCCAGCGTCGCGGGGGGCTACCTGCCAACGGTGGCCAGCACCGCGGGTGAGCAGCACGCCTTGCGCATGGTCAGCTGGCTACCGGGCACTCCGCTCGCCGAGGCCCGGCGCAGCTTTGCATTGATGAGCAACTTCGGCCGGGCGCTGGGGGAGCTTGACCGTGCCCTGCAGGGCTTCATGCACCCGGGTGCTGTACGCGAACTGGACTGGGACCTGCGCCATGCCGCACGCTCCCGTTCGCGCCTGCACTTTATCAAGAGCCCGGAGCGTCGGGCGATTGCCGAGCGTTTCATTACCCGCTTCGAACAGGCCGTACAGCCAAGGCTGGCCGCGCTCCGCGCCCAGGTGATCCACAACGATGCCAACGACTGGAACATTCTGGTCGATGCCGAAACCACCAGCACCGTGACCGGATTCATCGACTTCGGCGATGCCGTGCACACCGTACTGATTGCCGAGGTCGCGATTGCCAGTGCGTATGCCATCCTCGACATGGACGACCCGATCGGCGCGGCTGCCGCGCTGGTGGCCGGTTTCCATGAAACGTACCCGCTGCAGGCACAAGAGCTGGATGTGCTGTTCGACCTGATCGCCATGCGCCTGGTTATCAGCGTCACGTTCTCTGCTTCCCGCCAGGATCAGACCGACGACAACCCCTACCTGGCCATCAGCGAGGCGCCTGCCTGGCGCCTGCTGGAGCAACTGGATGCGATGAACCCACGGCTGGCCACTGGCATTCTGCGCAAGGCCTGTGGTTTTGATGCCATCGACGGCGCCGGCGATGTCCGTCGCTGGATCGCCGCCAATCACACAACCTTTGCCGACCTGGTGCGCCCGTCAGCGGCCATCCTGAACAAGGTTATCGCACCGTTTGGCGACGCCAGCCATGAGATGACCATTGCCTCCGCCCAGCAGCGCCCGGCCGACGCAACCCGCTGGTGGAACGAATACTCGGCTGCGCACAACGTGCCGTTGGCCATCGGGCCATGGGGTGAACTGCGCACCATCTACACCGACAGCGCCTTCGAGTCGCGTTTTATCAAGGGGCAACGGCGCACCCTGCATGTAGGGGTGGACCTGGTGATGCCTGCCGGTACGCCGCTGTACGCACCCGTCGCCGGCACCGTCAAAAGCGTCGAGGTCGAGCCCGATCCACTGGGTTACGGTGGCCTGGTGATGATCGAGCATACGCCGCCAGGTTGCCCGCCGTTCCTGACCCTGTGGGGGCACATGGCCCATGAGGCGCTCACCCGCCTGCAGGCGGGCGACACGCTTGAAGCCGGCGACCTGGTCGGCTACATGGGCGCAGACCACGAAAACGGCGGCTGGATTCCGCACCTGCACCTGCAGATGACCACCGATACCGGGCTGACCGCCAGCGAGGTAATTGGCGTAGGTGAGCCGGAGTACCGCGACGTGTGGGCGGACCTGTTCCCGGATGCCTCGGCACTGGCCGGTATCCCGCCAGAAACCTACGACCAGCAGGGCCTGACCAAGGCCCGGATCATTGCCAAACGCAAGGAACTGTTGCTGCCGAACCTGTCCATTTCCTACACCGACCCGATCAAGTTCGTACGGGGCGATGGCGTGTGGCTGATCGACAACTTCGGGCGAGCCTACCTGGACTGCTTCAACAACGTCTGCCACCTGGGCCACAGTCACCCCGACGTGGTTGAAGCCCTGACACACCAGGCTGCGTTGCTCAACACCAATACCCGTTACCTGCACGACAACATCGTCGAATACGCCGAGCGCTTGACCGGCACGCTGCCAGAGGGCCTTTGCGTAGCGTCGTTCGGTTGTTCGGGCAGTGAAGCCAACAGCCTGATGCTGCGCATGGCGCGCAACTACACCGGCAGTGACCAGGCGATCGTGCTGGACTGGGCTTACCACGGCACCACCCAGGAGCTCATCGACCTCAGCCCTTACAAGTACAAGCGCAAAGCCGGCAAGGGCAGGGCGGCGCACGTTTACGAGGCCGTGGTCCCTGAGAGCTACTACGCCCCCGAGGACTGGCCGCTGGACGAGCACGGCAAGCGCTTTGCCGAGTCGGTGGCAGAGCAGCTGGCTGCCATGCGCAAGGCCGGCAAGCGCCCCGGGTTCTTCCTCGCCGAGTCGATCCCCAGCGTGGCGGGGCAGGTGTTTTTGCCCGAGCAATACCTCAAGGAGGTGTACGCCATGGTGCGGGCAGAAGGCGGGCTGTGCCTGGCCGATGAAGTGCAGGTCGGCTTTGGCCGCGTCGGTAGCCATTGGTGGGCCTTCGAGACCCAGGGCGTGGTGCCGGATGCGGTCAGCATGGGCAAGCCGATCGGTAACGGCCACCCGATGTCGGCGGTGGTGACCACCCGTGAGGTTGCCGATGCCTTTAACAATGGCATGGAGTACTTCAACACGTTCGCCGGCAACCCGGTGTCGTGCGCGGTAGGTCTGGCGGTACTCGATGCAATCGAGCGCGACCAGTTGAAAGAGAACGCCTTGAACGTTGGTAACTACCTGCTTGAGGGGTTCCGCAAGCTGCAGCAGCAGTTCGAGGTAATTGGCGATGTGCGCGGGTTGGGCCTGTTCCTCGGCATCGTGCTGGTCACTGACCGCAAAACCAAAGCCCCGGCCACGGCCCTGGCCAGGAAAGTGGCGGATGGCGCCAGAGAGCGCGGCGTGCTGATTGGCACCGAAGGGCCGCATGACAACGTACTGAAAATGCGCCCATCGATGATTTTCAGCCGGGCCAATGCCGATTTCTTGCTGGAAGTGCTGAAGGACAGCTTCACCGCCGCGCTGAAGTAGCGAAGAACACAGTGGTGGCCGTGTGGCCGCAACTGCCTTGCTCTGTTTGCGCTGGCCTCATCGCCGGCAAGCCAGCTCCCACAGGTATAGTGTTAACTCGAAGCCAGCGCAGTCTCTGTGGGAGCTGGCTTGCCGGCGATGGGTTGCGAAGCAGCCCCGGCACTGTGTTAACTAGAAGCCAGCGCAGTCCCTGTGGGAGCTGGCTTGCCGGCGATGGGTTGCGAAGCAGCCCCGGCACTGTGTTAACTAGAAGCCAGCGCAGTCTCTGTAGGAGCTGGCTTGCCGGCGATGGGCTGCAAAGCAGCCCCGGCACTGTGTTAACTAGAAGCCAGCGCAGTCCCTGTGGGAGCTGGCTTGCCGGCGATGGGCTGCGAAGCAGCCCCGGCACTTTCACGGGCTGGCACTATGTCTTCTGCCTGTCGATATCCCGCCGCAACACCACCGCCGTAGTAATGTCATCTACCGAATCATGACTGGCCACGGCATCACGTACCCGGTTCAAGTCATCAATCGTTCGCGCCTCAACCTCGATCACCAGGTCAAGTTGCCCGCTGACCGATGAAACCCGTTTTACCTGGGCGTTCTGTGCCAGCAGGTCAAGCAGCCCCAGTGCCGGTGTGCGCTTGAGTGAAACCAGGATGATCGCCCGTATGATATTGGCATCGATTTCATCTCGCCGGCGAGGTGGCCGACCAGATCGTGTTCATGGATGGCGGGGTGGTGGTGGAGCAGGGGGCACCGGGTGCAATTCTGAGTAATCCAGTGCAGGATCGCACCCGGGCTTTTCTTAAGAAGCATCTGCAGAGTGGCAGCAGTGCAATGGCCGTGCACGCGTTAAGAGGTTTGTAAATCCAGGATGCACTCCATGGCACCGCTCTGTAGCGTTCGCTGTTTTCGCAGCACGACGTCAAGCGCCCGATCAACGGGCAATACAGGCACGCCGCTGCCGAGAAAGACGGGAATGGTGGTGATGAACAATTGTTGCAGTTCGCCAGCTTCGGCAAACCCTGCCGCGGTTTGGCCGCCACCTACCAGCCAGACGCTCTTGCCTTTGGCTGCGTTTCTGGCCTTGGCGGCGATGGCGCTGGCATCCCCGCTTACCAGGGTAATATCGAGGTCGGCAGGAAGCGTCAGGTGGCGCTTGGTCACAACGAACGCGGGCACATCGCGGTAGGGCCAGTCATCAGGTGAGTTCGAGAGGATCCACTCAAAGGTCCGCGAGCCCATGACCCGCGCCGACCGTCTGATAGAAATCATCGTAGGCTGTTGCGTCATTTCCAAGGGTGAAGTTCTCCAGCCAGTCAAGCGTGTGTTGTTGCGTGGCAATGTAACCATCCAGGGTGGCAGCTACGTAGTACACCAGCTTTGACATGTAATTTCCTCGTAATCATCCAGGTAGGGTTTGAACCCTCAATCAAGCGCCGTTGGGCAAACTGGGGCGGTGATGGGGGCGCACTTACGCGGATAGGTGAAGATCATGCCGTTGCCCGTGGGCAGGGGCTTCACCTGCGCCTACGTGCTGAACCTGCGCGCAAAGCCACAGCCTTTTGTAGACAAGACTGTGGCCTTGTTTTTCAG
Source organism: Pseudomonas sp. NPDC089407 (assembly GCF_044900445.1). Lineage (NCBI taxonomy): Bacteria > Pseudomonadati > Pseudomonadota > Gammaproteobacteria > Pseudomonadales > Pseudomonadaceae > Pseudomonas > Pseudomonas sp. NPDC089407. Next base: position 27,490 of record NZ_JBJDNB010000021.1, read on the forward strand.
GTTCTCAGGCGATCAGCCCTGCACGGCTACCACGGACATTTCCACCAGCAGGCTCGGCTTGAACATGGCCGCTTCAACGCAAGCGCGAGCCGGGGCGTGACCTTCTGCCACCCAGGCTTCCCAGACTTCGTTGAGCCCGGCGAAGTCGTTGATGATGTCCTTGAGGTAGATGGTGACCGACAGGATCTTCGACTTGTCGCTGCCGGCTTCAGCCAGCAGCGCATCGATATTGGCCAGGGTTTCGGCGGTTTGCGTGCGGATATCGGCTTCATGGTTGTTGGCCAGCTGGCCGGCCAGATAGACGACACCGTTATGGATCACGGTGTTGCTTAGGCGCTTGTTGCTGTGCAGACGCTGGATAGCCATGGTTGCGGGTTACCTTGTGGTTGTTGTCGTGATGAATGCGAAGCTCGAAAGTGTATCGAGAGGCAGCCAGTTGAATTAGCTGATTGAAGGCAGGATTTTGGCTATTAATGGCGGCAAAACAACGTGTTCCGTGAGGCTTGAGGTTCTGTAGTAATGCACCAGCTCTTGCTCTTTAGACAACAATGGCGCAATGGGCAGGGGCCCTGTGGGGGCCCCCGCGATTTCAGAAGTTATAGGTCAGCCGCCCGAAGTAGTAGCCCCCAGTGAACCCATACGGTGAATAGGCCCCATAGCCCTTGGTCATGGTCTTGCTGCTCGGTGCCTGGCGCTCGGGGTACACGTCGAACAGGTTGCGGGCGCCTATTGCCAGCTCCAGGTCCTTGGTCAGCTGGTAACCCACATCCAGGTCGGTGATCCAGCGTGCCTTGTACTCACGGTCCAGCGAACGGTCATTGGCGGCGTTCACCTCGCGCCATGAGCCGTAGCGGGTCAGCCCCAGGTTAATCCGGTAGCGGTCCAGCCGCCAGTTGCCACCGAGGATCAGCTTGGTGTGCGGCTGTACATCGGTAAGGAAGTTGCGCGCCTGGCGGTTCATCAGTTCGTAGGAGGTGCCGAGGATGTTCACGCTGTCCTTGTAGGCGAGGATCTCGGTGTCGTTCCAGTTGAAAGCTGCTGTCCATTTGACGGTACCGGCGCTGCCCAGGTCCTGGTCGTAGCTGCCCACCAGGTCCAGGCCCTTGGTGCGGGTGTCGGCGCCGTTGGTGAAGTACTGGCCGCCCGAGGTCGAATCGATGCCGTTGGCCAGCAGGGTCTGGGTTACCTCTGATCCGAGCAGGGTGCCAGTGAGGGTGATGCGGTCACGCACGTTGATCAGGTAGGCGTCGGCGGTGAAGGCCAGGCGCTCGCTGGGCTGCCAGGTCAGTCCGAGGCTGTAGTTGGTCGACTTCTCCGGCTTCAGGGGTTCGGCGCCCAAGGCCTGGGCAGCGGCCGAGTCCACCGGCAGCACGCCGTAGTTGATCGACTGGTACACGCCATCGACCACGCCGTAGGTGGTTGAGCGGGCGCTGAACAGGCTGTTGGCCAGTGATGGCGCGCGGAAGCCGTTGCTCACCGTGGCCCGCACCGCCAGTTCCGGGGTCAGCTCGTAGCGGGTGGTCAGCTTGCCGCTGCGGGTGGCGCCGATGCCACGGTCGTAGTGCTCGTAGCGCAGGGCCGCGCCCCAGTACCATTGCGGCAGCGGGTTGAAACCGACATCCACGTAGCCGGCGTAACTGTTGCGGCTGGCGCTGTCGGCCTCGGCCGGGGAAATGCCGTTGGTGACCTGGGCGCCGGATGCGGCGCAGTTGCCGGGCGCCGCGCAGTAACCGCCGTCTGCCCAGCTGGCCCAGTCGCCGGCCTTTACCTGGTAGGTGTCGCGCCGCTGCTCCAGGCCCCAGGAGAAGTCCAGTGGCCTGGCCAGCCCCACCTCGAAGTTGCGGTGCAGGTCGAGGTTGCTGGTCAGCTGCGAACTGACCCAGGTGCCGGATTCGAAATGGTTGGGCGTGGCTTCGCCCAACGACGGGTTCTGGTTGTTCCAGGTACCCTGTTCGGCCTGGTTGCGCCCGTAGGTGCTGGACAGGTCCCAGTCCCAGTCACCGGCCAGGCCCTTGGCACCGACCGCAGCTTGGTAGTCGTATTCCTCGATGTACCAGGTGGGCGTGTAGCCGGACGGGCGCCCGTTGGGGCCGGTGGTGATGGTGTTGACGATGGTCGGCAGGCGGAAGTTCTGGCCTTGCTCGGCCTTGCGGTACGACCAGGTGCTGAACGAATACAGAGTGAGGTCGTCTTCCAGCGGCAGCTCGGCGTTGTAGCCCAGGGTCAGCAGGTTGATCTTCGGCGTGCCATAGCCGCCGTAGGTGACCTTGCCGGCACGGTCCAGCGCTTCGGCCTGGCTGTAGCCGTTGGCGCTGGCCTTGTTGTCGTCGTTCTGGCTACGGGCGTCGAGGGCCAGCTGAAGGATACCGTCGCGGCCGATCTCGAAGCCTTTGTTCAGGCTTTGCTGCACGGTCTGTTTCTTGCCGTCGTAACCCTGGCCGGCGGTGGTCACTGCAGTGCCGCTGGTGTCGGCCTTGAGGATCACGTTGATCACCCCGGCGATGGCGTCGGAGCCATACTGGGCCGCGGCCCCGTCACGCAGCACTTCGACATGGTCGATGGCGCTGATCGGGATCAGGTCGAGGTCGCTGGGCGCCGCGCCGGCGTTGATGCCGCTGATGTTCAGGGTGGCGCTGGTGTGGCGGCGCTTGCCGTTTACCAGCACCAGCACCTGGGCCGCGTTGAGCCCGCGCAGGCTGGGTGCGCGGGCCATGCCGCTGGCGTCCCAGCCGGTTTTTTCCGGTAGGGTCAGCGACGGTACGCTGGCACTGAGGGCTTCCATCAGGCCGGGTTTGCCGGTTTCCTGCAGCTGCTTGGCGCTGATCACGTCGATGGGCACCGGGCTGGTGGTGACGGTGCGCTTTTCGCTGCCACGGTTGCCGGTGACGATCACCGTGCCGAGGGCCTGGGCGGCGGCTTCTTCGGCCAAGGTCGGGGCGGGATGCAGCGCGGCGACCAAGGCCACGCTGAAAAAGGGGGCAGCTTTAAAAGCTTGCTTCATGCACGCAGTTCCTTGTCTGGCAGGGCGGGCGCGCTCACGGCGCCTTGGCCGCGATCGCGTCGATTTCCACCAGAGCGCCCGGCAGTGGCAGCGCCACCACCTGGATAGCGGTGCGGGTCGGCGTGCGGGGTTGTTCTGCGGTGGCGAAGAACTCGGTGTAGGCCGCTTGCAGCCCGGCGAAATCGAGGGCACCGCCGTTGGCCGGGTCGCCCACCAGGAATACCCGCAACTGGACGATGTCGCCCAGGTCCAGGCCCTGGCTGCGTAATGCCGTGCGCAGTTTGTTCAGCACCGAGCGGGTCTGGGTTTCGGTGTTGCCCAGGGCGGCAATGCTACCTTTGGGCGCCTTGGGGTCGGCCACGTCCGGGAGGGTGCCGCTGACGAAGGTCAGCTGGCTGCCGGCCGGAACCGTAACAAGCTGCGAGATGGGGAAGTTCGAGCCAGGTGGCGCGACCCGTTTGATGCCGTCGGCGTGGGCGTTCAGGGTCAGCGACATGAGTGCTCCGGCAAGCAGAAGAAGACGAGGCATGGCAGGGTTCCTTGCAGGTCAGGCGGCAGCGCCGCGAGGGGACTGGCTGGCATGGCGGGCAATCAGGCCCACCACCCGGCGGGCGGATTCGGCAGCACTGTTCTGCCAGATACCGACCCCGCCATGGGCGAGGGCGTCGCTGGCCAGCCAGGTGCGGCCCTGGGGTTGGTTGAGCACGTCGTAGCCCGGTTGGGCGACCTCGTCGTGGACGATCCACGGCGCTTCGCTGTACGGGATCTTCGACCAGTTCACCACCACCGGCCGGCCCAGCTTGTGGCTGTGGCCGGGGTGCAGCGACTCCACCGCCTGGCGCGACGAGGCAATTTGCGCCTCCAGCGATTTGCCCGCGAACTGCTGGGCCACGGCGCCGGTGTTGTAGGTGGCCACCAGCACGCCCTGGGCACTGTTCAGGTGGTCGCTGGGGTACCACAGGGTGCGCGCCTCGTGGTTGATGTAGCTGAGCCCGCCGTAAATCTGGAAGTCTGTCTCCCAAAAGCGCGGTGACTGCCAGGCCACCTTGTTGGCTTTGTCGCCCTCGGCGCTGGCGATGGCTTGCCTGAACGGCGCGTTGAAGTTGTTTGGCAGCTTCGCCAGCAGTGGCAGGGGCAGGGTGACGATGGCGTAGTCGGCCAGCTCCACGTGTTGCTTGCCGCTGTTGCGGTCGCGCCACACCACCTTGGCGCCTTGCTCGCCGGTCTCCACGCCAAGCACTTCGGCGCCCAGGCGCACGCTGTCCTTGACCTGGCGGTAGAACGCCTTGGGGATCTGGTCCATGCCGCCGACCGGCTGGAACATGGTCGAGGAAAATTCGGGAATCTCATCGAACACCAGCGGCAGCAGCAAGTTGCTGTCCAGCAGTTGGTCCAGCGGCACCGGCTGGCGCTGGATCGGCGTCTGGTCGCCGGCACCGGCAAAGCGCGTATAGCCGGCGCGCACCGAACCGCGGTATTGCTGCTGGCTGTCGAGGTCGCCATAAACCTTGAGGAACTCCAGCAAGGCTTTGCGCTGGCCGCTGTCGAGTTCGGCATCGAGGCTGTTGCGGCTGACGCTGCGTGCCAGCAGTTCGCTGAAATGGCCGCGAGTGTCGTTGACCGCCTGGCGCAGCAGCAGTGGCGGGCGGGCGAGGTCGGGTTGGGCCAGGGCGTTGCGGCTGCTGTTGACCAGCACCTGCAGCTCCACGCCCAGCTCGCGGCAGTAGCCGAGAATGGTCAGGTGGTGGCTGGGCAGGCGTGCGGCGCCGGCGTTGAAGAAGTGGCCCGGATCGAACCCGACGGTTTGCGTGCAGCCGTCGTTGTGCTCGATGCGGTCACCGTGGCGTAGGGTCCAGACCCGGCCACCGACGCGTTCACGGGCTTCGAGTACGGTGACGGAAAAGCCGGCTTTGCGCAGTTCGTAGGCCGATACCAGGCCGGAAATACCGGCGCCGACAATCACCACGCGCTTGCCGTTGCCGCCATTGGCGGCCAGTTGCAGGGGTTCGAAGGTGGCGGCCAGGGCATTGTTGCCCAGCGCGCCCAGGGCCGCCGAATAGCCGCCAATGGCGGCGAGGCGGGCGATCAGATCTCTACGGGACAATCCCATGTCGCGTGCTCCGAGAAAGTAAGGTCCGGATGTGCGCAACGGGTGGGCTGCCCCAGTGAAGGGCTCGACGGCGGCTGGCACAAATCCATTTGCCTCCGCCATGTTGGGGTCGGTGAGTAGAACCTAATGGACTTTCATCACGCTGTGAAAGGCTGTTTTGTTCTAAGGTAAGTATGTTAATTAATAATAATAAATGAATGCCTAAATGCATAAGTATAATTTTAACGCGACTTCTGTGGGAGCCGCGCTTGCCGGCGATGGGCTGCGAAGCAGCCCCAATGCAGGCGACACCATTCTGATGGATTGTGATTGACTTGAATCCTTGGGGCCGCTGCGCGGCCCATCGCCGGCAAGCGCGGCTCCCACACCGAATGCGGCGGGCTCGCGGGTGGTGATCCCTGCGCGCAGGGGATCTCCCACAGGGACTGCGCTGGCGTGGAGTTGACACTGTACCTGTGGGAACGGCTTTAGCCGCGAAGAGGCCGGTGCGGGTCAGGCGCGCTTGGTGCTGCGGTCGGTCTCTAGCTGCGCCACGCGGGCGCGGATCAGCGGAATCAGCGCCTGCCCGTACTCCACGGCATCGCGCAACTGGTCGAAACCGCGGAACAAGAACGTGCTCACCCCCAGCTCGTAATACGCCAGTGCAGCCTCAGCCACTTGCTCCGCTGTGCCCACCAGCGAGGTGGAGTTGCCGGCGCCGCCCCCAAGGGCTGCGATCTCGGTCCAGAGGCGGGTGTCGTGCACCTTGCGCTGGCTGGCCAGCTGCACCAGGCGCTCGGATCCGATATTGCTCTTGCCGAAGTTCTTCTCGCGCCGGTTGCCCTGGCGTATGCCGATGCGCTGCTGGGCGTCGGCCAGGATGCGCTCGGCGCGGGCCCAGGCCTCCTCTTCGGTAGCCCCCAGAATCGGCCGCAACGACAGGCTGAAACGAATGTGTTTTTCCCGCCCGTAGCGGGCGGCGGCCTTGCGCACCTGGGCGATGCGCTCGCGCACCTGCTCCAGCGGCTCGCCCCACATCATGTACACGTCCGCATGCTTCGCCGCGACCTCCACCGCCGCATCCGAGGCACCAGAGAAGTAAACCGGCAACTGGCCCACCGGCTTGACCAGGGTCAGGTTGTCTTCCACCCGGTAGTGCGCGCCGTGGTGGTCGAACGGTTGCTGTTGCGTCCAGGTGTTGCGCAGCACATCCAGGTACTCGTCGGTGCGGGCGTAGCGGGCATCCTTGTCGAGGAAGTCACCGTCACGTTGCAGGTCGCCGCTGTCGCCGCCGGTAATCACATTGATCGAGGCACGGCCGCTGCTAAGCTGGTCGAGGGTGGCGAACTGGCGGGCGGCGAAGGTGGGTGCCTGGAAACCGGGGCGGTGGGCGACCAGCAGGCCGATGCGCTCGGTTAGCGCGGCAACGTAGCTGGCCAGGATCATCGAATCGGGCGCGCTGGTGTTGACCGCCAGCAAGGCTTTGTCGAAACCGCCATATTCCTGGGCCTGGGCGAAGGCCTTGATGAACGCCAGGTCAACCAATGGCCCGCGTGGGGCCTGTGACTCGCTGCTTTCCTGGGGGCCGATCAGGCCGATGAATTCGAGGCTCATGCAGTGGAACTCCTTTTCAATCGGGGGCGTGTTCAGGCGACGGCGGCTTGCTCGCGGCGCTGGGTGTTGCGATTGGTCGGTACGCTCAGGCCAAAGCTGTCGCGCAGGGTGCTGCCGGTGTATTCGCTGCGCGTCAGGCCGCGGGCCTGTAGCAGGGGCACCACCAGCTCAGTGAAGTACTGCAGGCCGTCGGGCAGCAACGAGTTGATGATGAAACCGTCGGCGGCCTCGTTCTCGAACCACGTCTGCAAGGCATCGGCCACCTGTTCCGGGGTGCCGGTGAAGTCCCGCCGTGGGCGCGAGAAGCGCAGCGCCACTGCGCGCAGGCTCAGGCCCTCGTCGCGAGCCAGTTGCTTCAGCTGGTCGGCGGTGCCCTTGTGGCTGTTGTCGCCCAGGCTGCCCAGGTCAGGGAACGGCGCATCCAGGTCATGCTGACTGAAGTCGTAGTCGTTGAACGGGCGGCCGAGCGCGACCAGGGCGTCCTCGATACTCACCAGCTCGACTGCCTGCTGGTAACGGCGCTCCACTTCCGCTTCGTCGCGGCCAACGATGGGGCGGATGCCCGGCAGGATGAACAATTCCTGGGGGTCGCGGCCATGGGTTGCGGCGCGTTGCTTGAGGTCTTGGTAGTAAGCCTGGGCATCGCTGAACGACTCGGGGCTGACGAAGATCGCATCGGCATTCTGCGCGGCGAAATTACGGCCGTCTTCCGACACGCCGGCCTGGAAGATCAGAGGTTGGCCCTGGCGCGAGCGCTGGATGTTGAGCGGGCCCTTGACCTTGAAGAACTCGCCCTGGTGGCCGAGGGTGTGCAGCTTGCCCGGATCGAAGAATTCGCCGCTCTGCTTGTTGCGGGTAAAAGCGTCGTCTTCCCACGAGTCCCACAGGCCCTGCACCACCTCGACATGTTCGCGGGCGATGCGGTAGCGCACTGCATGGGGCGGGTGCTCGGCCTTGCCGAAGTTGTCGGCGGTGCCCGACAGCCACGAGGTGACCACGTTCCAGCCGGCACGGCCGCCGCTGATCAAGTCCAGCGAGGCGAACTGGCGGGCGACCTGGAAGGGCTCGGTGTAGCTGACCGTGACCGTGGCCACCAGGCCGATATGCTCGGTGACGGCGGCCAATGCCGAGAGGATGGTCAGCGGTTCGAAGCGGTTGAGGTAATGCGGGCTGGAGCGGGCGTGAATGTGCAGGCTGTCGGCGATGAAGGCGAAATCGAACTTGGCCGCTTCGGCCAGTTGCGCCTGGTGCTTGTAGAAGCCGAAGTTGACGCTGGCGTCGGCCAGTGCCTCGGGGTGGCGCCATTCGCCCCAGCCGTGGCCAACGCCGTGGATCATGGCGCCGAGGTGAATCTGTCGCTTGCTCATCGGGAATACCTGTGGGTTACGGTCGGTGTGGACGGCCTCCGCCAGGTGTGGGGTCGGACTGTTGAGGGTGACGTTAGCGCGGGGGGGTGGCGGTTGTGAAAGGCTTTGTAGTTCTAAGCTAATTATGCCAAATAAAAATATATAGCAAAGATCAATATTCTATTTATGCATTATGCTGTTGTAGGAGCGGCCTTGTGTCGCGAAAGGGCTGCGCAGCAGCCCCGGGGATACAGCATCAATGCAAGAATCCCGGGGCCGCTTTGCGGCCCTTTCGCGACACAAGGCCGCTCCTACAAAAAAGCGCAAGCAACCTGGCCGGCTACACCGCCACCGGCAGCACACTGCGCGAATGCCCCGGTATCGCCGCAATCAGCTCCCGCGTATAGGCGCTTGCCGGCTCGCTGAACACCTGCACCGCCGGCCCTTGCTCGACCACCTGCCCGCGCCGCAGCACCAACACCTGGTCAGCCATGCTGGCCACCACCGCCAGGTCATGAGAGACCAGCACGTAAGCCATCCCCAGCTCGCGCTGCAGGTCGTTCAGCAGCGCCAAAATCTGCGCCTGCACCGACACGTCCAGCGCACTCACCGGCTCGTCGAGCAGCAGGACTTCGGGCTCCAGGGCCAACGCCCGGGCTATCGCCACCCGCTGGCGCTGGCCACCCGACAATTCCCGCGGCAGGCGGTCGAGAAAGTGCACCGGCAAATGCACCTTGGCAATCAGTTCGCGAGCCTTGCGTTCCAGTGCCTCGCCCTTGAGCAGGCCGAACGACACCAGCGGTTCGACGATGCTGTCGAACACGGTGAAGCGCGGGTCGAGTGCGGCAAACGGGTTCTGTTGCACCAGCTGAATGCGCCGGCGCAGCGGGCGGAATTGCCGCCAGCTGTAGCCGCTGACATCTTCGCTGGCAAACTCGACGTGCCCTTGGCTGGGTTTCTCCAGCCCCAGGGCAATCCGCAGCGCGGTACTCTTGCCCGACCCCGACTCACCAACAATGGCCAAAGTCTGCCCAGCTTGCACCGCCAGGTTCACGTCGTGCAGCGCAGTGAAATCGCCAGCCTGCCCAGGCAGGATAAAGCGTTTACCGACGTTGCTCAGGCGCAACAGCGGCGCCTGGTCCGTTAGGCCACCCGGCCTTTGCCGCGGCACAAAAGCGGGCGCTGCCTTGAGCAGCTCGCGGGTATAGGGCTGCTGCGCGCCCCAGAGAATCTGCCGGGGCGAGGCCTGTTCCACCAGCTGGCCCTGTTTCATCACCAGCAGGCGGTCAGCACGGTCGCAGGCCATCCCCAGATCGTGGGTGATGATCAGCAGCGAGATGCCACGCTCGGCCACCAGCTGTTGCAGGTGGTCGAGAATGCGCCGCTGCACGGTAACGTCCAGCGCACTGGTCGGCTCGTCGGCGATGATCAGCCGCGGCTGGCCGGCCAGGGCGATGGCGATCAGCACCCGCTGGCGCATGCCCCCGGACAGCTCGTGGGGGTACTGGCGAGCGCGCAGCGCCGGGTCGTCAAGGCCAACTTGGGCCAACAGTTCGAGCACCTCGGCAGCCACCGGCGAATAACGCCGGCCATGGGCCAGCGACAGCGCTTCGGCAATCTGCTTGCCAATCGCCAGGGTCGGGTTGAGGCTGACCATCGGGTCCTGCGGCACCAGGCCGATGGTGCGCCCGCGCAGCTGGCGTTTGGCCCGTTCGCTGGCCCGGGTCACCTCGATGCCGTTGACCCACAGCTGGCCCTGGTCGATGCGTGCATTGCCCGGCAGCAGGCCGAGCAGGGCGCTGGCCAGGGTCGACTTGCCCGACCCCGACTCGCCGACGATGGCCAGGGTCTCGCCCTGGGCCAGGCTGAACGACAGCTGCCTCAGCGCTTGCGTGCGTTGCCCGGCAGAGGCGTAGCTGACACTCAGGTCACGTACTTCGATCAACGCAGGCTGGCTCATCGGGCTTGCTCCTCGGCGCTGCGCGCCAGGTGGTTGAGGCTGAACACCACCGCGACCACGAACAGCCCCGGCAGCAGGGATACCCAGGGGGCGGTGATCAGGAAGTGCCGGCCGTTGGCGATCAGCGTGCCCCATTCCGCGGCCGGTGGCGCCGCGCCGAAGCCGAGAAAGCTCAGCCCGGCAGTGGCCAGGATCGCCGCGCCGAAGTCCAGGGTGGCGAGCACGGCCACCGGGCCCCAGGCGTTGGGCAGCACATGGCGCAGCAGTGTGCGCACCCAACTGGCACCGCCCAGCCGCGCGGCCTCGACATAGGGTAGGGTCTTGATGCGCAGCACTTCGGCGCGGGTGGTACGGGCGAACCCCGGAATAATGCCGACGCCCACGGCGACGGCAACCGGTACCGTGCCGAAGCCGATGGCGGTGACGATGGCCAGGGCCAGCAGCAGGCCAGGCAGGGCCAGCAGGACGTCGATCAGGCGCATCAACGCGGCGTCGACGCGCCCGCCGGCAAACCCGGCCAGTACGCCCAGGCCGAGGCCGCCGACCAGGGCAATGGCCACTGCGAGCAGGGCGGCGAGCACCGATAGGCGCGCACCGTATACCACGCGGGTGTACAGGTCACGGCCCAGTTCGTCGGTGCCGAACCAGTGCGCCGCGCCGGGCGCGCTGAGCTTGGCGGCAGGCGCTGTGGCATAGGGGTCGAAACTGGTCAGCCAGTGGGGGACCAGCGCGCACAGCAGGGCGAACAGCACGATCAGCAGGGCAATGCTGAAGCCGGGGCGGCGCAGCAGCGGCACCAGCGCCTGGCGTGCACGCTGCAGGCGCGTGCGACGCTTCCAGCTACTGGCGGGGCTGGCCTCAGCGCTGGCATGCCGGCGTCCACCAGGCGCGCTGTCGATCTGGGGCAGGGGTAAATCGATGCTCATTTCAGCTCACCTTGGCGGCGTGGGTAATGCGTGGGTCGAGGTAGGGGTAGAGCAGGTCGACGATCAGGTTGACCAGCACGAAGGCTGCGGCCGACACCGCAACGATCGCCAGCACCACCGGGATGTCCTGGCGCAGCACGGCTTCCTGGGCCAGGCGGCCAACGCCATTGCGCGAGAAGATGGTCTCCACCAGGACCGCGCCGGACACTGTATTGCCCACCTGCAAGCCGACCAGGGTCAGCAGCGGCAGGGCCGCGTTGCGCAAGCCATGGCGCGCCTGCACCTGCGCCCGGCTCAGGCCCTTGGCGAAGGCGGTGGTGATGTAAGGCTCTTGCCACACCCCTTGGAAACCGCGTTGCAGCACCTGGGCGTATACGGCGGCGCTGGGGATCGCCAGGGTGATTGCCGGTAGTACCAGGCTGGCCAGGCCCTGGCTGCCCGTGGCCGGGAACCAGCCCAGGGCGAAGGCGAACACCTGGATCAGCAGCAGCCCCATCCAGAACACCGGCACCGAAAAGCCCAGCGAAGGCAGGCGCGCCAGCAGGGTCTTCAGCGGTCGCCATTGGACGTAGGCGGTCAGGTAGGCCAGGCCGACCCCCGCCAGCAGCGACAGCACGATCGCCGTACCGGCCAGCGCCAGGGTCTGCGGCAGGCGCTCGGCCAGCAGCGCAGTGACCGGCCGGCCCAGTGACAGCGACTGCCCGAGGTCACCGTGCAAGGCGCGCCACAGCAAGTCGACGTACTGCTCGAACAAGCCTTTGTCGAGCCCGTAGTAGGCACGGGCCTTGGTCAGGTCCTCGGGCGACAGGCCGTCGGCTTCCATGCCCGAAGCGCTCAGCATGATCGCCAGGGTGTCGCCTGGCAGCAGGTAAAGGATGAAATAGGTGATGGTGTAGGCGCCCCACAGCACCAGCAGCGCCTGGCCGAAGCGGCCTATCAGGTAGCGTTTCATGGCTGGCCAACCTGGATGTCGCTGAGCAGCGCGAAACCTTCGGCGGTCCAGCGGAAGTCCTTGACCCGCGGCGCGGTGGCGGCCTGCCAGACCCGTTCGTACAGCGGGAACGCCGAGGCTTGGTCGACCAGCAGGTCCTGTAGCTGGCCGTAGGCCTGGGCGCGTTGCTCGTCGCGGGTGGCGGTGATGCCGTTGTCGAACAGCGTTTGCGCTTTTACCAGGGTGTGCGGCTCGTAGGTGTTGGTGGCCAATGTGGCACTGTTGGCGGCGCGCGGGTCGAGGATGGTCTGCAGGATGATCGGGTCGGCGCGGGTCATGTAGGTGGAGGTGAGGTCGTAGTTGCCAGAGGCATTGCCCGCCACCCACTCGGCGCGGGTCAGCACGTTCAGCTTGAGGTCGATGCCGACCTTTCGCAGCTGGTCCTGCACCAGTACATCACCGGCGCTTTCGGCGGGGGTAAGGTTGTAGCGCAGGGTCAGGCGCTTGCCGTCCTTGTGTCGGTAACCGTCATCGCCCTTGTGCCAGCCGGCGGCGTCCAGCAGGCGTTCGGCACCTTGCGGGTCGTAGGCGAGTTTGTCGGCCTGGGCCTTGAAGTAGGGGGTGGTCACGTCATACACGCCGCTTACCACCGGGAACTCTGCGTTGTACACGGTGTGCGCGTAGCTGGTGCGGTCGATGGCCTTCTGCAAGGCCAGGCGCAGTTGGCGGTCACCGAGCAGGCGGTCATTGCGTGTGTTGGGGTAGAGGTTGAGTGCCGGGCCTGGCAACGAGCGGCTCTGGATGGTCGCGCCCTTGGCCTGGAACAGCTTGAGGTCGACTTCCGAGAACGGGTTGCGTGGCCACAGGATATCGGCCTTGCCCTGCAGGAACAGGCCGTTGCGTACGCTTTCCTCGGCGATATAGCTGATTTCAACGGCGTCCAGGTGCGCCGGGCCCTGGTTGCGTACGTTGGCCGAGGGCCAGGCGTAGTCGGCGCGCTTGACCAACCGCGCGCCGACTTCCGGCGTGTAGTGTTCCAGCACGAACGGGCCGGTGCCGATGATCTTGCCCAGCGAGCGTTCCTGAGCCGTCAGCTTGTAGGAAGCCGGGGCGAGGATGGCCAGGTTGGTGGTCGAGGTGGCCTGCAGGAAGCCGGCATTGGGTTTTGCCAGGACCAGGCGCACGGTGAAATCGTCCAGCACTTCGGCGTGGTCGTAGCCGGCCAGGTAGGTGGCGCCGAACGTGGCTGGCAGCTGGGTGGCGAAGGCCTTGTTGCTGTCGAAGGCGGTTTTCACCGCGTGGGCGTCGAAGCGCTCGCCGTTGCTGAAGGTCACGTCCTGGCGCAGGTGGAAGGTGTAGCTCAGGGCATCGGTACTGACCTCCCAGCTTTGCGCAAGCCAAGGGATGATGCGGCCGCTCTGCGGGTCCTGGTCGGTCAGCGATTCAGCGACGTTGCGCAGCAGCACGCGGTGCTCCAGCCAGTAGACCTGGAAAGGGTCGACGCTGACCAGGGTGGTGTTGTCGCCCCAGAAGGCGATGTTGAGGGTTTTGCTGGAGGTGCTCTGGTCCGAGGGAGAGCAGCCGGCCAGGCTCAACGCCAGGGTAGCTGCGACCAACAGGTTTCTGGCCAGATGAAATGGGGGCATGGGGCGTTCCTTCAGTGAGGGGTGTGTTGCCTGTGGTGGCCTCTTCGCGGGTGAACCCGCTCCCACATGGAACACACAGGCTCCGAATGCGGCACAGCACCTGTGGGAGCGGGTTTACCCGCGAAGGGGCCACTACAGGAGTGAAGAGCGGCCAGTCAGTCCTGGTAACCCCGGCCCTCCCGGTCCAGTTGCCGGATCAACGCATCCCAATGCCGCTGGATACCTTCGCCCCTACCATCGGCAAACCGCTTCGACTGCTCGTGCACCTTGGCAATCGCCGCCTGGGGCGCATGCAGCAGCTGCTCGTTGCCGCCAGCCTGGGCGGCCACCTGGATGTTGCAGGCGCGCTCCAGCCCATGCAGCTCGCGGAACGCATGCTCGACGCTGATCCCACCGGTCAGCAGCCCGTGGTTGCGCAGGATCAGGATATTGCTGTCGCCCAGGTTGGCCACCAGCCGCTGCTGTTCGTCCAGGTCCAGCGCCACGCCTTCGTAGTCGTGGTACGCCACCCGGCTGTAGTAAGCCAGGGCGTGCTGGGAGATCGGCAGCAGGCCGTCGCGCTGTGCCGACACCGCCGCACCGTCGCGGGTGTGGGTGTGCAGCACGGCTGCGAGGTCAGGCCTGGCGCGGTGGATGGCGCTATGGATCACGTAACCGGCCTGGTTGATGCCGAGCCCCAGCGGGTCGTCGATGATCGTGCCGTCGACGTCCACCTTGACCAGGTTGGAGGCGGTGATTTCGTCGAACAGCAGGCCGAAGGCGTTGATCAGGAAGTGCTCGTCCGGTCCCGGCACGCGGGCGGAGAAGTGCGTGTAGATGTGGTCGGTCCAACGGAACAGGGCTGCCAGGCGGTAGGCGGCGGCCAGCTTGACGCGCACCTCCCATTCCTCGGCGCTGACCCGGCTACGCACATTGTCGGAGCGAGGGGTGATGGCAGACAGTGAACTCATGGTGTGCTCTCCGGTAATCAGTAGCCGCGTGCGGTGTCGACCAGGTTGGCCAGGGGGGCTTGCTCGCGGTAGCGGTGGAAGTTGGCGATGAAGGCTTCTAGGAAAGCCGGGTAGCCATCCTCGGAAATGGCCGAGGTGTGTGGCGACAGGAATACCCGTGGGTGCTGGTACAGTGGATGGCCAGCGGGCAATGGCTCGGGCTCGGTGACATCCAGGCTGGCGCGGCCGATCAGGCCGCTGTCCAGGGCCTCGAGCAGCGCCTGCTGGTCAAGCAGGCCGCCGCGGGCAATGTTGATCAGGTGCAGGCCGGGGCGGGCATGGGCCAGCACCTGGCGATCGATCAGGCCACGGGTAGCCGGGGTGAGCGGGGCAGCCAGCACCAGGTGGTCGCTGCCGGCGAACAGCTGGCGCAGGTCAGCGGCGCGCTCCACGCCTGGCACTTCGGCGATGACCTGGCCGGGGCGGCTCAGGGCCAGTACCCGCATGCCCAGGGCTACGGCTTTGCGCGCCAGGCTCTGGCCGATACTGCCAAAGCCGAGAATGCCCAGGGTGCGCCCGCGCAGCGGTGCCAGCGGGGTCAGGCGCCAGTCGGCATCCTTGACCCACAGCCCGGGCAACTGCTTGGCGGCGGCAAACACCAGGGCCAGGGCAAACTCGGCCACTTGCTCGGCATTGGCGCCTTTGCCACTGGTCACGTGTGCACCCTTGAACACCCAGTCGGGGTAGAAGTCGATGCCCGAAGACACCAGTTGCACCCATTTCAAGCCCCACGGCCAGCCTGCTGGCGGGGTGTCGACGCGCTGCCCGCGCACGTTGATGGGGCGCAGGATGAACACGTCGGCAGGGACCTCCAGGGCTAGCTGGCCATAGGCGATGTCGATGACTTCATGGTCCGGCAGGTGCTCGCGCAATTGCTGGTTGACCTGGGCGTCCAGCTGGCTGGCAATGATCGAATGGCTCATGCCTGCACCTCTGACAGCGCCGCGCGGCCGACCTGACCGAACACCACATCGTCCTGGGGCGTGTGGATACGGCTGCAGAGCACATCGCGGTAGTGCCGCTCCAGCGGATTGCGCCGGGACAACCCGGGGTTGCCGGCGGCCTCGATGGCCAGTTCTACGGCCTGGATGGCATTGGCACTGACCAGGTGCTTGAGCTGCCCGGCATGCGCAGGGGCAACCTGCCCGGCGGCAGCCGAGTCGAGCAGGCTTTGGTTGGCGAACAGCAGGGTGTCGATGCGGCCCAGCACCTCCTGGAAGCGTGGCAGGCTGGCCAGGGGGGCGCCCAGATTGGAGGGCGTGCGCTGCTGGAGGAAGCCCGCCAGCCAGTCGCGGGCAGCGCGGGCCACGCCGTCATACACCGCTGGCACCAGCACGGCCATCCACAGCAGGCTTTCGCCGTCGAGTTCGGCTTTCGGCGCGCTGGCAGGGCTCGCGCTGACGGCATGGTCGAGGGGGATCAGCACATCATCGAAGCGCACTTCGTGGCTGCAGGTGGCGCGCATGCCCAGGTGGTCCCAGTCGTCGATGATGGTGATGCCCGGGGTATCACGGTGAACCAGGAAGCCGCCGAGCAACGGGTCGCTGTCATCGCTGCGACCCCAGACCAGGAACCAGGTCAGGCCGTGGCTGCCGGTGGAGTAGATTTTGCGGCCGCTCAGGCGCCAGCCTTCGGCGGTGCGCCGTGCCACGGTGGCAGGCAGGCCGCCGCGGGCCGGGGTGCCGAGTTCAGGCTCGACGCGCAGGGCATTGATCAGGGCACCGTGCTGTACGGCATCACGGGCCACGTGTTGGCGCAGGTGCTCGGGCCAGCGGGCTTCGTCCTGCAGGCGAAAGTGCTGCAGATACTGCATGACCAGGATCAGTGCGGTGGCCGGGTCGCCTTTGCCGACGGCGCCGATAACCCGGCGCGCACTGGCCAGGCCGGCGCCGCCGCCACCCAGGGCGTGCGGCACGGTAAAGGCGAGCAGGCCGTGGCGGTGCAGCAGGTCGAAATTGTCCTGGGGGAACCGGGCGCTGCGGTCGTAGCGTTCGGCATTGGCCGCAAGGGCCTGCGTCAGCTCGGCGAGGGCGCTGTCGGAGGGGTGACTCATGGGGTTTCATCCCTGAATGACGGTGTGTTGCCTAAGACCGTATTCGTATGGATGAAGGCTGTAAAAGTCTTTTTAGTTCTAAGCTAATTATTTGATTTTTATATTTAGTGTTTTTGCTGTTATGCGCTTTTTGCATTTAACGCCAGAGCTGCCTGGCAGCCCCGGCAGGCTCAGCCCAGCAACCGGTGCCCGGCCACTTCGCCAAACAGTCCCACCGGCTCCTGCAAGTTGCCCAGGTAGCGCGGATGGAACAACCACAGATCCACATGCGGCTTGAAATCGCTGACATTCAGCACCTCCAGTGCATCGCGATGCCGGCTGGCTTGCAACAACGGTTCCGGGACCAGCCCCAGGCCTTGGCCGTTGGCGACCAGCCCCAGTTGCAACTCGGTGCCAAAGGTTTCCAGGTTGATTGACAGGCTCAGCCCTTGTTCGCTCAGCGCTCGCTGCAGCCCTGCGCGGAAACCGCAGCCGTCGGGGTTGAGCACCCAGCCGCGGGTATAGCAGTCCTTGAGCTTGTAGCTGCGCTTGCCCGCGCTACCCTTGGCCGCCACCACCTTCAGCGGCATGCGTGCGATGGACTGGCTGGCGATGCCCTCGGGGAAGATCTTGCCGGGCGGGAACAACGCGGCAGCGGCGTCCAGTTCGCCGTTCTCCATGCGCGCGATCAGGCTGCTGCCCCAGCCACTGCTGACCTGGGTGCGCAGCTGTGGGTAGGCCTCACGGATCTGTGCCAGGGCATCCAGCAGTACCACATCCCCCAGGGTCTGCGGTACGCCAAGGCGCAGGGTGCCCGACGGTGCGCCATCGTTGGCCACCAGTTCGCGCAGTGAGTCGATCTCACGCAGGATCGCCTTGCACTGCTCGTACACCCGCAGGCCCATGGGGGTAGGTTTGAGGGGTTTGGTGTTGCGGTCGAGCAGGGTGGCGCCGAGGTCTTCCTCGAAGTTCTGCACCCGACGGGTGATGGCCGGCTGCGTCAGTTGCAGGGCCTCGGCGGCAAGGTTGGTTGACTGGCAACGAATGACCGCGACGAAGGCGTCCATATCATCGATCTTCATAATCGGCGCTCACAGGATGGAACGTAAAAATAAGGTATCAGCATAATCGCAATGGCGGGAAATGCCATCTGCATGATTTCTAAGGATGAAAACGCATATTAGGTTATTCCTAAAACTAATTTAATTTATTTTGCCGTTCTCGCTAGAGTCGCCTGGCCGGGCCGCATGATGCCGCCCGCCAAGCCACCGAGGAGCGCCATGTCCATTCGAACGAAACTGTTGACCCTTGCTGCGGCCCTGTTGCTGGTGGGCCAAGCCAGCGCCGCCGAGCGCCTGACCCTGCGCATCGGTGACCAGAAGGGCAACATGCGCGCCCAGCTGGAGGCTGCCGACGCCTTGCGCGACCTGCCCTACGACATTCATTGGGCCGAATTCCCTGCGGCCGCGCCGCTCGCCGAGGCGCTGAATGCCGGGGCGATCGATGCCGGCATCATCGGTGATGCACCGCTGTTGTTCGTGCTGGCCTCGGGGGCCCCGGTCAAGGCAATCGCCGTGGACAAGTCGGACCCCTACGGTACAGCGCTGTTGGTGCAGCCTGACGCGCCGCTGCACAGTGCGGCCGAACTCAAGGGCAAGCGCATTGCCACCGGCCGTGGCTCGATTGGTCATCACCTGGTGCTCAAGGCACTGGACCAGGCTGGGCTGAGCGAAAAAGACGTGGAGCTGCGTTTTCTCGGGCCGGTGGACGCCAAGATCGCCCTGGCCAACGGCTCGGTGGACGCCTGGGCGACCTGGGAACCTTACACCGCGCTGGCCGAGCTGAGCGGCCAGGGCAGGGTACTGGTCAACGGCCGCGGCTTGTCCAGCGGCAACAGCTTCCTCGCTGCCAATGACAAGGCGCTGGACGAACCTGCGCGGCGTGCGGCACTGCAGGACTACCTCAACCGCCTGGCCGCGGCGCAGGTGTGGGCCAACCAGCACCTGGACAGTTACTCGAAAACCCTGGCGGCAATCATCGGCTTCCCCGAAAACGCCGCCCGCCTGCAGTTCGAGCGCCGCCAGCTGCGCTGGCAGGCAATCGACCCGCAGACCGTGGCCGAACAGCAGGAAACCGCCGACTTCTATCACGCCCATGGCCTGATGAACCAACGCCTCGACGTGGCACCCACCTTCGCCACTGGCTTCACCCTTCCAGGCGCCGCCAAGCTGGCCGCGCAACCCTGACTCCGGAGACCTTTTCATGCCATTCAAACCCCTGCGCCAGCTAGCGCTGGCGCTGCTGGCCAGCGCTTTGCTGCCAAGCCTGGCCAACGCCGAGCAGACTTTGCGTATCGGCTACCAGAAGTCCTCGACCCTGCTGACCCTGCTCAAGGCCCGCGGCAGCCTTGAACAACGCCTGCAGGCCGAGGGCATTCGTGTCAGCTGGCACGAGTTTCCCAGCGGCTTGCCGCTGCTGGAAGCGCTGAACCTGGGCAATGTCGACCTGTCGGCAGATGTCGCCGACACCGTGCCGGTGTTCACCCAGGCGGCGGGCGCCAGGCTGACGTACTTCGCCCGCGAGACACCATCGCCCACTGCCCAAGCGATCCTGGTGCCTGCGGACTCGCCGCTCAAGACCCTGGCCGACCTCAAAGGCAAGCGCGTGGCGGTGACCAAGGCCGCTGGCAGCCATTATTTGCTAATCCAGGCCCTGGCCAAGGCCGGCCTGACCTTCAAGGACATCACCCCCGCCTACCTGATTCCCGCCGATGGCCGCGCCGCCTTCGAAAACCACAAGGTCGATGCCTGGGTGACTTGGGACCCGTATGTGGCCAGTGCCCAGCGCCAGCAGAATGCGCGCATCCTGGCCGATGGCAGCGAGCTGGCCAGCTACCAGCGTTACTACCTGGCCGGCAGCGAATACGCCAAGGCCCACCCCGAGGTGTTACAGCAGGTCTACCTGGCCTTGCGCGAAGTCGGTACCTGGACCAAGGCCAACCCGGCGGAGGCCGCGCGCATCCTCGGCCCACTGTGGGGCAACCTGGACAGTGCCACGGTGCAACAGGCCAACGCTCGGCGCAGTTACGACGTGCAGCCGGTGAGGTTGGAGAACCTGGCTGAACAGCAACGCATTGCCGATGCCTTCTACCGCGAGGGGTTGCTGCCCAAGGCCGTGGATGCCAAAGCGGTGAGCCTGTATGAGCCGCAGGGGCAGTGAAAGCCCGAGCGCCGCACCGCGCTATCAGTGTTGATGCCTGGATGGCACCGGCTGCGCCGGTGTTCGCGGCTAAAGCCGCTCCCACAATGATCGCGTGAACCTGAAGCCTGCACGGTCCATTGTAGGAGCGGGTTCACCCGCGAAGCAGGCGGCGCGGTGGATGGCACCGGCTTTGCCGGTGTTCGCGGCTAAAGCCGCCCCCCACAGGTATGGCGGCAACTCGAAGCCAGCGCAAGTCCCTGTGGGAGATTACCCAGCCCTTGCGGGCTGCGCTGTCTCGCAGAGAACAATGGCCATTGTGGGAGCGGGCTTGTCCCGCGAAGCAGGCAACGCGGTGTCTGGCACCGGCTTTGCCGGTGTTCGCGGGACAAGCCCGCTCCCACAAGTTTCACCAAATCAATAAGTTAGAGTTTGTTCTATGAGAGCGGGTTTACCCGCGAAGAGGCCCACGCAGCAGATCAATTCATCTACGGCATTCGCCTTGAACACCTGCGGGGGGCGTTAAAAATCGTATGCCAGTTTGGTGTACCAGAAGCCGCCGCCAGGATGGAAAGGCGGGGAATTGTAGTTGTACTTGTAGGCCGCCTGGGTGATGCCATTGTTGTCAGGGCGAACGTTGAAGATGTTGGTGCCACCGATGCTGAGCGTCAGGCTGTCGAACAGCAGGTAAGACAGATCGAGGTCGGTGATCCACTTGGCGCCGAATGAGCGGTCATTGGCGGCATTCTGTTGCCAGGTCTCGACCTTGCGGTAGCGGGTGGTCTGCAGGTTGGCGGCGAAGTCGCCGAGGGTCCAGTTGGCACCCAGTATCCATTTGAGGCCGGCATACCTTGCAAGAGCGCCCAAGAGCAGTCTTCGCAATGGATGGGTTACGTGCGGGAACTGACGATTGTCGGGTTGATGGATGAAAAGCCGATGATGATCTGGGCTGCGCATTACTTGGCCGCGCTAGCGAAAGCGCTGATGGATGATGCTGAGCTGGGATTGATGAACTGATTTCATCGGCAAGGCCAGGGCATGCATGGCCCTGGCCTGAAATGGTTCCGTCCTCCCGGCAAGCGGAGCGCGCAAGGCGTGGAGGATCAGCGAGGTTCTCGAGTTGTTCCAAGAAGGTTGACGACGCTTCTACTCGACCTTTTCAATCCTGCCGCCGCACGCCACAAACTTCTCGCCATAACCAGAGCGACAGTAATTGGCTACCTTGGTCGGACTCGGAGGTGGAGGGCAAGCATAAGGCGTGTTGGCGGTATCGAAGTGCTCGCACTGCTGCGTGGAACGTGCCTGTGTCTCGTGCAGCGAATCGAAATTGTCCTGCTGATTTTTAACATCGCTTTCACAGGCATTCACCTTGGCATCAAGCTTTTTCAGGCAAGCCAGGCCTTCCGGTGTCTGTGGGTTGATGTAGCGGTACTGAGTGCAGGCAGTCAGCAGTATTGCCAACGAAAGGGCGGCCAATCTAATCAACACAGTCGAGGCTCCGTCCATTTTGAGCATTGACGTTTTGGATTTCGCTAGGTGAGTTCGGTTCAGTAAGCGCAACGCCCTCGTGAGTCGACGCGCATGTCGTGCGTTCTCTGGCAGAATGCCTGGCAGTATTTTCGTTGTCTCTGGAGGAAACCTGTGCTGACAGTCTCGGCGCTAAGGGTGCTGGCTCAAGAAGCACCTCAAAATCTGATGAGTTGGTCGCACTTCGTGGCGCAGACTGAATTCGTCTGGCAAAACCCAAACCTGGTGTCAGACGCTGAAGGCGGGCAGGTACTCTGGTTTGAGATGGAGATCGTCAATGGTCTTGCACTGGCCGAGTGGGAAGAGGACGGATCTCCTGAAGATTGGTCGTACCGTTGGCGTGAGGGGTATGAACTTGATGCGCAAGGGTTGATTGCGGAGCTGCTTAAGCTGGTTGCTGGGCATGACGCTATCGAGTAGCTCGATGCAACGATAGATTTCCGCTTTTCCAGCCAAGCCGGCCGGATCAGGGCGCTGGGTGTTCCGAGTAGCTGCTATGCGGGACCGGTCCAGATGGAGGGGGCGATGCACACGTAGCCATCGAACAGCAGGCGGGCGGTTCGTACCAGGCCGCAGCCGCCGAGCTGGCCATTTTCCAGGCTGACTTCCACCGTGAACTCGCCACAGGGATGCTCGACTGCAAGGCGCTGCTGCGCTCCACCAGTGACCCTCGCCACAGGCTGTACGACCGAGCCGGCGATCAGGCACGCAGTGGCCACACTCACCGCGCCGAATACGCCGATGGATGCATGGCAGCGATGCGGGATGAAGGAGCGGGTGTTGACGCTACCGCCGTTGCGCGGGGGCGAAACCAGGCACATTTTCGGTACGTTGCGTTGTCGCACGTCGCCCAGGTTCATGCGGGGCCCCAGTTGCAGCCGGATATTTTCCAGCCGCGCCTTGAGTGCACTGTCTGCCTCCAGCGCAGCGCACGACTCGTAGCCCGTAACGCCCAGGTCTTCGGCGCGTAGCAGCACCACCGGCATGCCGTTGTCGATACAGGTGACTTCGATATCGTCGACCAGGTCGCGTGGGTTACCGGTGGGTAGCAGCGAGCCGCAACTCGAGCCGGCGACGTCGGCGAACGTCACGACCAGCGCTGAAGCCTGCCCCGGAACACCATCGATGCGGGTATCCCCGGCATACTCCACCTCACCGTGGGGGGTCGGTACCTGCGCGACCGCCAGTTGGCCGGTGTTTTCCATGAAGATACGCACCGGCGTTGCCGTCCCGCTGGGCGCGACCAGGCCACGCTCGATCGCGAATGGCCCGACCCCGGCCAGTATGTTGCCGCAGTTCTGGCCGTAGTCGACCCGGGCTTCGTCAACCAGCACTTGGGCAAACAGATAATCGACATCGGCATCATCGCGTTTTGACGGGCTGATGATGGCGACCTTGCTCGTCAGCGAATCGGCGCCGCCGATCCCGTCAATTTGCCGCGCATCAGGCGAGCCCATCACTGCCAGCAGCACGCGATCACGCAGCGGGCCGGGTTCAGGCAGATCGTCACGCAGAAAGTAGGCGCCCTTTGACGTGCCGCCGCGCATCAGCATGCAAGGTATGCGGGTCTGTACCATGGTCAGGCGTCCAGGTCGGTTATCGAGTCGACATAACGCAAGCCTTTGGCAGCCAGGCGCGGACGCATTTCATAGATGTCCAAGCCCAGCTCCCCGGCGGCCAGACGCTGGCGCTTGTGCTCTTCGAGTTCGCCACGCTGGGTAGCGGCGACCAATACTGCCTGCGCTTCGTCGTGGCGAACCACGGCCACACCGTCATCGTCGGCGACGACAATATCACCGGCGTTGACCAGTTGGCCGGCGCACACGATCGGCAGGTTGACCGAGCCAAGCACTTCCTTGACTGTGCCTTGGGCATTGACCGCCCTCGACCACACAGGGAAGCGCATTTCCCGCAGCGTATGACTGTCACGGATGCCCGCGTCGATGATCAGGCCACGCACGCCGTGAGC
This sequence comes from Pseudomonas sp. NPDC089407, assembly GCF_044900445.1. Classification (NCBI taxonomy): domain Bacteria; kingdom Pseudomonadati; phylum Pseudomonadota; class Gammaproteobacteria; order Pseudomonadales; family Pseudomonadaceae; genus Pseudomonas; species Pseudomonas sp. NPDC089407. The sequence goes on from NZ_JBJDNB010000021.1 coordinate 50,718, forward strand.
CTGCAGCGAGGTCGCCAGCAGGTCGCCGAAATAGCCATCGCTGCAAGCAGAGCTTGGCGCGACAACCAGGATGTCACCGGGACGGCACTGCTCCACGGCAACATGGAACATCCAGTTATCACCCGGGGCGACCAGAACGGTGACGGCGTTGCCGGCTACGGCCACGCCCTGCTGGATGGGCCGCACGCCGTGGTCCAGGAGCCCTTTGCGGCCCTGTGCTTCGTGGATCGTCGCCACACCAAGGCGACCCAGGGCGTCGACCACCTGAGCATCGGTTCGAGGGATATTACGGACAACGATGCCGGTCTTGCCGATCAATGTGCTCATGCCAGTTTCTCCGTCACCCGCGGGAACACGCTCTGCAGGCCTTCGGCGTAGACGATGTTGCGGGCGCTGGTGATGCCGACGTTACGCTTGGCCTGTACGCCACGCTGCAGGGCGACACGGGTGTAGTATTCCCACAGGTGTTCCTGGCCGGCCATGCATTGGATAGCGGCGTACTTCTTGTCCCACACCGGGGTGATGTCGAGGAACGTATCCGGGCGCCATTCGCACTGTTCTGGCTGGTGCGGTTCGAACGCATACACTGGCGGGGCGCCTACGATCTTTTCACCGGGCTTGTAGCCTTCGGCTTGAGCGATGATGCGTGCTTCCTGTGCCAGGTTCATGGCCAATGGGTGATCGTAGTTGTACGGGTCTTTCAGCGAGTGGCTGAGCACGAATTCCGGCTGTACTCGACGGTAGACATCGGCCAGGCGGAACAGGGTGTCCTTGTCAGCGCGCATCGGATAGTCGCCGATGTCGAAGAATTCAACGCTCGCGCCAAGAATCTCGGCGGCCGCCAGGGCCTCATCGCGTCGCGCGTCCTTGACCTTGGTTTCGGTCATCTCGCCTTTGCGCCACAGTTTGGCCGATTCGCCACGCTCACCGAACGACAGGCAGACTACGTGCACGGCATAGCCTTGCTCGGCGTGCAGGGCGATGGCGCCACCGGCGCGCCAGACGAAATCGGCGGAGTGGGCGCTGACCACCAAGGCGGTTTTTTGTGAGGAATTCATTGTGTTTGGCTCCTGCGTGGGGGAGTTGCAGGATGTCATCGGGTACCGATACGCACCAATGCGTTGAGGTTAGTGACCTATACGTTTTATTTATTGCCATGCAGGACCAGCACTTGGCATAGTCGTGGTAATGACCTGAATGCAGCTCAAATGCCATGAATGTTGCAGAACTGCCGAATCTCATGCAGATTCGCGCCTTTGTAAAAGTCGCAGATATCGGTAGCGTTTCTCGCGCATCGGAACAGCTTTATCGCGCTCAATCAGTCGTTACCCGGGCTATTTCGGAATTTGAGGCGCGTCTGAATGCGCCAATGTTCGAACGTCACGCCAATGGCATGCTCCTGACAGCCTACGGAGCGGCCATACTGCCGAGGGCTCGACGCGTCCTGGCGGAGCTGGACAGCGTACCGATGTTGCTTGGCCTTCCCAAGACAGAACCCATCTACCTGTTCCAGGCACGTCGTCTGGAAATCTTCGTGAAGTTATATGAGGCCCGCCACATGCAGTCCGTGGCTCGCCACTTTGGCTTGAGCCAGCCGGCGATCAGCACGGCATTGAAGGTACTCGAGGGGGGATGTGGCCAGACGCTGTTTGAACGTACACCCCGGGGGCTGCAGCCAACCCGTGCGAGCCAGGAGATTTTGTTTGCCATTCGCCGGGCATTGAACGAGCTGCGCCAGATTGAAACTGATTTGAGCGCCATGCAGGGCACATTGCGTGGTGTGGTCCACGTAGGTGCGCTCCCGCTGGGCCGCTCACGCATCCTGCCCGAAGCCATCTTGCGCCTCACCAGCGCGCATCCGCAGGTTCGAGTGCTCACCAATGAAAGCCCCTTTAACCTCCTGGCAACCGAATTGCGGGCGGGCGATGTCGACTTTGTGCTGGGCGCACTGCGACCCAGCGACTATGCCACTGACTTGACCAGCGAGCCGCTGATTACCGAGGAGATGGCCCTGTTGACGCGGCGCGGGCACCCGATGCTGGGCAAGCCTGTTGCATTGGTCAACATGAGTGAAGCACGCTGGGTGTTGCCAAGGGCCGGCTCGCCGGCGCGCGCTCAGCTCGACAGCTGCTTTGCCGCAGCGGGCCTGGCGGCACCGTGGCCAGTAGTGGAGACGGGCGATCTCGCGGTTATCCGGGGGCTGCTGCTGAACTCGGACATGGTTGCTGCCGTTTCCGCGCATCAATTGGCCCACGAGATTGTCACCGGTGAGCTGCAACGTCTGCCATTGGCGCTTCACGGCACGGAGCGCGCCATTGGTCTGATGCAGCGCGTTGGATGCCTGCAGTCCCCCGTGGCGGCTGCGCTGATGGCCTGCATTCGCGAAGTGATCGTTGAGCAGGCCAATGCCCTCTGAAGCGCCTTACAGCAGATTCAGCGGATAACTGACAATCAACCGGTTTTCGTCGAAGCTGTTGGTGCTGCCCCAGTTGCGTCGCTGGCTGGAGTTGCGCCATTTGACGTTGAGCGATTTCAGCGGTCCGGACTGGATCACGTAGGCCAGTTCGCTTTCACGGCCCCATTCGGTGCCGTCGCGGGTGCTGGCGTTGTGCACATTGTCGCCGTGGATGTAGCGGTTCATCAATGTCAGGCCGGGAATACCGAGGACCACGAAGTTGAAGTCGTGGCGCACCTGCCACGAGCGCTCCTGAGCGCTTTCATAGCTCGAGCCGAAGGCATCGTTGGCCAAGGTACCGCCGCTGGCGCCATTGACGCGGAACCACTCGTCGTCACCCATGACCTTCTGCAAACCGACATAGAAGGTGTTGCCCCCGATCTTCGCGGAGAACAGGCCGGAGGCGGTGCGGTTGTCCAGCTCACCGGCTTTGGCGCTGCCAGCGTCCTCACCCCAGAAATAGCCAAGGTTGGCGCCCAGCACCCAGTCGCCCAGCGGTTGCTGATGCTGTACCTGCAGGTAGCGTTGCTGGTAGATGTCCTCAAGCTGGGCGTACCAGGCGCCGACGAGGGTCCGCTCCTGGTTGAAGCGGTATTCACCGCCGGCGAAGTCGAATCGGTCGGACGTATACGCGGTGCGGGTGAACAGGCTCATGTCCTGCATGCTGGCGTCGTTGCGCGGGCTGTTCTGGCGGAACTGGCCGCCGTAAAGGGTGAGCCCTGCCAGCTCGTTGGAGGTCACCTGCGCACCTTGGAAGGTTTGCGGCAGCGAACGACCATCGTCGGCACGCAGGATGGGCAATACCGGCGACCACTCGCCGACTTTCAGTTCGGTTCTGGAAATACGCATCTTGCCAGCGACTGCTGTGCGCCCGAAGTCGTCCGCCGGGCGCCCGTCATCGTGGACCGGCAGTAATTGCGTGCCCGCGGTGCCTTTGCCACCATCGAGCTTGATGCTGTACAGCCCAAGGACGTCGACGCCGAAACCGACTACACCGGGAGTGAAGCCCGACTTGAAATCAAGAATGAAACTCTGGGTCCATTCCTCTGCCTTGCCCTGGCTAGCGGTGCCAGTGTAGTCGCGGTTCATGTAGAAGTTGCGCAGCGTCAGTCCGGCTTTGGCATCGTCGATGAAGCCTTCGGCCGACGCAGCCAGGGGCAGGCTGGTCGCCAGGGCGAGGGTAGGAACTATTGGGTACAGCGTACGGGATTTCATTATTTTTGTTCTCCAATGTTGGGCAAAGCGCTGCCCGCCAGCGGCGGACCGACGCTGGGCAGGTTGAAACGGGAAGCGGGGTGACGACGCCGGGCGGCGCCGCTATGCGGTCAGGCAGGAGGTGGGGAGTATCGGGGCATGGGGCGGATTCCGTCTTTTTAACGTTATTGTGGAATTCGGTATTACTGAAGCGTCCTGGGCCGGGCTGGCCCAGGGGGTTATTGCATGATCAGTTGCTGGCCTTGCCGGCCACCGAGTAACGGACTTGCTGGTTACGCGTTTTCATGAAGTCATCGATGCTCTGGCCGCGCATGGCGGCGTAGATGTCCAGGTTTGAGACACCCAGCACTGCGCCGAGCTTTTCCAGAACGAAGAAAATCACCCCGTAATGGATCAGCCCGCGCCAGTCACGACGGCGCAGCAGGTCGCTTTCCTCGTCAGTCAGGCCCGCCTCGCGGTACAACGCCTCGGGCTCGGCCAGAAAGCGCTGGCGCCATTGTGGCTCGATCAGGCGATGCAGGAACTTGTTCAGCCGGTAGCCCTTGGCACTGCGCTCCAGCGTGTAGGGATAGGTACCCTCGAGCAGCTCCGCTCCCGCCAGCTGGTGCTCCATGTGCTGGCGGTGGCGTTCGTTGACTGGCGCCGGCAGGGCCTGGTCGCGGTTCTCCAGAAGCAGAGTGGCAATGCCAGTCATCGACGGCAGATAGTAGCTTTGATGCTTGCGCTCGACATTGCCCGACAGCGCGCCACGCATGATCAGCCAGGTAATGACTTCGGCGCCTTCCATGCCGCCGAGCGTCGCGTATTCGGCCAAGGTCATTTCGGTGAGCCGCTGCGGGTCGTCTACCAGCAAGTCAAGGAACTGCGCATCCCACTGTGGGTTATTGAAACCGCAACGCTCGCCGTGCACCTGGTGCGAGACGCCGCCGGTGGCGACGATGGCCACCTTGAGGTCCTCAGGGTAGCTCTCGATGGCGCGGCGCAGGGCCTGGCCAAGCTTGTAGCAGCGCCGTGCCGTGGGGATCGGCAGCTGCAACACCCCCACCTGCAGCGGCACAATCTGTACCGGCCAGCCTTCATCGCACGGCAGCAATGCCGACATTGGCGAGAAGAACCCATGGTCCAGCGGCTTGTCGCGGAAGAAGCTCATGTCGAACTCATCAGCCATCAGGCTCTGGCCGATGTGCCGCGACAGTGCGGCATGGCCGCCAACAGGCGGCAAGTCACGCGGGTTACCGCCTTCGTCGGCCACGCCATACTGGTCGTCAACGCCCAGGGTGAACGCGCTGTAGTGGTCGAAGAAGAACGACGTGATATGGTCGTTGAAGATGTAGAACAGCACGTCCGGCTGTTTTTCCTGCAGCCACACACGGATCGGCTCGAAGCTTTGGAAGATCGGGGCCCAGGCGGCCTCTTCCTGTTTGTCGTGGTCTACGGCAAAGCCGATGGTAGGGGTATGGGAAACGGCCAGACCACCAATAATGCGAGCCATGCGAATGTTCCTCTGATGCGGGTTACTGCGCGGTCACTGCTGCGGTCACACGTCGCCGGGCGCGGCCATTGGCCAGGATCGCCACGGCGGCGGCGAAAGCCGGCAGGCCGAGGAGGGTGAACAGCAGCGGTAGACCCAGGCCAAGGCTGAGTACAGCGCCACCGATGAGGGAGCCGAAGATAGCGCCGAAACGGCCGATACCGAGCATCCAGCTTACACCCGTGGCGCGGAAGTCCGTGGGGTAGTAGCTCGGGGCGAAAGCATTGAGGCCGGTCTGTGCACCACTCATGCAGAAACCGGCAGCGGTCACGCCCAGCACCAGCAAGCTTGATTCGAGGCTCAGGGCGCCCAGCGAGACGATGCACAAGCCGCCAAACGCGTAAGCGATCGCGATTACCCGGTTCGGATTGCGTCGGTCCATGATCCAGCCGACGACGATGGCACCCACTGTGCCACCGATCTGGAACAGGCCGGTGATGGTGGCGGCACGCTCGATCGACAACCCGCCATCGCGCAACAGAGTCGGCAGCCAGCCCATGGTCAGGTAGATGACCAACAGGCCCATGAAATAGGTCAGCCACAGGGCCAGCGTGCCGAATCGGTAGCGCTCGCTGAACAGCTGGCGGGCCGGTGCCTTGTGCTGGCGAGCCGGCTCATTGACGGTAAAGCGTGCGTCGCTGGCGAAGCGCCCACCGAGTTTGGCCAAGGCAGCAGCAATCTGCTGGGCCGGTGCCTGACGCGCAGCCAGAAAACGCGCGGATTCCGGCAAGAACCACAATAGAAGGGGCAAAAGCGCAAGCGGCAGAAGTCCGCCTACCAGCAGCACCGCTTGCCAGCCATGTTGAGGGATCAGCCAAGCGGCAAGAAAACCGCCCAGGCCCGAGCCCATGTTGAAACCGGTGAACATGAGGGTGATCAGCAGCGAGCGGCTGCGGTCGGGGAGGTACTCTGCCAGCAGGGTGGTGCAGTTGGGCATGGCCGCACCCAGGGCAATACCCGTCAGCAGGCGCAGCGCGGCCATTTCATAGGGGGTACGGGCGAAGGCACAGGCCAGGCTCAGCAGGGCGAAGCCGCTGACAGCAATCAGCAAGACTTTCTTGCGGCCCAGGCGATCGGCATAGGGGCCGGCAGTCAGCGCGCCGATGGCAAGGCCAACCATGCCGGCACTCATCACCGGCCCGAAGGCCGTGCGTGACAGCCCCCAGTCCTGCATGAGCGAGGGCGCGATGAAGCCCATGACCGCGACATCGAAACCGTCGAACAGGACGATCAGAAAGCACAGTGTCAGGATGAGCCATTGGTAGGGCGAAATGGGTCGATTGTCGATCCAGTCTTTGACATCGATCGCAGGTTCGACTGCAGGCTTGAGCATGGGAGGCTACCTTTTGTTCTTGTAGTTGCGAGTTCACCGGTTATCGAAAAGGCCGGTAAAGATCACCACGCCGGATTGAGGCGCTTGAAAAACTGTAAGGCCTTAAGGTCCTTCTTCGCCTCTGGGAAATCCTTATCGAGGGATCGATTTTGTTTATCCTCCGAAGGTGGTCCAGGGTTTTGGGGGGGGCTTGACTGATCGCGAATACAAACTGCGTATTAGCAGAGGAGATTGACGTAACGAGTGAATGCTAATAATTTGAATGCATTGCTGCATACAGTTGCAGTGGAGACTCTGCTAGATGAAAGCTCGCATCGGTTTTATTGGCACCGGGGTAATCACTGAGGCAATGGTGACAGGCCTGCTGGCCTCGCCAGCCGAGCCTCTTGAAATTATCGTTTCGGCTCGCAACGAGGCAGTCTCCAGCAGGCTGGCTGCGGCGTATCCTCAGGTTCTGGTGTCACAATCCAATCAACAGATCATAGAACGCGCCGATACGGTCGTACTCGCTATCAGGCCGCAAGTGGCTGAATCGGTCATTCGAGCGCTGGTCTTCAGACCAGGACAGAAGATCATCAGTGTCATCGCGGCCACGCCCAGGGCATCGCTTGCGCAATGGGTCAATGAGCAGGTAGATATAGTTCAGGCCATCCCGCTGCCATTCGTGGCGCAGCGTACAGGGGTCACGGCTATCTACCCGCCTTCCCTTGAGGTCGCGGCGTTGTTCAATCAACTGGGACGTGCGGTTGAGTGTGAAACCAAGGTGGAGTACGACCTGCTCGCTGCAGCCAGTGCGTTGATGTCCACTTACTATGGCGTGCTTCATGGCGCTGTCAGTTGGCTGGCCGCGCAAGGCTTGCCCAGCGACAAGGCCCGCGATTACATCTCGCATATGTCCGTGGCGTTATCGGATGCTGCGCTATCACGCGAACCTGCCTCCTTTGGTGAATTGAGTACCGCCTATGCAACGCCAGGTGGTCTGAATGAGCAAGTCCTGCGCGAGTTCAAGCATCACGGTGGCGAGCGTGCGCTGCATCTTGCTTTGGATCAGGTGATCAAGCGCATCAGATGCATCAGTGACTGAGGGTTGGACACACGGCACGCCTGGCCAGCGTGTGGACCAGGCCTGCCGAAAAGCAGGTGATTAATAGCCCCTTTCGCAAAACTATTCAGTCACTGTCGACAGCGCCTTTGTCTGCATTCGCCGTTTGACATGAATAGCCACGGCTGCAGTAGCTACAGGCACCGCAAGCAGAACAAACATATCTGTGATTGTCCAACCCCAGGTCGTGATGACAGCTCCTGAGCCTGCGCCCAAAATTGCCCCGACCCGCCCGATGCCGAAGACCCAGCTCACGCCGGTGGCGCGGATCGGCGTCGGATAGTGAGCAGCGCCCAGGGCGAAACACCCTGCGTTGGCCGACATCAGCACGTACCCCATGAAAAACACCAAGGCCCCCACTGCCGCGAACGAACTGCTGAACAAGGCAATCAGCAGGGTGAACACCGCGCAGCCTGCAAACATGATGCTGACGATACGGTTGGGCTCGAATCGATCCATCTTGAGCCCTACCGTGAAATTACCGATCGCGCCGCCAAGCTGCAGAAGTATCCCAAGGGTGGCGCCCTGGGAGAAGGACATGCCTGCTGCCTTTGCCGTAAGTGGTAACCAGTTGGTCAGGAAGTAGAGGTGGAAGAAGCCCATGAACATTGCCAGCCAGATAGTCAGGGTACCTAGCCTGTAGCGCTGGCTCAGCAGTGCCGCGGGACCACGGACGGCCTCGGTTGACATGTCCAGTTCGCTATTGACGAACCGGGTCGACGATGAAGCGCTACCCGCTACCAAGGCATTGGCAGCCGCGACCATGCGCTCTTGTGCCTGGTTTCGTTGCAGGCGGTAACGCAGGGACTCGGGCAGCCATACAATAAGTGCCACTACCAGTAGCAAGGGCAGCACCCCTCCGGTAATGAAAACTGAGCGCCAGGTATACAGCTCGATCAAGTGCTCGCTGACCAGGCCACAAATTGCGCCGCCCATCCCGAAGCCGCACCAAGCCGAAGTGACGAGCAGAGACCGCCTACGCAAGGGTGCGCATTCTGCCAGGAGGGTGGTGATGTTGGGCATTGTTGCCCCCAGGCCTACGCCAGTCAGCAAGCGTGCGACGGTCAGGGAATGCAGGTCGTGGGTAAAGGCACAGGCCAGGCAAAACAGGCCCACCAGGCTGACTGCGACAATGATCACCCCACGTCTGCCGAAGCGATCTGCAAGGGGGCCAGCAATCAGCGATCCCAGCGAAAGCCCTACGATGCCGCTCATCATCAAAGGGCCCAGGTCCCCTCGCTCGATGCCCCAGTCTTGAAGCAGTGCCGGTGCGATGAACCCCATCATCATGGTATCGAAGCCATCCAGCATGAGGATCAGAAGGCCAAGTATGATCACGGTCTTTTGTTGTTTTCCAATCGGACGGTCATCCAGAAAGGTATGCACGTCCAGCACGTTCTTATTCATGTTGTTGTACTCGCGCGGCGTAAAGCAGGAAGTGGGGCTTACGCCCCACGATCAGTTGGCCATAGCACGCAGCTCCGCTGTGGCGATTTCATCAAGCTTTCCGGAATCAGGGTCTACAACGGCCCGGTAGTGTTCGCGGACAAAGGCCGCGGTCATCTTGTGGTTCCACACATCGTGTTCGATTGCCGACAGTGGCCGCTCGAGCGGATTGCCGAAACCGCCGCCGCCTGGCTGGGTATGTGAGACGACATCGTTGCGAGCAATCGTGATGCCAACTTTGCTGGGCAGTGAGCGTGTTTCTTCGCCATGCTGCAGCTCGTTGATTGCCGGGCTGGCTGGCAGGCCACCTTGCAAACCGTAGGGGCGGAACTTCATTCGATCCGCCCGCAGCTGCAACAACACTTCATCGCCCAGAACGCGGTAACTGCGCAGAACACCAAGCCCGCCGCGGTAGCGGCCGGCACCACAGCTGTCTGCCACCAACTCATAGGCCTCGACCCGCACCGGGTGCTGGGCTTCAAGTGTTTCGACCGGGGTGTTGGACAGGTTCTGCGAGGCGTTGGTGATGGCTTCCACACCATCGGCATGGGGGCGTGCACCCCAGGCGCCACAGACCATGTCGACGATGATGTAGCCGCTGCCGTCGTCTTTTTTGCCGGAGAGGCAGACAACTGTGTTGCCACCCTCACCTGCAGCCGGGATACGGTCGGGGACGACCTGTGCCAGCGCGCCTAACATGGTGTCGAAGACCCGATAGCCTGTAAGTGCTCGTGCAGCAACCGCAGCGGGTTCCAGCGGATTGAGCACAGTGCCTTCGGGCACATGTACATCGACGCAACGGAACAGCCCTTCGTTGTTTGGCACGTCACCCTTGAGTGCACAGCGCACACTCAGGTAGGAGCACGACTTGGTATAGGACAGGGTGGAGTTGATCGCTGCGCGCACCTGCGGCGAGCTGCCGGTGTAGTCGACGCTGACCCGATCTTCGTGCACTGTGACCGCGACTTTGAGCGGGATCGGGTCTTCCGACAGCCCGTCATCGTCGATGTAGTCCTCGAACACGAAGGTACCTTTTGGCCACTTGCGGATTTCTTCGCGGGTCAGCCGCTCGGCGTAGTCGAGCAATTCGGCAAAGTAGCGGCGGCTGTCGTCGCGGCCATAGCGGTCGAGTAGGCGGGTCAGCTCGCGGCTGCCAACCTGGCAGGCGGCATACTGCGCGCGCAGATCACCCAGCACGCGATCGGGCACGCGCACGTTCTGCGCGATGATGCGCTGCATGACGTCATTGATCTGGCCGGCTTCGTAGAGCTTGACCACCGGGATACGCAGCCCTTCCTGGTAGATCTCGGTTGAGTCGCTCGCGTTGGAGCCCGGCACCCGGCCCCCTACGTCGGTGTGGTGGCAGATGACCACGCTGTAACCTTCAATTTCACCTTTATAAAAGAACGGCGCAAACATGAAGATGTCCGGCAGGTGCATGCCACCTTGGTAGGGGTCATTGACGATCACCGCATCGCCTGGCTGCAGGTTATCGCCGTAGCGCAGTTTGACCTGCGCCATTGCTTCAGGGATGGCGCCCAGGTGCAGGGCGATGGTTTTAGCCTGAGCAATCATCTGACCGTGGCGATCACAGATCGCCGCAGAGTAGTCCATGACGTCCTTGACGATTTCCGAGCGCGCCGTACGCAGCACGGTGTAGGCCACTTCGTCGACAATCGAGTCCATGGCGTTCTTGACGACAGCAAAAGTGATGGGGTCGATGGCCTGGCTCATGCGCGGATCTCCTGAATGTCGATGGTGATGTTGCCGATGCTGTCGGCGTATGCGCTGCAGCCAGGTGGCACGGCGATGGTGGTGTCGTAGGCTTCGATGATCAGCGGGCCCTGGAGCGGGGTCTGGCCGATGCTTGCGCGAGGCACCACCGGGGTGGACAGGTAGGGCAGGTCGGCCTCGAAGCTGACCATGCGCTCACCCTGAGTGCCTTGCAGTGCGGTGGCGTCGACTTTGCAGTCGGCGAACTCCAGGCGTTGCGCGCTGCGGCCCCTGGCGCTGACGCGCAGGTTGACCAGTTCCAGCGGCTCGTCGCTGTTGTAGCCGAAGGTCTGCAAATATTGAGCATTGAAGTCCGTGGCCAGTTGCTGCAGGGCAGAGGCGTCGATTTGCGAGGTATTGAGGGCTACAGTGAGTTCCGAGCTCTGCCCGAGGTAACGCACATCGGCTGAATAGGCGACCTCAGCCGCGTCTGCGTTATAACCTTCGCTGGCCAGTACGGTGAAGCCTTGGTCACCCAGTGCAATGGCTTCGCTCGACAGTGCATCGAGGTCGCATTGCGTGAAGGGTTTCAGGATCGCCTTGACGAAGTTGTGCTCGGCGTCGGCTGTGAGCATGCCGGCAGAGCAGAAGACGCCGGCCATGATCGGCGCCACCACACGGCGAATCCCTAGCAGGCGGGCCACGGCCACGGCATGCAGTGGGCCGCCACCACCGAACGCCATCATCGACATTTCACGTGGGTCCAGGCCGCGCTCGACCGTCACCGCGCGGATTGCCCGGGCCATGTTGACGTTAGCCAGGTGGCGGATGCCGTGTGCGGCCTTGAGCAGGTCCAGTTGCAGCGGAGCCGCGATGTGCTCGTTGACGGCCTTTGCGGAAAGCTCCGGGAATACGGGAAGGCTGCCGCCGGCCAGCGCGACTGGGTTGAGGTAGCCCAACACCATGTTGGCGTCGGTAACTGTGGGTTGCGCGTTGCCTTTGTTGTAACAGGCCGGGCCCGGAGAGGAGCCCGCCGATTCCGGACCTACACAGAGCAGGCCGCCGGCATCGATCCAGGCAATCGAGCCGCCGCCTGCACCCACCTCGGCAATATCGATAGCGGGGACTTTCAACACGTAACCGCCACCTTTGACGAAGCGGCTCGGGGCGCTGATGCCGTCGCGGAATTCGTACTCATTGGTCAGCGAAGGCTGTCCGTCGACCACCAGTGCCGCTTTGGCGGTGGTGCCGCCCATGTCGAAGATGATCTGGTTGGCGTCGCCGGCCAGCGCACCAATGCGCGCCGCACCCGTCACGCCGCCGGCGGGGCCAGAGGCCACGGCGAACACCGGTTTTTCGCTGGCCGAGGTAATCCCCATCATGCCGCCATTGGAGGCCATCACTTGCAGCGAGGCGCGCACGCCCATGGTTTCGAGGTCCTGGCGCAGCCTCGCCAGATAGGTACGCATGGCCGGCAGGATGTAAGCGTTCACCACAGTGGTACTGGTGCGTTCGTATTCCTTGATCTCCGGCAACACCTCGAACGAAGCGCTGACCAGCACCTGCGGATAGTGCTGCTGCAACAGCTGCTTGGCGCGGCGCTCGTGGGCCGGGTTGATGTAGCTGTTGATGAAGGCGATGGCAATGGCGGTGACGCCTTCGTCGACCAGGACTTTCGCTTCGCGCAGCAGCTGAGCTTCGTCCAACGGCGTGACCACATCTCCGGTGGCGCTCATGCGTTCCTGGATCCCCCGCCTCCAGCGGCGAGTAGCCAGCGGCTCAGGCTTGCTCCATGACAGATCGAACATGGTGGGCGTGCGGATGCGGCCGATTTCCAGCACGTCTCTGAAGCCTGCCGTGGTGAGTACACCGGTCTTGGCGCCAACCTTTTGCAGGATGGTGTTGGAAGCGGTAGTGGTGCCGTGCACGATCTCGGTGATGTCTTCAGGCGCAACGCCTGCCTGCTGGAGCAGGGCCCCCAGCCCTTGCACGATGGCTTCGCCCAGGTTCTCGGGAGTGGTGGACGTTTTGTTCACGAACAGGCGACCGTCGGGCAGTGCGAGCACGACGTCGGTGAACGTCCCGCCGATGTCACATCCTACCCGTACGCCTCTGCTGGTTCTTGTTGTTGATGCAGTGCTCATGATTGCTCCGTTTGCTGATTGATCATCGGTGCTAACTAACTGGACGTTCAGTTAGTTGGTGTTAAGCTAGGATCAATTCCCGGTCCTGTCAAACGGGTCATGGAAGAAGGATCATCAGCGATGCCGCTGATACACTCGCCAGGAACGGCTGGAAAAAGGATCGCCGCAGCAATGAAAAATGACGCCCCGACGGCCGTAAAGCCGAAGACTCGCAATGCCGCGTTGACGCGGGAAAATATCCTGAAGGTTGCGACCCAGGAGTTCGCTGAGCGCGGTTACGACGGCGCAAGCATCGAAGCGATCGTGCTGTGCTGCAAGATCAGCAAGAATTTGATTTATCACTATTTCGACAGCAAGGAAGGGCTGTTCATCGAGGTGATGGAGCGCGCCTATGGCGCCATGCGAGAGCGCCAGAACCAGTTGACCCTATCGGGTAATCCGGAACATGACATGCGCGAGCTGGTCGAGAAGACAGTCCAGCATTTCATCGATCAACCGGATTTTCACCTGTTGCTCTCGACCGAAAATCTGCACAAGGCCGCGCATATCCGCAAATCCAAGGTCATCTCGCAAATGTTCAATCCGCTGCGGGCGGCGCTCTCGGAGATTCTGCAGCAGGGCAAGGACCAGGGCGTATTTCGACAGGATGCAGACTGGGTCGACCTTTACGTGTCCATCTCCGGGCTTGGTGCTTATTTCATCACCAACCGCTACACCTTGTCCTATGTGCTGGATGTCGACCTCAACTCGCCAGAGCGCAAAGCTTCTCGCCTCAAACATGCCTCTGACGTCGTGATGAGCTACCTCTGCGATCTGCGACCGACAACCTGAGTCTCGGCATTCTCCGATCGTGACATTTGACCTGACTCCTGTGCATCGCGCCTTCGACGCGGTGCACTGTCTTGTTGCATCTGGGAAAAATGGTTCTACCTATTTTGTGCATGACTACAAATGCACGGGGCGCAGGGTCTCTATTACGGGGCCTGTCATCTGCGCAATAAAATGAAATATCTGCACACAAATAGGGCTTCATGTTTGTATGCTGATCTGCATGCATGCGACAATCGGTCCTTTGGTAACCTTTGAAGGACTGTAAACGTGGTAGACGATGTGATTCCGAGCCGTCTGGGGCGCGCGTGGCTCGCGACCCTCGGGGCGATAATTCTGTTGGCGGGTCTCTACTTCATCGGGGGCGGTGCCTGGCTTGCATCGTTGGGGGGGAGTTGGTACTTCCTGACCGCCGGCGTTCTGTTGATTGCAGCAGGAGCCATGATCATTCGACGCCGTTTCCTTGGCGTGCTGCTGATTGCGGTAGTCGTTGCGTATACCGTTATCTGGGCTCTGCTTGATGTCGGCCTGAAGTTCTGGCCGCTGCTGTCGCGCCTGTTTGCCTTTGCATTCATTGGTGCTGCGGTCGCGTTTTCGGTGCCGCTTTTTACGCGCGCTCGTAAAGCCCGTGTGACTGGCATGGCGCTTGGGGCGTTGGCTTCGGCTGGTATCGTGCTGACTGCTATCAGCGCTTTCCAGCCGAAAAACATCATTCGTGATGCTGAGTCTGTCGCGGCGGCACAAGATGTAGCGGTTGAGAAAACCGAAGGTGAAGCTGGCGACTGGAAGGCTTGGGCGGGTGATAACCAGGGTTCGCGTTTCTCGCGTGTCGGTGATATCACGCCGGCGAACGTCAAGGACCTGAAAGTTGCCTGGACCGCACATACCGGCGAGGCCGTCGTGCCGGGACTGGGGGATGCCGAAGACCAGAATACGCCTCTGCAGGTGGGTGACAGCTTGTACGTGTGCACCACCTACAGCACTGTCATTTCCTACGACATCGACACCGGCAAGGAAAACTGGCGTTACGCGGCTGGCAAGGGCAACTCCACCTACCAGCGCTGCCGTGGCATGGCTTACTTCGATGCCACCACTGCGAATAAGTCGGCTGTTGTACCTGGTACCGCTGCAGATGCCCCGTTGGACGCATCCGTCAGCCCGCAACGCCTGATCTTCCCAACGGGTGATGGTCGTCTTGTGGCCATCGACGCTCACACGGGCAAGCCAGTCGCCAACTTTGGTGAAAACGGCGCCGTCGACCTGAAAGTCGGTATGGGCGAGGTCAAGCCTGGTTACTACCAGCAGTCGTCCGCGCCGCTGGTGGCAGGCAATCTGGTGATCGTTGGTGGTCGGGTAATCGACAACTTTGAAACCAACGAGCCACCGGGTGTTGTCCGCGCTTTCGATGCGGTAACCGGTACGCTGGTCTGGGCCTGGGATCCGGGCAATCCGGAAGTTACCCGGGAGCCTCTGTCGCCGGACGGCTATACCCGCGGTACGCCCAACGTCTGGGTGGGCATGTCCTATGATGCCGAACTGGGTATGATTTACCTGCCGACCGGCAACGCCACGCCTGATTTCTGGGCAGGTTTCCGCACGGATGCCGACGACAAATATGGCTCGTCCATCGTAGCGGTCAACGTTGCCACTGGCCGCCCAGTCTGGTCGTTCCAGACTGTGCACCATGACATTTGGGACTTCGATGTCACGGGGCAGCCGCTGGTGTATGACATCGCCAATGATGACGGTTCGGTGTCCAAGGCACTGTCGGTCACTTCCAAGACCGGCATGATCTACCTGCTGGACCGCACCAACGGCAAGCCACTTGCCGATATCAAGGAACTGCCGGTGCCTCAGGGCAACCTGCCAGGGGAGCGCTACTCGCCGACCCAGCCGCACTCTGTAGGTATGCCGAACATCGGTAACGAAACCCTTAAAGAGTCCGACATGTGGGGGGCCACCCCCTTCGACCAGCTGGTCTGTCGTATTATCTTCAAGTCGAGCCGTTACGACGGTGTCTTCACCCCGCCGGGCGAAGACTGGGCGATCCAGTACCCAGGTTCGCTGGGTGGCATGAACTGGGGCGGTGTTTCGGTCGACCCGACCACCAACCTGATGTTCGTCAATGACCTGCGCCTGGGCCTGCACTACAACATGGTTCCGGCCAAGGACATCCCGCCTGGCACCGGCAGCAGTGAAGGCATGGGCATTATCGTGCAGAAGGGCACGCCGTTCGGTACCTGGCGCGAGCGTTTCATGTCGCCGTTGGGCGTACCGTGCCAGGCACCGCCTTTCGGTACACTGTCGGCCGTCAACCTGAAGACCCACAAGCTGGTCTGGCAGGTTCCGGTAGGGACTGTTCAGGACACGGGTCCTCTGGGGATCGCCACTGGGCTGCAACTGCCGCTGGGCATGCCGACCCTCGGCCCATCGCTGGCGACCAAGTCGGGCCTGCTGTTCTTTGCCGGCACCCAGGACTTCTACCTGCGCGCTTACAACAGCCGTACCGGTGAGGAAGTGTGGAAGTCGCGTCTGCCGGTTGGCAGCCAGAGCGGGCCGATTACCTACCGTTCGGAGAAGAGCGGCAAGCAATATGTGGTTATTTTCGCCGGTGGTTCGCCGCACTCCGACAAGCGCGGTGACAGCGTGATCGCCTACGCCTTGCCGTAAGCAAGCCAAGCAGCGCGCATAAAAAGGCCCAGGCCCGGTACTCCACCGGCCTGGGCCGTTTTTTATGTTCGTTCTGATTTCTTTCTCATGTACCGAAAAAACGTCGCTGTGCATTCGCGGGCGCGAGCCGGTAACGCCCGATCTTACGAAGCGGCCCGTGGGCGGTCATGCCAGGCCGATGCTGGCTTCGAGTATCGCTTCCGGTAGACTGATGCCCCAGCTTGCTCAAGCCTGTCGCAGCCAGCCATTGGCTGCGACAGGCTTGAGCAAATCAGGCCACTGCCTGCGCGCCGGTGATCTCGACCAGCGACCCGCACATGAACGCGGCTTCATCCGAAGCAAGGAATGCCACAAGCGCAGCAACTTCCTCAGGCTTGCCGATACGTCCGAACGGCACCATCCGATCAAGGTCGGCGATGGTGCGGCCAGAACGAAGCACGCCGGCCTCAAGCATCGGGGTGTGAATTTCACCTGGGCATACGGCGTTGACGCGGATGTTCTGTGGGGCGTAGTCACGCGCCAGGTTTTGAGTGAACGAGGCTACCGCAGCCTTCGTGACGTTATAGGCAATATGGCCTGGGGCAGGGTAGAGGCCCCATTGTGAGGCGGTGTTGACGATGGCACCGGCGCCGTTGTCGATCATGATCGGCAGCACGGCACGGCACAGGTGGAACATCGAGTCCAGGTTGATGGCGAAGCTGGCGTGCCAATCGTCCTCGCTCAGTGCCAGAAGGTTCCCACGTCGATTGATGCCAGCATTGTTGACCAGCACATCGATGCGTCCCAGTTGACTGGCAACGGTTTCCACCAGTCCACGGCAAGCCTCACCCGAGCTAATGTCTGCAGTAAGGGCGATTGCCTTGCCACCGGAGCCCTCAATTTGTTTGGCAACGTCCTGTGCGGTTTGCAGATTGACGTCACTGACCACGACCGTTGCCCCCTCACTTGCAAGGCGCGCAGCTATCGCCGAGCCGATACCGCCGGCACCGCCAGTCACGATCGCCACTTTGTTCTCGAATCTGTTCATCTCGACTCCGGGTGAGTTGTGGTTGTGTGCAGCTCTGCGTACAAAGCTATCGACTAACGTGACGACGTGTCAACCGACTCGGACTGGCAGCGTTGAAACAGAGGCTGGTCTACGTGTAGCGAAGTTGACATCGAGGCCGTCATCCATATGGGCTGACGGCGCTCGGGCGCTCCTGACCCCACGATGAGGTGCGCCGCTTCGTTGATCGCTCTACTGTGCTTGCCCGGCGCGGCTTGCCCGATGAGCGGCACCCGGATGCTCATCGGTCAATCGATTTTCTGCGCCTCGCAAGCAAGCGCAGCAAGCGGCTGCTTTCTGTTCGCACGCATCTTGATGTTCAGCGCTTCCACAGCCAGTGAGAACGCCATGGCGAAGTAGACGTAGCCTTTAGGAACGTGTACCTCGAACGCCTCAGCGATCAGTACTGTGCCGACGACGACCAGGAATGACAGGGCAAGCATCTTCAGGCTTGGGTGCCGTTCGATGAAGGCACTGATCGCGCCTGCGGCTAGCATCATGATCAGGACTGCGACAATAATCGCTGCCACCATTACAGGGACGTGGGGCACCATGCCCACTGCGGTGATCACCGAGTCCAGCGAAAACACGATGTCGATAATCGCGATCTGGATAATCGTGGCAACGAAGCCGCGGCCTTTCCCTTGAGCAGTGTCAGTCTGCTCCTCTTCACCTTCCAGGCTCTGGAACATTTCCGTGCTGCTCTTGTACAGCAGGAACAGGCCGCCGAAAAACAGGATCAGGTCACGGCCCGTAATCCCGTGGTTCCAGACGGTGAACAGATCGCGTGTGAGGCTCATGATCCAGGTGATCGAGAGCAACAGCATGATGCGCGTGACCATTGCCAGGGCAAGCCCGAAGAACCGTGTACGTGCGCGCATATGCGGCGGCATCCGACCTACCAGGATGGCGATCATGATGATGTTGTCGATGCCCAGAACGATTTCCAAGGCGGTAAGAGTGAAAAAGGCAACCCAAATCTCTGGGCTTGTTAGCCATTCCATAATTGCTTCCTGTATTGACTTCCCCGCTTGGGCGCAGGACTCGAATAAACAAAGGAGCGGCTAAAAACGCCGCCCCCACGTGACGCAGAGGCGCTTGCTGTGAAAAGCCTCATGTAATGCGCAAGGGGTCATCGTTGAACTTCAGAAGAGGTAGTCAGTGGTAAGGAAGCTGGACTCGCGCTTCTGGATGATGTCGCTGATCAAGGTCTTGTTGTCCGCCTGGAACTTTGTCGCTACCAAGGTGCGGATGGAGAACACCCGCAGTGCATCGTGCACAGACAATGTGCCCTCGGCGCTGTTCTTGCGGCCGTTGAACGGGAAGGTGTCCGGGCCTCGTTGGCATTGGGCATTGATGTTGATGCGCCCGACCTGGTTGGCGAAGGCATCCACCAGGCGCCCCACCTGCGCGCTGTCGTTGCCGAAGATGCTCGCCTGCTGGCCGAAGTCCGAATCGAGCACGTAGTCGATCACAGTCTGCAGATCACGATAGGGCACCACAGGCACCACTGGGCCGAATTGCTCTTCGTTGTACACCCGCATCTGGGCGCTAACCGGGTAAAGCACCGCCGGGTAGAAGAATGAACCGCGGATTTCACCGCCCCCGGGGTTGACCACCTTGGCGCCTTTGCTTTGCGCGTCGGCCACCAGGGTTGCCAGGTAGTCGGTTTTGCCGGCTTCTGGCAGCGGCGTCAGGGCCACGCCGGGTTCCCAGGGCATGCCAGGCTTGAGTGCTGCCAGTTTCTGGTTGAACTTGTCGAGGAACTGGTCGGCTACGTCTTCGTGAACGAACAGGATTTTCAGCGCCGTGCAGCGTTGCCCGTTGAACGAGAGGGCGCCGGTAATGGCTTCGCTGACGGCGTTGTCCAGGTCGACGTCGGGCAGCACCACGCCGGGGTTCTTCGCGTCCAGACCCAGGGCTGCGCGCAGACGGTGTGGGCGTGGGTGCAGCTTTTTCAGGTCGCTGGCGGCTTTATGAGTACCGATGAAGGCGAACACATCGACCTTGCCGCTGGCCATCAATGCACTGACTGTTTCCCGGCCGCTGCCGTAGATGACGTTGATCACGCCTGCCGGGAAGCTGTCTCGAAACGCTTCGAGCAACGGGCGGATCAGCAGCACGCCAAACTTTGCCGGCTTGAAAACCACGGTGTTACCCATGATCAGCGCGGGGATCAGCGTGGTGAAGGTTTCATTGAGCGGGTAATTGTAAGGGCCCATGCACAGGGTCACGCCCAAGGGGACGCGACGAATCTGGCCAAGGGTACCTTGTTCGAGTTCAAAGCGGCTTGAACGGCGATCCAGGTCCTTGAGCGCATTGATGGTGTCAACGATATAGTCACAGGTGCGGTCGAACTCTTTTTCCGAATCCTTGAGGTTCTTGCCGATCTCCCACATCAGCAGCTTGACCACAGTTTCACGCTGTTCACGCATTCGGGTCAGGAACGCCTCGACGTGCAGGATGCGATCAGCCACGCGCATGGTCGGCCAGGCGCCCTGGCCATTGTCGTAGGCCCGCACCGCCGCCTGCAGTGCGTCGAGCGCGGCCTCGGCATCGAGTAGCGGGGCGCTGCCAAGCACGACGGGCTGGTCACCCTCGGCGCCGGCCAGGTGCACCGGGCTGCGCACGGTAGCGACCTGTCCCTGCCAGTGGCGTAGCTGGCCGTCGACCAGGTAGTCACGTTGCTCGCTAGGGGAGCCGAGGCGATAGGCCTGGGGAATCTGCTCGGACGTGGGGAAGAGGTTGTTCAGGCGGGTGTCAGTGCTCATGCGGGTTCCTTATTGAATTTGTTGTCTGGGGATGCGCGTGCAGGGGCGGATCAGGCGCAGGCGGCCTGGCAGATGGCGACAAACGAGGTGGCATCCAGTGATGCTCCGCCGATCAGCCCACCGTCAATGTCATGCTGGGCAAACAGCTGGGCAGCGTTGTCGTCTTTGACGCTGCCGCCGTACAGCAAGGTGATGCCGGCAGCGAGGGCCGGGTCGCGGGCGGCCAGTACCTGGCGAATGTGCCTGTGCACCTGCTGCGCCTGTTCGGGAGTTGCGGTTTCGCCGGTGCCGATGGCCCAGACCGGCTCATAGGCGATGACCCCTTTGGCCAACTTTGCGATGCCGACCTGGTCAAGTACTGCCTTGAGTTGCGAGCCGATTACGGCGTTGGTATTGCCGGCTTTGCGCTGATGAATGGTTTCGCCCAGGCACAGCACTGGCGTTAGCCCGGCATTCAGTGCGGCCTCGAATTTCATTGCTACCTGAGCATCGGTTTCGCCATACAGACTGCGGCGCTCGGAGTGGCCCACCAGCGCGTAGGCGCAACCCAGATCTGCCAGCATCTGGCCGCTCACCTCACCCGTGAAGGCGCCTTGGGCGCGCTCGCTGATGTTCTGCGCGCCCACCGCGACTGAGGTGTGTTCGAGCAGATCGCTCAGTTGCGCGAGGTACGGCATGGGCGGGCATATCGCGACTTGTACGCCGTCAATGCCCTGCAGGCTCGGTAGCAGGGCGTCGATCAGGCGGGCATTGGTGGCATGAGTGCCATGCATTTTCCAGTTGGCGATGACCAGTTTTGCGTTCATTGGGAGTTCTCCAGCGTCAGTTGCGACCGTGGCTCAGGACATTTACCGAGTAGAGGGCTTGCGCCTGCCATACCTGCACGGTTTGCAGTTGGCGGTTGGCGGCTGTTTCATTCATCGACACGTCCACCCGGTCAGCGAACCACATCGCCAACCTGGACGATGCGCAGCGTATTGGTCCCGCCCTGGTCATGGGCATGGTCGCCTCGGGTGATCAGCACGTGGTCACCGCGCGTGACAACGTTGCGCTCCAGCAGGGCCTGCACCACCCGTTGGCTGAGTTCCTCAAGCGACATATGCTCAGGGCTGAAAGGCAGCGCCTGGACCCCGCGGAACAAAGCAACGCGGTGTTGGGTGCGGGTATTGCTGGAGCAAGCGTAAATGGGCAGGTGCGAGCGAATGCGCGACATCAGGCGCGGCGTGTCGCCACTTTCGGTCAGACTGATGATGGCCTTTACCCCGCTCAGGTGGTTGGCGGCATACATGGCCGACAACGCGATGGTTTCGTCGATACGCTGGAACACTTCGTCCATGCGGTGCTTGGAGCGCTGCGTCTGGGGGTGGCGTTCGGCACCGTTGATGACCCGGACCATGGCCTCCACGGTTTCGACCGGGTAAGCGCCGGCAGCGGTCTCGGCTGACAGCATGACTGCGTCAGTGCCGTCGAGCACGGCGTTAGCCACATCGAATACTTCGGCGCGGGTCGGCATCGACTGGGTGATCATCGACTCCATCATTTGCGTCGCGGTAATCACCACGCGGTTTAGCGAGCGGGCGCGGTCGATGATCAGCTTCTGTACCGCCACCAACTCGGCGTCGCCGATTTCTACGCCTAGATCCCCGCGCGCCACCATTACCCCTTCGCTGGCTTCTATGATGCCATCCAGTACCGCGTGATCGGCGACGGTTTCGGCGCGCTCGATCTTGGCGATCAGTCCGGCTTCGCCCCCGGCCTCCTGCAGCAGTTGACGCGCCAGCAGCATATCTGCGGCGTCGCGTGGGAAGGAGACCGCCAGGTAGTCGACCTTCATACCGGCCGCTGTGCGGATATCCTCGCGGTCCTTGTCGGTGAGCGCGCTGGCAGACAGCCCGCCGCCTTTGCGGTTGATGCCTTTGTTGTTGGATAGCGGTCCGCCAACCAGCACTTCGCAGACCAGTTGCGTGGCCTGGACTTGCAAAACTTGCATCTCGATGCGGCCATCGTCCAGCAGCAGTACGTCGCCTGGGCGGCTGTCACTGATCAGCGCTTCGTAGTCGATGCCCACTGTATCTGCGGTGCCACTGTGCTTGTCGAGTGCAGCGTCCAGCACGAAGCGCTGGCCCTTGTGTAACTGAACTTTGCCCTCAGCAAAGCGCGCAATACGGATCTTCGGCCCCTGCAGGTCAGCGAGGATGGCGACGAAACGACCGTATCTGCGCGCTATCTCGCGCACCAGGTCAGCTCGCGCAATATGCTCTTGTGCCGAACCGTGGGAGAAGTTCAGGCGCACCACGTCTACGCCAGCACGAATCAGCCCTTCGATAGCCTCGGCTGACTCGGTAGCAGGGCCCAAGGTCGCAACTATTTTTGTTCTTCGCTGCATGCAGAAGGTTCCTTCAAAAGCACGGCAGTCGCCGGCTGTGGGCGTTATTGGATGTATGGGCGCAAAAGTCCAAACGTTGCCAATTGAGCAACGCTCGATCCAGCATTTTTGGTGC
This sequence comes from Pseudomonas sp. NPDC089407, assembly GCF_044900445.1. Classification (NCBI taxonomy): domain Bacteria; kingdom Pseudomonadati; phylum Pseudomonadota; class Gammaproteobacteria; order Pseudomonadales; family Pseudomonadaceae; genus Pseudomonas; species Pseudomonas sp. NPDC089407. The sequence goes on from NZ_JBJDNB010000021.1 coordinate 73,472, forward strand.
ATCATTGCGATGCATTATTCGCATTCACTGCCTGTCTGACGTTTTCAAGATTGGCACATTGACACGCGTAAATGCAATGGTATTTTGATGACGCCTGTGTCTTCCATTCGGTGGCATCGGCTTGCATCAGGGCGCAGAGCGCATGGTCAGTGCGGCTAGGTATGCACCGTGCCCACGCTGTTTAGATTCACAACAACAAAGCCCCGCGCTAACCCGCCAGGCAATAACTTCTAAACCAGGAAATCCACAATGCATGTAGCAAGATCCGGCTTCACGGCGCTGGCGCTCAGCCTGTCCAGCGTCCTGGCCTTTGCCTCCGACCAAGCGGAATCGGACGGTTTCATCGAGGGCAGCAGCCTTCGACTGCTTAACCGCAACTTCTACTTCAACCGCGACTTCAGGGACGCGGCCCCCGGCGACCAGAGTTATCGCGAGGAGTGGGCTCACGGCCTGATGGCGTTTTACGAGTCGGGTTTCACCCAAGGTACCGTTGGTTTAGGCGTGGACGCCCATGGCCTGCTGGGCTTGAAGCTTGACAGTGGTCGGGGCCGGTCGGGCGCTGATCTTCTGCCAGTCGATAGCGAGGGAAGGCCTGAGGATAGCTATTCCAGCGCAGGGGCCGCAGTGAAGGTGCGAATATCCAATACGGCGCTGCGCTACGGAGACATGCGTACCGAAATCCCCGTGTTCGCCACCGGTGACTCGCGCCTGCTGCCAGAAACGGCTACCGGATTTCTGCTGACCAGTCGCGAGCTGCAGGACCTTGAGGTCAATGCCGGGCATTTCACAGCTTACAAACTGCGTGACTCCAGCAATCATGACGAAGACCTCTACCTCAATTACGGGGAGGGCAGGATCGGAAAGTCCATCGACTTCATCGGTGCGACTTACGCCCTGAGCAAACAGCTCAATGCCACGTTTTACGCCTCTGATTTCGATGACACGTGGCACCAGTACTACGGCAATCTGCTTTATGCGTTGCCGTTGTCCGATAACCAGTCATTGGACTTCGACTTCAACCTCTACACTACCAAGGACACCGGCAGTGCCCTGCAGGGCGCCATCGATAACACCACGTATAGCTTCTCTGTCGGATACGCCTTCGGCCCACATAAGCTGACGGCCGCCTACCAGAAGGTGGACGGTGATACGCCATTCGACTATGTCGGCGGTGATTCGATCTTCCTTGCCAACTCTGTCAATTACTCAGACTTCAACGGCGCCAACGAGCGCTCCTACCAGTTGCGCTATGACCTGGACATGGCGGGCTATGGAGTGCCCGGACTGAAATTCTCCGCTCGCTATGTCAAAGGCGACGATATCGATGGAACCAAAGCCGACCCGCAAGGTGGTTACGCCGGTTTGCAGGGGGATGGCGGTAAACACTGGGAGCGAAACCTGGATGTGCGCTACGTGGTTCAATCCGGTGCAGCGAAGGATTTGTCGCTGCGATTGCGGCACGCCACCCACCGAGCCAACGAGGCGCAGGGGGAGGGTGATGTCGATGAAGTACGGCTGATCGTCGAGTATCCGCTCGACATCTTCTGATCATCATCGACAACGGCGGCTCCTGATGCGCGGCGTATCAGGGGCCCATCAATCTACTTGCTCTGAGCGCGGCTACCAAGGCGGCGCATGCGGGCGGGGCGGGTAGAGCGCCATAGTGGGACGACTTAAGCGGAGCACGCGGCAGTTCGACTCGCGTATACTGCAGATGTTTTGAGCACCAAAACCAATATCCCGTCAATGGTTCAATCAGATGGCTTCGAGCACCCTAGTCCAGAGAATCGTTTCTGAAATCCGGCAAAAGATTCAACTGGGCGAACTCGCCCCCGGTGCGCACCTAAGCGCGCAGAAAGTGGCCGACACCTTCCATGTCTCGCGCTCACCGGCTCGTGAGGCGTTGACGGCGCTCGCCGATCAGCAATTGCTCGAACAGATCCCCAACCGTGGGTTCTTTGTGCTGGAAATGCCCGGTGAACTGGCGTTGGGCACTGACGAGGTTACCTCGGACGAAGAACCGGTCGAGTATTACCGGCTTTCGGAGGATTGGCTGAATGACGCTATCCCCTCAGAGGTGACGGAGAAGTATCTACGCGAGCGCTACAATCTGACCAAGTTCCAGGTCATTGATATTCTCAACCGCGCGGCCAAGGTGGGGTGGGCCGAGCCTAAACCAGGATACGGCTGGCGTTTCCTGGATGTGGCGAAAACGCCCGAAACCCTGGAGCAGATCTATCGCGTTCGCTCGTTGATCGAGCCTGCGGCATTGTTGGAGGCGAGTTTCAATTGCGACCTGGAGGTCTTGCGTCGGCTCAAGAAGGAGCAGAGCGATCTGCTGGCGGGGGGCATCGACACGCTGCCCGCTGACCGGCTCCTGAAATCGGGTATTCGCTTCCATGAAGAACTGATCAAGCTGTCGGGCAACCCGCTGTACCTCATGATACTGCGTCAGCTGAACAACATGCGGCGCCTGATCGAGTATCGCTCGATGATCGATCGCAAGCGCCAGTACACCCAATGCGCCGAGCACCTGCGCATGGTCGAGCTGGTGGAGGAGGGCGACAACCTTGAAGCCGCCCACCTTATGAAGCGCCACCTCAGTGGCTCACTCGCACGCAAGTCACCCATCCTCCAGCTGCGCCGTGCTGCAGAGGTGCAGGAGCCTGCGCGCAGCGTCGAGGTCTGACGGTGTTCGAGGGCCGCTAGCGCTGCGCGTTGTCCGAGGGGAGCCGCCGTAGCCAGTACTTGAGCACTGGCTCGGCGCACAGCATCACAACCACAAGACGCATGATCTGCATCGCAGTAACCATCCCCGCACCCAGGTTCAGCGCTTCGGCCGTCAGGTACATTTCAGTGGTACTGCCTGGCATCATGCCCAGCGCCACCGCCAACACCGGAAGGCCCGCCAGCGACGCAAAGGCCCAGGCGAACAAAAAGGTGCAGCTGATCATCGACAAGGTAAATGCCGCCACCTTGGCGAGGTACAGCGGCGAGCGACGGAAGAACCCTCGATCGAAGAAACTGCCCAAGGCGCAGCCGATCATCAGCTGGCCGTAATGGCTCAACTGGCTAGGGAGCGCCATGTGCAGATCGAACACGGCAGTGACAATCGCACACAACGCCATGGGCCCGAACATCCACGGGTTTGGTAAGCCAACCCGCTTCCACAGCACCGCCACCAGCACGCCGCCAGCGAGCATGGGCGCCAGCCAGTGCCAATCGGCGGGCAGGTGCGCCGACGGCGCTGCAGGGTTCATGTGCATGAGCACAAACAGGCTGGGAGGCACGCTGAGCACAATCAACACCAGGCGCACGCTATGCGCGGCTGCAATTTGAGGAACATTCGCCTGATAGCGTATGCCCAGCTGGATCATTTCGGCGAAGTTGGCTGGCATGAACGCCAGATAGGCAGTCGTCAGGTCCATGCCCTGGCGACGCATGAACGCAATACCGACCAATGCCAGCAGCAACGTCAAAACCGCTGCGGCCAGCATCAAGGGGAAGTGCCCGAGAATTTCGTGAAGTACCGACTGGGTGAAATGCAGACCGATGGAGGTGGCGATGAGCCATTGGCCGGATTTGCGCCCATTGGGAATTTCTGCGATGGCCCAGCCACTGCATCTTACCAGGATCACAGCGAGCATCGAGCCGATGATCCACGGCAGTGGCCAATTCGCTGCGCTGGCCAGCAGTGCACCGCCGATGCCAACAAGCGGCGTTGCCCACCAGGTTTTGAGGGTGCTGAACATCTCTCTTCCTTGGCTGCGGTTCAGGTTGGTCCGGCCAGTGCTGGCCGGATCAACCTGAACCAGAGGTCCTTCACTTGATCGGGTATTGGCGTCGCAGGTCTGCAACCTGCTCGGGGGTGAGCGTGCGGAACTTATGCTGGAAGATCAGCAAGAACAGCTGCGCTGTCGCTTCAAGCTCTTCAGTAGCATCGACCGCAGCATGCAAGTCGCTCCCGGCTACCACAGGCCCGTGGTGCGCCAGCAACATCGCATGGTGCTTGCTGGAAAATGAGCGCACGGCCTCGGCCAGTGCCGGATCGCCAGGTGCGTAGTAAGGTACCAGCGGCAGTTTGCCTACACGCATGGCATAGTAGGCCGTGATGGCTGGCAGCAGGTCATCCGGGTCCAGCCCGTCCAGCACCGACACCGCCACCGAGTGAGTCGAGTGCAGGTGCACCACTGCGCCACTGGTGGGGCGCTCCTGGTACATGGCCAGGTGCAGCATCAGCTCTTTCGAGGGCTTGTCGCCGCTTATATGGCGGCCGTCCCAATCGAGTTTTGTCAGGCGCGCGGGATCCAGCCGGCCAAGGGACGAACCGGTTGGGGTCAGCAGCCATCCGTCGTCCAGGCGCACACTGATGTTGCCAGTGCCGCCATGGGTAAGGCCGCGATCGTACATTGACTTACCCAGCAGGACGATTTCTTCGCGTTGCTTGTTCTCGTTCATGGCGCCAGCTCCAGTGCCTCGGTGAAGAAGTCGCGGCCGCCGAAGTTTCCGGACTTGAGCGCCAGCGCTACGGTGACGCGCCCGTGGCCCACGGTCCAAGGTACACCGGGGGTGATCGAGGCACCGATGCGCAGCGCTTCTACATCCAGGGCTTTTACCACCGCCCCCGACGTCTCGCCACCGGCGACTACGAAAGTGCGTACGCCCAGTTCGAGCAGGCCCACCGCAATTTGTGATAAGGCGCGCTCTACGATTTCTCCGGCAGCCTGAACGCCCAGGCGCGCCTGCACGGCTTTGACCGCCTCGGGTTGCGCGCTGGCATAAACCAGCACTGGCCCTCGAGGCAAAAGCGGTTGTGCCCAGTCCAGTGCCCGCGTTACCAGGTCATGGCCATCGGCCAATTCTAGCGGATCGATGGCGAAGCTTGCCCGACCGCTCTCACGCCACGCGGCGACCTGGCCGTTGGTGGCGATCGAGCAACTGCCCGAAAGCACGGCAGCAAGGCCCTCGACCGACGGAAGTGTGGATGCGCTAGAGGCTTCCGGCAGCAGGCCGGACCGCTTGAAGTTGTCGGGCAGGCCCAAGGCCACGCCGGAGCCGCCAGTGATGAGCACCTGGTCACTGGCAGCCTCACCAATGGTGATCAGGTCGGCGTTGGAGATGGCATCGATGATGGCATAGCCATGACCTTGCGCCTGCAGCTCGGCGAACGCCGTACGTATCGCATTCGCACCCTGGCTTACCGCCGCGTGGCGAACAAGGCCGACTTTGCGTGACGTCTGTTGCTGAAGCACGCGGACCAGGTTGGCGTCGGTCATGGGGGTAAGGGGGTGATGGCGCATGCCAGATTCGCTCAGCAGCGTGTCGCCGACGAACAGGTGGCCGTTGAACAACGTGCGCTGGTTTTCCGGAAACGCCGGGCAGGCCAATGCGAACGGAGCCTCCAGGGCGTCAAGCAGCGCATCGGCAACCGGCCCGATGTTGCCTTGAGCCGTGGAATCGAACGTGGAACAGTACTTGAAAAAGTATTGTCGGCAACCAGCAGCCTTGAGCCAGGCCAATGCTGCGAGCGATTCCTGCACGGCTTCATCGACTGGCAATGTGCGGCTTTTGAGAGCGATTACTACAGCGTCGACATCGGCCTCGATCGGGCCAGTAGGGACGCCAATGACTTGCAGGGTGCGCATGCCGCCACGCACCAGCATGCTGGCCAAATCGGTGCCGCCGGTGAAATCGTCTGCGATGCAGCCCAGTAATGGTTGGCTCACGGCCAGTTCCTCCTGCCTGGCACCGAATGCTGTAGGGATCGGAACTCAGGCCGTTGATTAGAAAGAGTGGTCTGGGGAAGCGGCGACACGCAGCGCATGTCGCCGAACCGGATCAGCCGGCGATGACGCTGGCCACTGCTTCGCCGAAGGCCTTGCAGCCCAGCTGGCCGCCCAGGTCGGCGGTGCGCTTGGCCGGATCTTCCAGTACGACGTCGACTGCGTGCTCCATGGCTTTTCCGGCTTCGAACAGCGCGGGTTTGCCATGGTGTTCGCCCATCCATTGCAGCAGCATGGCGACCGACAGAATCATCGATACCGGGTTGGCCTTGTCCTGGCCGGCAATATCAGGCGCCGATCCATGCTGGGCCTGGGCGCAGCAATGGATATCGCTGGCCATCATTGAACCGGCCAGGCCCAGGCTGCCGGACAGTTCGCTCGCCAGATCGCTGATGATGTCGCCGTAGAAGTTGGTTGCCACCAGCACGTCGAAGCGCTCTGGGCTACGTACCAGGTGAGCGGTAGAGGCGTCCACCAGCAGGTCGTCCAGTTTCACCTCCGGGAAGTCCTTGGCGACGTTGCGCACACACTCCAGGAACAGGCCGTCAGTCATGTGGAAGCTGTTGGCTTTGTGGATCGCAGTGACCTTGCGATTGCGCTTCATGGCCAGTTCGAAGGCGCGGCGGGCGATGCGCTCGCTGCAGTGACGGGTGATCTTGCGGGTCGACAGCGCCATGTCTGGCGAAGGCATGACTTCACCCCAGCCGCGCGACATATTGCGGTCTGGATAGAAACCTTCAGTGGCCTCGCGCATGATCACCAGGTCCATGCTCTTGCCCGGTTTCATGTTGGATTCCAGGAAGGCGCGGGTGCGTGCCGGGCGTACGTTGGCATACAGGTCCAGGCCGATGCGGAAACCTGCGGATACGTTGCGTCCGCCTTTTTCCGGTGCCGGGTAGTCGGCATGGGACTGGGTGCCGAGGATGATGCCGTCATAGGTCTTGGCCTTTTCCAGCACTTCGTCGCGCAGGGTGGTGCCGTATTTTTCCAGGCTGACGAAACCGACGTCGTCGTAGTCGAACGACAGACCCAGATCGAACTTGTTATTGGCGGCGTGCAGTGCCGACATCGAAGACTCGACGATCTCAGGGCCGATACCGTCGCAGGGAAGAACCAGAATTCGCATCACACTCTCCTAACCATTTTTTATTCGGGGCGTTATTGGGTGATCAAGGCGGCGGGTTGTAGCTGACCGGTCAAGTGTATGCCATAAAGATGAAATACAATGATGGTTGTTCGTCGTTGCTGGTCGTCAATACCCACTGGACCGTACAACAGCTCGAATCCGCCTTTGCATTTTATTGCATGTAAATCCAATTCGTGCAACATTTGTTTTTTCAAGCGCTTTCCTACGGAGACAAGACGATGCTGGTCAAGACCACCGACCTTTGTGACGAACTGGGTGCCAAGGCACAGGTAGTCGCCCCCGTGTTCAACGACCTGGGCGGCAGGAGCGATTTTCAAGGCAGGGCGGTGACGGTGAAATGCTTCGAGGACAATTCGCGCATCAAGGAGCTGAGTACCCAGCCTGGCGAGGGCAGGGTACTGGTAGTGGATGGTGGCGGGAGTGATCGATGTGCGCTGTTCGGCGACCATATTGCCGAGGATCTGGTCAAGCACGGCTGGGCCGGGGTTCTGGTATACGGCTATCTGCGCGACAAGGCGGTGCTGCGTGGCTTGCCTATTGCGATCAAGGCCTTGGGGGCAACGCCACGCAAGTCGGTCAAACGCAATGAAGGGCAGGTTGGCCTAGCTGTCAGCTTCGCCGGCGTCACCATCGCCGACGGCGCCTGGCTGTATGCTGACGACGATGGTGTGGTAGTGCTCGACACACCTTACGCCTGACCGGAACCTGCCAGGTCGACGCCATGCCTGAGATCACGCGCCTCCTGCGCTTCGCGCGCAGCTTTCAAGCGGCTGACGACGTCCAGGTGTTCGCGCAGAAATGCCGCTGCTTCCTGGCGGCGGCCCTGCTCGATCATGTCAAGCAACTGCAGGTGTTCCTTGCACTGGTTGATGAGCCTGGAGCGATCGACGTTGGACTGGTAAGCCATGAAGCGGCGCAGCTGGTTCTGCCGGCGGATGGCTTCAAGGAAGAAGGCATTGCCCGAGCAGCGCACGATGAGTTCATGCAGGTTCGAGCCAATCTGGAACAGCTGCGAGCGCGACAGCTTGAAGATGTCGCCATCGAGCAACTGCTGCTGAATGCTGCGTGCTTTGGCGAAAGCCACGGTGTCGACCTTGTAGGTGGGTTCGAGCAAGGCCGCAGGTTCGATTGCCATGCGGAAACGGTAGCTCTGAATGTGGGCTTCAGAATCGTGCAGAAAGCTGTTGATGCTCCAGCCTTGTCCGGGGTTGCGGTCGATCATGCCCTCATTGGCCAAGCGGTTGAGCACTTTCAGCAATTGCCCCCGTGGGACCTCGTATTTGCGCAGCAATTCGGCCTCGAAGAACGAGATGCTGATTTCGCCGGCGAGCACGTCATTCACTACCCGCAGGTAGAAATCTTCGAACGGATCTACGTCCAAAGGCAGTTTGCGCACATCGATGCTACGGGCGTCCACGGTGAGGAAATAGCCGCGGTTGGGCTCCTTCACCGCCATGCCGAGGTCTTCGAGCAGCGCAAAACCGCGCCGTACCGGGGATCTGGAAACGCCCAGTTCCTTGGCGAAGGCTTCCTCCCGCAGCGGGTCGCCAGCGCGCATGGAGCGGGCGCGGGCCATGTCGAGGATTTTGGGGGCGAGTTGGCCGGCAAGATCCGGTCTTATTCTGGTCGTCATTTAATGAAGCTTCGAGCGTCTTGCTGCAGTCCGCGAATGGCAGGTGATCAACCGGCCGCAATTTTACTTTCCCAACGGCGAACACAACCCCGGTGCTGCTATCAGCAGCTCGCGGCGTAGCGTTCACTTACATCAATGTTTGCATTCTGGAGTATGCATGACCAGCAAAAAGCGAATTTTTCTTATCCACGCTACACCGGTGGCCATTGAACCTATCAGTCAGGCGTTTGCCAAACTGTGGCCCGAGGCCGAGCTTTGCAATCTGCTGGAAGACTCGTTGTCGCGAGACCTTCGTACGGCGGGGCATCTGACCGAAGCGCTGAAACGCCGGTTCTGCGACCTGGCCAACTATGCGCGATCAGCGGGTGCCGACGCCGTGCTGTTCACCTGTTCCGCTTTCGGCGAAGCCATTGAACTGAGCCGTGAGGAGCTGGACATACCGGTTCTCAAGCCCAACGAGGCCATGATCGAGGATGCCCTGGACCACGGGCGCAGTATCGCAATCCTGGCAACCTTCGAACCTTCGATTGGGTCGATGACGGCGGAATTTCGTGCGGCTGCGGCAAAAAGAGGCCTGGATGTCCAGCTTGTAACTGCTGCATCTGCCGATGCCTACCAAGCCTTGCACGCAGGCGATGCTGCCCGGCACGACCAGTTGATAGCCGAGCTGGCAAGCCAACTGGAACCGTGCGATGTCGTCTGTTTCTCCCAGTTTTCCATGACATCGGCGGCAAGCGGTGCGCATGAAGCCAGCGGCCGGCCGGTACTGACCACACCTGACAGCGCGGTGGTGCAACTGCGACGACTGCTGGAGAGCTGATTTTGCATTTGTAATTTTATAAATCCATACCCAGTTTACTGCCCCCTAGGGATCAGCTAGGTGGGCAGGCAGCCTACCGGTCGGTGAATTCGCAGCTAAATTGTATCGCATTAGCTTGCAAAACAATTTCACTTGGCGTTTAGTACTCGTCAACCGCCGCTTCAGGTGGCCCCCAAAGTGCTCCCACAAAAACATAAATGGAGTGATCACATGAGCAAACGCATCGCCTATGTCACAGCAGGAATGGGCGGCCTCGGCACTGCCATCTGCCAACGCCTTGCGCGGGACGGTTTCACTGTCGTGGTGGGTTGTGCCCCGGCATCGCCGCACAAAGATGCCTGGCTGGCTGAACAGAAACAGCGTGGCTTTGATTTCATCGCATCCGAAGGTAATGTTGCAGACTGGAACTCCTGCCAGGAAGCTTTCGCCAGGATCAAGCGCGATGTCGGGCCTATCGATGTTCTCGTCAACAATGCTGGCACTGCCATCAACGTGGTGTTCCGTGACATGCAGCCCAGCGACTGGACTACGGTCATTGACACCAACCTCAACTCGCTCTTCAACGTAACCCGTCAGGTCGTCGACGACATGGTTGCGCGTGGCTGGGGGCGGGTGATCAACATCTCTTCGGTCAATGCCCAAATCGGCCAGGTCGGCCAGGTCAATTATTCCACGGCCAAATCAGCGATCCGCGGCTTTACCCGTGCGCTAGCCCGGGAGGTCGGATCACGCGGCGTCACCGTAAACACCGTTTCCCCAGGTTTCATCAGTACTCCCAAGCTGCGCTCGGTCACCAGTTCGACGGCGATGGATCGCATCATCCAGGACATTCCGGCCCGTCGGCTGGGCACTCCCGATGAGATCGCGGGTATTTGTGCATGGCTGGCATCCGACGAATCGGGCTATGCAAACGGGGCGGATTTCTCGCTCAATGGCGGCCTGCACATGAGCTGAAGGCGCGGCTGCAGCTCTACCTTGATGCGCTTCCGGCGCTGACTCATAAAAACAATTGTACCTTCAGTCAAGGTGATACAAATGCTGTCATTTCTCGGATACGGCATGATCGTGACCTTCATGGCCCTGATCATGACCAAGCGCCTTTCGCCATTGGTGGCCATGACCACCGTGCCGATCGTATTCGCACTTATCGCCGGCTTTGGGCCGGACATGGGCGACATGATGATCGATGGCCTGCGCAAGGTGGCGCCCACCGCAATCATGGTGATGTTCGCCATTCTCTACTTTGGGGTGATGTTCGATACCGGCCTGTTCGATCCGATCATCAAGAAATTCATCAAGCTGATCAACGGCGACCCGATGAAGGCGGTCGTTTTCGCGGCGCTGCTTGCCGGCCTGGTGTCGCTGGACGGCGACGGCTCCACTACCTACATGATCACGGTGACGGCTATGTTGCCGCTGTTCAAGCGCATGCGCCTGGACCCGCTGGCGCTGACTTGTGTGGTCATCCTGGCTGCCAGTGTCACCAACCTTCTGCCATGGGGCGGGCCGCTCGCGCGTGCCGCAGCGTCGCTGCAGGTCGAAACCTCGGAACTGTTCGTGCCGTTGATCCCGACAATGGTCATCAGCTTCCTGGGCGTGTTGGGCCTGGCCTGGTTTATCGGCACTCGCGAACGTCAACGCCTGGGCCGCCTGCCCATGTCCTTGGGCGCCGCCGCTACGGTGTTCGATGATGCCGACAACGAGGCCACGCCCTCGATGTCCGAAGAAAACGCCGAACTGCGCCGGCCGAAGCTGTTTTGGCTTAACGCGGGGTTGACCATCGCCCTGATGACCGGCCTGGTCCTGGAAATCCTGCCGCTGGCCATCCTGTTCATGGTGGCTTTCTCCATCGCGCTGGTGATCAACTACCCACACATGCAGGATCAGCGCCGACGCATTTCGGCGCACGCGCCAACGGCCCTGAACCAGATCGCGATCTTCCTCGCCGCCGGCATCCTCGCCGGGATTCTTTCCGGTACCGGCATGGTCGATGCGATGTCCAAGAGTTTCCTGGCCATGCTGCCCGAAAGCTGGGGGCCATACATGGCGCCTATTACCGCACTGGCGAGCATCCCCGGTACGTTCTTCATGTCCAACGACGCCTTCTACTACGGGGTGCTGCCGGTGTTGGCCAAGGCGGCAGAGGTGTATGGCATCACCCATGCCGAAATCGGCCGGGCCTCGATGGTTGGCCAACCGATCCACCTGCTCAGCCCGTTGGTCGCATCGACCTACTTACTGTGCGGCCTGGCTGGGGTGGAGTTCAGTGACCACCAGAAGTACACGTTGAAATGGGCCTTTGCCTTGTGCATGTTGATCATGTTCGTGTCCATGGCGTTCGGCCTGTTCCCATGGAGCGCGGGCTGATTTTTCACATCATTCGCCGGGGCGATCACCGTTCGCACCGGCGTCTGCAACTCAGGACTTTGCTGTGCGTTACGATCTGACAAGCCTGGATTTATTTATAACCGTCGCTCAGGAACGCAACCTGACCCGCGCCAGCCGCATCAAGCATGTGGCGGTGTCTGCCATCAGCAAGCGCATCACCGAGCTTGAGGCGCAGATCGGCTCGCAATTACTGGTGCGCAACGCTCGTGGGGTCGAATTGACCCCGGCAGGGCAGTCGATGTTGTTCTACGCCCGGCAGATGCAGCAAACAATGACTCAACTCGATACCGAATTGAGTGGCTACGCCAGCGGAGTCAAGGGCCACATCCGCATCCATGCCATCACCTCGGCGTTGTCGCAGTTCTTGCCGGCCGACCTTGCCGACTTTGCCCAGCATTACCCGCAAATCAAATTCGATATCGAGGAGCGGGTAGGTTCGGCCGTCATTCGCGCAGTTGCCGATGGTCGCGCTGACGTGGGCATCATTGCCTCGCAAACACCTGCTCAAGGGCTGGAGACCTATCCCTATCGGCATGACGAACTGACCGTGGTTGTTCCAGTGCTCCATGACCTGGCGAGCTACAAATCAGTCAAGTTCGAAGAAGTGCTGAGGCATGAGATGGTCGGGCCGCATCTTGAGAGTTCGATGCACACCTTGCTGACCAGCGAGGCAGCGAAGCTCGATATGGCCCTCAAGCTGCGCATTCGCATCAGCAGTTTCGACTGCATGTGCAGGATGGTATCGAATGGGTTGGGCGTTGCTGTACTGCCGCGCAGTGTGACCTCTCAGTACCTGCGTAGCCACAAACTCAAGACCGTGACCTTGGATGAACCCTGGGCTCAACGAACCTTGCTGGTCGCGTTGAAAAAGTACGACGCAACCTCCGCCACTCTCAAGACGTTCATTGATCACTTGAAACGGCCGGTTTAAAGCCGACATTCAGCGTTCTCCGTTGGCGAACGCTGCTGTGGTGAATGACCAATTTTCTTCCTCGCAGCCTGCTTTTAGTATCGGTTCATCAACAGAGCTGAATGCATCAGCCAGCGCTGTACAAACGATAAGAACCGAGCGATATGAGCATGACCGAGACAGTCCGCGACCTGATGAGCAACCTGGTGATCGACCAGGCACATTTTGCCTACGTCGACCTGAAGAAGCTGCTGAGCCCAAGTCAGCTGCAGCGCTTGCCTTATTCGATCCGCATCCTCCTGGAGAACGTCGCTCGCTGCACGCCTGAAGCCCTGGCACCAGTGCTGGCGCGCGCCATCGGCCAAGGGCCCGACTGCGAAGTGCCGTTCCAGCCCAACCGGCTGATGTTCCACGACACTACCTGTCTGCCGGCGCTGGCCGACTTCGCCGGTATGCGTGACGTGGTTGCCGAACTTGGCGGTGATCCAGCGGCCATGAACCCCCAGATTCCTGCGGTGCTGACCATCGATCACTCGGTGATCGTCGAGCGCTATGCCGAGCCCGAGGCGGTCGAGCAAAACCTCGATATCGATTTTCGCCGCAACAGTGAGCGCTACCGCTTCATCAAGTGGGCGCAGAAGAGCCTGGACAACTTCGGGGTGATTCCTCCGGGCACCGGCATCATCCACCAGATGAACATGGAGGCCTTGGCCAAGGTGGTGTGGGAAAGCCGCACCGAGGACGGCCAGCGGCTGCTGCACCCGGATGACATGGTTGCCACCGACAGCCACACGCCGATGATCAACGCCATTGGCGTGCTCGGTTGGGGCGTGGGGGGGCTTGAGGGGCAGGCGGCTATGGTCGGGGAGCCGGTACCGATCAACTTCCCTCAAGTGATCGGCTTCCGTGTGACCAATGCCTTGCGCCCGGGCGTTACCGCCACGGACCTGTCGTTGCATGTAGCCGAAATACTGCGTAAGCGCTCTGTAGTGGGTAAGTTTGTGGAGTTCACCGGCCCCGGTCTCACCACGCTGAGCTGGGCTGCGCGTGGCACGGTGTCGAACATGGCGCCGGAATATGGCGCCACGGTCGTGTTCTTCCCGTTCGATGACCAGACACTTGATTACCTGCAGCTGACTGGCCGTTCCAGCGAACTCTGCCTGCAGGCTGCAAGCTACATGCATGTGCAAGGCCTGCACCGGCGCGATGATCTGCCTGAGCCCGAATTCGACGAACTGATCGAGTTGGACCTGGCATCGATCGAGCCCAGCGTTGCCGGCCCTTATCAGCCGCACCAGCGCCAACCGCTGTCAGCCTCGGGGCCGTCGTTCAAGCAGGAAGTGCTGGGCGGCGGCAACCTGATTGCCGGGCCCAGGGCCGAGCAGTTCTTCGAACCCTCGTTCGGCGTACCGATCGGCCATGGCGCGGTGGTAATTTCGGCCATCACCAGCTGCACCAACACTGCCAACCCGGCGCAGATGCTCCAGGCAGGCCTGTTGGCGCGCAATGCCCGGCGGCTTGGGCTGCAACGCAAGCCGTGGGTGAAAACCTCGCTGTCACCGGGTTCTCAAGTAGTCGCCGACTACCTGGCCGAAGCCGACCTGCTTCAAGATTTTTCGGCGCTGGGCTTCGAGCTGGCCGGCTTTGGCTGCATGACCTGCATCGGCAACTCCGGCAAGCTGGAGGAGCATGTCGAGGTGTTTGCCGATCAAGGCCTGAAAGGCGTGGTGGTGCTTTCCGGTAACCGCAACTTCGAAGGCCGGGTCAACCCGAAGGTGCCAGCCGGATACCTGGCGTCCCCTGCGTTGTGTGTAGCATTCGCCATCGCCGGCAGTATCGACATCGACCTGACCCGTGAGGCGCTGGGGCAGGACAGCCAAGGCAAGGCGATTTACCTGCATGACCTGATGCCCAGTGACGAAGAGGTCGCTGCCCTGGCCGCCCGCGTGGTCAAGCCGGAGTTCTTCCAGCAGCGCCTGGCCACGGTGTGGGACGGCACTCATCATTGGCAAGCATTGTCCGCCGAAGGCAGCGTCCAGTTCCCTTGGGATGCTCGCTCGACTTACCTGCGTCGCCCGCAGTATTTGGCCGACATCCAGGCTGAACCTAAGGCCAGTCTGGCTATCGCGGGGGCGCGGCCGTTGATGGTGCTGGGCGATAACGTCACCACCGACCACATCTCGCCGGCTGGCGCGATTCCGGCCAACAGCCAGGCTGGCGAATGGCTGCTCGAACGGGGCGAAGATCCTCAGGATCTCAACCAGTATTCCACGCGTCGTAGCAACCATGAAGTGATGCTGCGCGGCGCCTTCACCAATAAATCGGTGAGGAACCGTTTGCTCGGCGAGCAGCAGCCAGGCCCCGGTGCCTGGGCCTGGAATGCTGACCATAGCCAGTGCCTGCCGCTGTACGACGCGGCGCAGAGCTATGCCGGTACGCCCATGGTGATTTTCGCCGGGATCAATTACGGCGCGGGTTCCAGCCGCGACTGGGCGGCCAAGGCGCAGGCCCTGCTGGGCGTGCGTGCAGTGGTGGCGCGCAGCATCGAGCGGATTCACCGTAGCAACCTGATCGGTATGGGCGTTCTGCCGCTGCTGTTCGAAGCGGGGCAGGGTGTTGATGACTTGATCCTCGATGGCAGCGAGCAATTCGACTTTGTTGGCCTCGATGAGCTGAAAGTCGGCGATAACCGAATCGGCATGGTGCTGCGTCGTGCAGATGGACGCCAGGATGAAGTGCAACTGATCGCCCGTATCGATTCGCTCCAGGAAATCCGCTACCTGAAGAACGGCGGCGTGCTGCCTTACGTGATTCGCAAAGTGGTCCAGCGCACCCGCAGTTGACCACGGCGGTACTCGAAGAGCCAGAAGCGGCGAGGGCAGTGAATGCGCTCGCCCGGGCGCTTGCGGCCGGACGGCGGCTGGCGTCCTGTCTCAAGTGGATTTGGAAAGCGGAGAATAACCTCAATGTTTGCTTATGTCGGATCTCGCACGACCCGCGAACGCAATGCCCGAGGCGACGGGATCACGGTCTACCAGGTGGATCAGGAGGCGGGCACGCTGGAGCGTATCCAGGTGGTCAGCGAACTGGTCAACCCTTCATTCCTGGTGCTTAATCGCACAGGCGACAGGCTCTACACCGTGCACGGCGACCGCAGTGAGGTGAGTGCCTTCGTCGTCAATCGCGATGACGGCACCCTTACGCTGCTCAACACGCAGTGTTGTGATGGCCGAAACCCTGTGCATCTGGCGCTGGACCCGAGTGAGCGGCACCTGGTGGTGTCCAACCATATTACCGGCACTTTGGCGGTGATGGATGTGGCAGTCGACGGCCAGCTGGGCGGAGTTACACAGCTTGTCGCGCTGGAGGGACCGATTGGTCCGCACCGGATCGAGCAACCGTTTGCGAAACCGCACTTCAACCCCTTCGATGCTGCGGGCCGGTTCGTGTTCGTGCCCGACAAGGGTCTGGACCGTATCTTCAGTTTCCGCTTCGATAACGGCAAGCTTTACCCGGCTGATCAGCCATGGGTAGCCAGCCGCGAGGGCGCAGGGCCACGCCATTTGGCACTGCATCCTGCTGCACCTTATGCGTTCGCGGTCAACGAACTGGACTCCACTGTCACCAGCTACAGCGTCGATCCGCAAACGGGATCGCTGCAGCCGCTGCAAGTGTTGTCGTCCCTGCCGTCGACATACACAGGGAACAGTCGCGCCTCCGAAATCGAGGTCGATCAAAGCGGTCGGTTCGTCTATGCCTCGAATCGAGGCTACGACAGCATCGCGGTATTTGCCTTCGATACGCACAGTGGCCTGCTGACGCTGGTCGACGTTGTAACGACGGGGGGGCGTACGCCGCGCTTCTTCGCCCTTACCCCCAACCAACGCTTTCTCTTCGCATTGAACGAAGACAGCGACAGCATCGTTGCGCTGGCAGTCGATGCGCAGCACGGACGCTTGAGTAAAACGGGCTTTTCGGTTTCGACCGGCAGTCCGGTATGTATGGTTTTTTCTGCCTGAACCGTGTTGCACAGATAACAATGAATGGGGCGGGTCATGGCCCGCTCCACAGTGAGGTAGCCATGAACAACAACAAGACTGTCGATGAGCAGGCCACGGTCCGCAAGGTGACTCTGCGCATCATCCCCTTTATGTTTCTGCTGTATATCGTCTCGTACCTGGACCGCGCCAATATCGGGTACGCCGCGCTGGAAATGAACAAGGAACTGGCGTTGACCAGTGAAGCGTTCGGTTTCATTTCCGGCATTTTCTTCATCGGCTACTTCCTGTTCGAAGTGCCAAGCAACGTCATGCTGAACAAATATGGTGCACGCGTATGGATTGCGCGCATTCTTGTCACCTGGGGTGCGATTGCCGCTGCCACGGCCTTTGCCCAAACCGCCAATCAGTTGTACGTGCTGCGATTTTTCCTTGGCGTGGCCGAGGCCGGATTCTTCCCTGGCGTTATCGTCTACCTGACCTTCTGGTTCCGTTCCAAGGAGCTGGCGACTACCGTAGCGCTGTTCACCGCCGCGATTCCGGTCAGCTACATCATTGGCGCGCCGCTTTCCACCTGGATCATGGACAACATCCGCTGGCTCGACTGGAGCGGCTGGCGCTGGATGTTGTTCCTTGAAGGCGTGCCGGCGGTGTTTCTGGGCATTGCCTGCTTCCTCTTCCTGACCGACAAGCCCGAGCAGGCCAAGTGGCTGACCCAGGCTGAGAAGGACTGGTTGCTGGCCGAGCTGGAGCGAGATCGACAAAGCCGCAAGAACGTCAAGCGCCTCAGCGTGTTCAAGACCATGGTCAACCGAAAGGTGCTTTATCTGGCGTTCATCTACTTCGTCTACCAGTGTGGCAGCCTCGGTGTCGGCTACTGGATGCCGCAGATCATCAAGGGCTTCTCTGACAGCCTCACCCACACCCAGATCGGTCTGATCGCCATGCTGCCGTACATCGTCGCGACGGTCTTGATGGTGGTTTGGTCGCGCAGCTCCGACCGGCGCAACGAGCGTAAACTGCACTCGGCAATTCCATTGGCTGTAGCGGCTCTTGGCCTTGTCGGCGCAGCGCTGCTGCCCAGCCCCGTAGCGTCGATGGCAATGATCTGTGTCGCGCTCACTGGCCTGTACAGTTTCAAATCGCCATTCTGGGCGCTGCCGACATTGTTCCTTGACCGGGCTACTGCAGCAGTGTCCATCGCAGTGATCAACTCCATCGGCAATCTGGGCGGGTTCGCGGGCCCCTCGTTGATCGGCGTGGTCAAAGGCCAGAGCGGCAGCGCTGCGACCGGCTTGCTGTTCCTCAGTGCCTTGCTGCTGTTGGCGTTTGTGATGACGGCGCTGATGCGCATCGGTAACAACGGCCCGGATCAGCCGATGACGGCATCGGCACACTGATTCCAGATATCACTTCTCCACCGCCTGGTCCTTGAGGGGGCCAGGCTACACCCTGCCTGCAATACGGACCCGCCCGATGCATAACAACAAGAACATCCTGCGAACCCTTCTCACTCTGTCGCCTTGCCTGGCCGCTGGCACCGTGAGTGCTGAAGGCTTCTTTGAAGACAGCAAGGCCAACCTGCAACTTCAGAATTACTACTTCAATCGCGACTTCCGCGATGGCGCCGGCCAGTCCAAGCGCGAAGAGTGGGCTCAAGGCTTCTTGCTCGACTTTCGTTCCGGCTATACGCCCGGGACCATTGGTTTTGGCGTGGATGCGCTGGGCATGTTGGGCGTCAAGCTCGACTCGAGCCCCGATCGTGCGGGCTCCGGTTTGCTACCGGTCCATGACGACGGCCGCGCCGCCGATGAATTCAGCCGCCTCGGTCTGACAGCCAAGGTCAAGGTGTCAAGCAGTGAACTCAAGTACGGCACGCTGATCCCCAAGTTGCCGACCGTGCAGGCCAATACCGGGCGCATCCTGCCGCAGACGTTCGAGGGCGGCCTGTTGACCTCCAAGGAGTTCGAAGGCTTGACATTCACGGCTGCCCGCCTGGACCGGATGACCGACCGGGATTCGACGGACGCCGGAAAAATCACGCTCAACAACAAGAACCGCCGCTTCGCCGGGGCGGTGGAGGGCGACGATTACTGGATCGGGGGCGCTGATTATGCGTTGAACAAGCAGGTGACCCTGACCTACCAGTATGCCGAGTTGCAAGACGTCTACCGACAGAATTTCTTCGGCCTCAACCATGTGTTGAAGCTGGGGGCCGGCAAGCTGAAGAGCGACTTGCGCTACATGCTCAGCGACGATGCCGGCAATGCGCGGGGTGGCAAGATCGACAGCGGGGCCCTGAGTGGTATGTTCACCTACAGCCTCGGCGGCCACGCGTTTGGTCTGGGCTTGCAGAAGATGAATGGCGACACGTCGATGCCGTTTCTCAATGGCACCGACCCCTATCTGACCAACTACATCCAGATCAACGACTTCGCCGAGCCCGGCGAGCGCTCCTGGCAGTTGCGCTACGACTACGACTTCGCCGCGCTGGGCATTCCCGGCCTTACCTTCATGACCCGCTACGTCAAGGGTGACCACGCCGATGCTGCCACGCTGACAGGCGAGGGCCGTGAATGGGAGCGCAACACCGATATCGCCTACGTCATCCAGACGGGGCCCTTGAAGAACGTCGGCCTACGGTGGCGTAATGCGGCTTACCGATCCAGTTTTGCGCGTGGGGCCGATGAGAACCGCTTGATAGTGTCCTACACCTTGCCCATCTGGTGAGGCCCATTCGCGGGTAAAGCCGCTCCTACAGGCTCAGCGCGGGCCCTGTAGGAGCGGGTTTACCCGCGAAGTGGCCCGCCCAGACAACGGAGAACTCAATGTCCATCGCAATTTCCCCAGAAGTACTGGCTGAACTCGCCCCTAATGGCACCTTGCAAGTCGCTATCAACCTCGGCAACCCGGTGCTCGCCCAGCGCGGCCCCGACGGTGAACCCCAGGGCGTCTCGGTCGCCCTGGCCAAGGCCCTGGCTGAGGAACTCGATGTCCCCCTCGAAATGCGCACCTTCGACGCTGCTGGCAAGGTATTCGCTGCTCTGGAAGAGGGCGCCTGGAACCTGGCTTTTCTCGCCATCGAACCCGTGCGCGAAGCGCAGATCGCCTTCAGCGAACCCTATGTGCTGATCGAAGGTACCTACCTCGTCAGCCGTGACGCTCCTTTTCAGCGCGTCGAGGAACTGGACAAGGCCGGCCTGCGCCTGGCGGTAGGCAAGGGCGCCGCCTATGACCTGTACCTGAGCCGTACCCTGGAGCAGGCAGAGTTGGTGCGCGCCGATACCTCCGCCGGTGCCGTTGACTTGTTCATCGAGCAAAGCCTTGACGCCGCCGCCGGCGTTCGTCAGCCGCTGCAGAAGGTAGCGGAAAGCGATGCGCGCTACCGTGTACTGGACGGCGCATTTACTGCGATTCGCCAGGCCATGGCGGTGCCGCGCGGTCGGGAACATGCGGCTGCCTATGTGCGTGCCTATGTCGAGCGCCAGCTGCACAGTGGTTTTGTCCGTGGCGCTTTGCTGGCCACCGGGCAAACCGACGTCAGCGCACCGCGCTGACGACTTGGGCCGTTTCCGCGGCCCAAGGCCCTATATTCAAGCGAGAACCTCGACCTGTTCGAAGCAGCTGCGGATTCCAAGGCAGTGAATAGACACCAGAGCCGCCACTGCCTGGGTGGCTCGGGTTCTGGTCAGTTGATCGACATGCGGGCAGTAAGGTTCTGTTGCATGTAGTCCAGGAAGCGGCGCTGGAAGAGCATCGTGTGCTCATGTGCCGCAGCTTCCGCTGCATCCGGATTGCGTGCAGCGATAGCTTCGATCATTTCGTCGTGATCTCGTCCAAGGCGATGTGCGCTGGCGGAGCTGACCACGTGATCGAAATGAAGGTGCAATAAACGTTGCCCTTCGCCAAGCAACCGCTCGTAGTAGGTAATGAAATACGGATTGCGCCCAGCGTGAGCGATAGCCATGTGAAAGGCCTTGTTCAACTCGGACATAGCCTGGAAATCGCCGCTGGTCACGGCATTCAGATAGGCAGCATCGGCATCACGAATCGCCTGTAGATCCTCGGCCCGATGCTGAGTTGCAGCCAGGCGTGTTACTGCGCGCTGGATCAGGTCCAGAGCAGAAACGTAGTTTGGAAACTCCTCGATTTCGAACGGCGTCACCAGTGTGGTGCGATTGGGCAGAATGACCACCAGACCTTCCGTGATCAGTCGGGCCAGAGCATCGCGCACTGGAGAGCGGGAAAGCCCAAACTGCGCCGCCAGGGAAACCTCATCCAGTTGAACCCCCGGTTTAAGTTTGAGGGTCAGGATCTGTTTGCGCAGCTCTTCATAAATATAGCGTCCACTGTGCCGACGAGGGCCGCTCTCGGTGTCGTTTTCTTTTGCCATCATCAGGTCTCGGTTGGTCCGGCAGGCATCATACAGGCCAGCCATTGTTGTATACAGTTGGTATGCAACTGCGCGACCCGCAGCATGGGAGCAAAACGGCTAACCCGTCAATATTTCCCATCCTGGGGAAGCATTTTCCGTGTTGTAAAGTGGATGCAACTTGAACCAAGACCTGATGACTGTGCCCGGATATCCGGGCACAGTGCGTCAGCTCACTGTCCGAGTCCAGCTCCCCATGTGTCGCTTAGCATGAAACCAGCAGAGAGCGGATCATCTGGATCCACACCCATCTGTTGCAAACCATAAAGCCATGCACGCCCCGTTACGCGTGGGAGCACCGCCGGTTTACCGGCAACTTCGGTGTGGCCGAGCAGCGCCACCTGGAATTGGCCTCCGATGGTGGACCGTGAGACCAGAGCGTTCCCCGGCCTCACCAGCCCGCGAGCAGCCAGCGTAGCGAGATTGGCCGAACTGCCGGTCCCACAGGGCGATCTGTCTACGCGACCAGGCGGTAGTGTCGTGCAGGTCTGGTAAGTACGATCGTCCAGGCGGTTGCGGAACATCACGTAGGCCACTTCGTTTACCGACGGCAAAAGCGGGTGCTGAACGTTTAACTGGCGATTGATCACGTCTTTCAGAGCCACGCCAGCGTCGGCGAGGGCGCGGGCATTTTCCGGGGCGATGCTGAGTCCCGTTTGCTCGACGTCGATCAGCGCGTAGTAGACGCCGCCGAACGCCACATCGACGGTGATCGTGCCGAACTGTTCGGTCACGATGTCCAGGTCCAGGTGCTCGACAAAAGACGGCACCATGTCCAGCGACACGCTCAGGCAACGCCCTTCCGCACACTGGGCACGCGCGGTAACCAGGCCGGCCGGAGTATCGAGCACTACCGTGGTTTCGGGCTCTTGCATCGGGACCATACCCAGCTCCAGCAAGGCAGTGACCACGCAGATGCAGTTGCTGCCGGACATTGGATGAGCCTTGTCCGCCTGTAAAACGATAAAGCCGGCATGGGCTTCTGGCCGGGTTGGCGGCAGCAGCAGGTTGACCGACATCTGCAGGCAGCCGCGCGGTTCCATCGTCACCAAGCGACGAAGACTGTCGTCTACCTCATTGATGTAGTTCATCTTGTCCAGCATGGTGGCGCCTGGGATACCCAGGACGCCGCCAGTGATGACCTTGCCGATCTCGCCTTCGCAGTGCACCTCAGCCAACTGAAGCGTCTGTTTCCAACGCATGGGTGTTACCTCACTTGATGTACCAGCCCCAAGGCTGTTCGCTGTCGTAGCGGGTGATCTGCTTGGTTTCCAGGTAGTTGTTCAGGCCCCATTCGCCCAGCTCGCGACCAATGCCGCTGGTCTTGTAACCGCCCCATGGTGCTTCTGTAAAGGTTGGCTGCGAGCAGTTGATCCAGACGATACCGGCGCGGAACTTGCGGGCAACGCGCTCACAGCGCTCCAAGTCCTTGGACATGACAGCAGCACCCAGGCCGAAGCGCGAATTGTTGGCTGACTTGACCGCTTCCTCTTCGGTGTCGAACGGACGGATGCACACCACCGGGGCGAAGATTTCTTCGTTCCAGATCCAGCTGTCTTCCGGAACATCGGCGAACACGGTCGGTTGCAGGTAGAAGCCTTTGTCCAGGTGCGCCGGGCGTTCACCACCGCACACCAGGCGTGCGCCTTCTTCCAGGCCCCGCGAAATGGCTTTCAGTGTACCTTCGTATTGGCTGCGGTTGACCAGTGGGCCGAGCAGCACACCTTCTTCCATGCCGTTGCCGATCTTGATCTTGCGGGTCTCTTCGGCCAGGCGGGCCAGCAGCGGCTCGTACGCGGAGCGCTCGACCAACACGCGGGAAGTCGCCGAGCAGACTTCACCCTTGTTCCAGAAAATGCCGAACATGATCCATTCAACGGCTTTTTCGATGTCGCTGTCGGCGAAAATCACGAACGGCGATTTGCCACCCAGTTCCAGGGTCACGTTCTTGATGTCCTGGGCGGCGGCTTGCATGATGCGGCTGCCGACCGGCACGCTGCCGGTGAAGGCCAGTTTGTCCACGCCTGGGTGGGCGGTCAGCGCGGCACCCACTTTGGAACCTGGACCGGTGACGATGTTCAGCACGCCAGCAGGCAGGCCGGCTTCATCTGCGATGCGGGCCAGCTCCAGGGCAGTCAGCGAGGTCTGCTCGGCAGGCTTGAGGATGATGCTGCAACCGGCGGCCAGCGCAGGAGCGATTTTCCACGAAGCCATCAGCATCGGGAAGTTCCACGGCACGATGGCGCCGGCAACACCGATCGGCTCCTTGCGGGCGATCGAGCTGAAGCGGTCATCGGACAGCGCGACGTCTTTCTCGCGGTGGCGGTCCAGTTCCTCGGCCAGTTTGGCGTAGAAGTCGAAGCAGCCGGCAGTGTCACCGATGTCCCACATGGCTTCCGGGAACGGCTTGCCGTTGTCGCGCACTTCAAGTTCGGCCAGCTCTTCCTGGCGGGCACGGATACCGTCGGCAATCTTGCGCAGGTACTCACCACGCTCGGCACCGCTCAGGCGCGGCCACGGGCCCTCCTCGAAGGCTGCGCGGGCAGCCTTGACCGCGATATCGATGTCCTCTTCGGTACCCGATGCCACGCTGGTGATCAGGCTTTCGTCGCTAGGGTCATACGAATTGAAACTGCCGCCCTGGACAGGGCTGACCCATTGGCCATTGATGTAGAACTGATCGTAACGGTTCATGCAGTACCTCCAATAAGGGCGAAGCGACGAGCGCTGAATGCGGACAGGTTTTGTACCGGTGTACGGTTTGCAGCCAGATCGGCAACCAGGCGGCCGGTGGTGGCGCCCAGGGTCAGGCCGAGCTGCCCGTGGCCGAAGGCCATGATCGCGTTTTTCAGGCGGGGCGAGCGGTCGATGACCGGTTTGGTGTCAGGCAGGAACGGCCGGTAGCCGACGCCGAACTCCATCCCCTGGGTATTCAGTTGTGGCAGCACGCGGCGTGCCTTTTCCATGATGATTTCGGCGCGCTTGAAGTTCGGTTCGGCGCCAGGGGCGGCGAATTCGATGGTGCCGCCGATCTGCAGGCCGCGGGTCATCGGGGCGAAGCAGAAGCCGCCATCGGCGTAGATCACCGAGTGGCGGATTTCGACATCAGGCGTGGGCAACACGGCCTGATAACCCGCAATGCCCGCCAGCGGGATGTTCACCCCAAGGGTGTCGAAGAACGGACGTGCCCCCGTTCCGGCGGCCACTACCACGTGGTCGGCTGGCAGCCGAGTGCCGTCGGCCAGGGTTACACCGTTGGCGCGGTCGTGGTTCTCATCGATTTTCACGGCTTTCTGACGCAGGCGCACGCCACCTTGGGCGATGAAGCTTTCGGTCAATGCGGCAATGAAACCCTCGGTATCGCTGACGGCGCGCCAGTCAGGGAACAACAGGCCATGCTGGAACTTGCCGGCCAGGGCCGGCTCCAGATCGCCGATGGCGGCGCCATCCAGCTCTTCGGACTTGAAGCCCAGCTGCTTGCGCAGTTCAAGGTGTGGGCGCTCGTGAGCCAGGCCTGCCGGGGAGTCGAACACCTCGAGAATCGGGCGGTCGCCCAGCAAGCGCTTGTCGGGGCATGCGTCGAGTAACGGGGCATAGTCTGTGTAGACATGCTGAGTCAGGCGTGCCATGTCCTGGGCGATCTCATGAATTTTTGACGACCGCGCGCAGGCGAGAAAACGCAGAAACCAGGGCAGGATGCCGGGCAGCGCGCTAGGACGCAGTGCCAGGGGGCCTTTCTGGTCGAGCAGCCAGCCCGGGATCTTCATCAGAATACCCGGCTTGGACAGCGGAATGACTTCACTGACCGCCATCTGACCGCAACTCCACTTGGCGGTACTGTCGCCCGGTGCGGCGGGGTCGATGAGCGTGACCTTATGGCCTTCGCGCTGCAGGTACAGCGCGCAGCAGACACCGACGATACCGCCGCCGATAACAATGGCGTTCTGCGATGACGATTGTGGGGTGTTCATGGTTGTGTCTCGTATCAGGAGAGGGTGCGAAGGGGCCGCATGGCGGCCCCGTATAGCCTTACTGCTGCGATGCTTCGAAAACTTTGCGGAATTCGGTCTTCTCTTCATCAGTCAGCGGCAGCAGCGGAGCGCGTGCGTTGCCGACTTTGAAGCCTGCCAGTTCGGCGCCGTACTTGACCTTCTGCACGAACTTGCCGCTCTCCAGGTTGGCCATGGCTGGGAACAGGCTGCGCATGACCTGCTGCGCACCGCGGATGTCACCGCTGGTGAAGGCTTTGTGGAAGGCCACAACCTTCTCAGGGAAGATGTTGGCTGGGCCACAGATCCAGCTGTCGGCGCCCCACAGGTAGAAGTCCAGTGCCTGATCGTCCGAGCCGCAGGACAGCTGAATGCCTTTGTATTTTTCACCAATTTCGATGGCACGCAACAGGTTGCCGCTGCTTTCCTTGATACCAATCACCCGTGGGTGCTCATGCAGTGCGGCGATCACGTCCAGGCCAACTTCGACGTTGGTACGGATTGGGTAGTTGTACAGCACCACGTTGATTTGCGGGAACGCTTCCAGAATGGTGTTGTAGTGGGCCAGCAGTTCTTCCTGGGATGGCAAGGCGTAGTAGGGCGGGGCGATCAGCAGGTTGGTGTAGCCTGCATCGACGGTCTGCTTGATCTGCTCCAGCACTTCGCGGGTGCAGGAACCGTTGGCACCGGCGATCAGGGTGCCGCGGTCACCGACCACTTCCTTGACGGTAGCCAGGATCTGACGACGCTCGTCGTTGGCCAGGGCGTAGTATTCACCGGTCGAGCCCAGTGGTACGAAACCGCTGACGCCCGCTTTCAGTTGATGCTCGAGGATGTCGGACAGGGTGTCGTGGTCGACCTTGCCAGCAGCATCGAAAGGGGTAACCAGGGCGGGCAGAATACCATTCAGTTTCATGAAGTAACTCCAGTTCAGTCAGGGAGGTTTAGTAGGCGTAGCGGCGCAGCAAGCGCCCTTCGACCACACCGACCAGACGGGTCAGCGGGAAGGCCACGAGGAAGTAGATGACCGCCACTGCCGAGAGGAACTCGACCGGACGGGCAGTACTGTTGGAAATGTTCTGGCCGACGAACATCAGGTCGGCGACACCCACCGAGGAGATCAATGCGCTCTCCTTGAACAGGCTGACCACGTTCGACAGCAGCGGCGGTACGGCACGCAGCAGGGCCTGTGGGAAGATCACGTACAGCACCTTGACCTTGGAAGTCAGGCCGAGCGCGGTGCAGGCGTCATGCTGTTCGCTGGCGATGGACTTGAGCGCGCCGCGGAAAGTCTCGCTGGTGATTGCGCCCATATAGAGGGTGAGCGCGATCAGCACCGATACATACGGAGGGATATCCAGGCCGAACACCACAGGGAAACAGAAAAACACCCAGAACAGCTGGATCAGCAGTGGCGTGCCGCGGAAGAACTCGACGTAAAGCATCAAGGGCAGGCGAACCAGTTTGAGTTTCACCTGGCGCAGCAGGCTGACGACAAACCCGAGCAGGCTGCCGAGCAGGGCGCAGACGCCGGTGAAGGCCAGTGTCAGGGCAAGACCTTTGAGCAATACGGGCCAGTAGCCCAGGACAACCGAGAAATCGAGTGGCATGACAATCTCCTCAGCGCTGGCCAGCCAATTCCTGACGCCGCTCGAACCACTGCACCAGCTGCGCGATCGGCAGCGACAGGGCGAAGTAGATCAGCGCGATCAGGGTGTAGGTTTCCAATGGGCGGTAGGCTTCGGTAGCGAGGCTCTTGCCCACATACATCAGGTCAGCGACCGCGACGATGGCCACCAGGGCGCTTTGCTGCAGGGTGCCGATACCATTGGTGATCAACACCGGCAGGGCACTGCGCAGCGACTGCGGCAGAATGACGTACACCGTGCGCTGCCAGGACTTCAGCCCCAGTGCAATGGAGGCATCCAGATGCTCACGCGGCACTGCCTGCACACCGGCCCGGTAAGCTTCGGCGTTGAATGCCGTGAGGTTCAGGCCAAGGGCCAGAAAACCCATGGCAATGGGGTCGATGAACACGTCGAACAGCATCGGCACGCAATAGAAGAACCAGACAATCTGCAGCAGTGCCGGGGTGCAGCGGAAGAACTCGATGAACAACTGTGCCGGCCAACGGATGAAGAACCAGCGGCTCAACGTCATCAGGCACAGGAGAAAGCCGCAGACCAGGCCAATCAGGTTCGAGACCAGGGCCAGTTCCAGGGTTACCTTGAGCCCGTCGAGCAAAGCCGGCAGGCTGCCGTTGAGAAAATGGAAGTCGAATTGGTAGTTCATGACCACGCCCTCAATCGAAATGAACGACCTTTTCGAGGAACTCGCGGGTGCGAGCTTCACGAGGCTGGGTAAAGATCTGCTCGGGCGGACCTTGCTCGACGACCTTGCCGTTGGCGCAGAACACCACGCGGGTGGCGATGTGCCGGGCGAAGTGCATGTCATGGGTGACGATGATCATCGCCATCTTCTGCTCGGCCAGCTGCATCATCACGTTCTGCACTTCAATGACCATCTCCGGGTCAAGCGCCGAGGTCACTTCATCGAACAGCATCAAGCGTGGTTCCAGCATCAAGGCACGGGCAATTGCCACACGCTGCTTCTGGCCGCCGGACAGTTGGCTGGGGTAGGCGTGCAACTTGCTCTCCAGGCCCAGGCGGGCAAGGTAGGCGCGAGCCTTTTCGGTGGCTTCGGCCTTGCTCAGGCCATGGACCTTCACTGGCGCCAGGATCAGGTTGCCCAGCACCGAAAGGTGAGGGAACAGCGTGTAGTGCTGGAACACCATGCCAATCTGCTTGTGCAGCGCCTCGTCCAGCGGCTTGCCTTGTTTGCGTGCTCCGTCGATGTACGGCTTGCCTTGGAAATTGATGGTGCCGCCCTGGATGCTTTCCAGGCCCATGAGCACCCGTAACAAGGAGCTTTTGCCGCTGCCGGAGGGGCCGATGATTACGAGACGATCATCGGCACGCATGTCCAGGTTCATCTGGTCCATGACTACCAGCTGCTCGCTGTAGGCTTTGCGTACGCTGCGCAGCTGGATGAAATTGCCGTTCATGTCTGAATTCGGGTTGAGCGAAGCCTGTGGCTGGGAAGCCACCAAATGAGGAGTGGTCATTACAGTCGTCTCCGGAAGGGCCTGCTGACGGCCCTCTATATGTCAGCTGGAGTTACTGGGCTTTGCCGCCCGCAATGATTTCGGAGGAGGCCTTGTCTACCAGCTTGTCGATCTCGCCCGACGCGCGGCGCTGGGTCAGGTAGGCATCAAGCTCGGCCAGGTCTGCCGCAGGCGTGTCATGGGCCAGGGCGAAGGACACCCCTTGCTTGGCCATCGCAGGTACCGGGATAACTTCCTTGACCCAGTTGTTTGCCATGGCGAACAAGTGATTGGTGTCGTTGGCATCAGCCAGCACGTCGGCGCGGCGGGACATTAATGCCATGCGCGTTTCGTCCGAACCTGGCAGACGCATCAGCGTGGCGTTCTTGATGGCGGCGGTTACGGCCTTGTCGGCGGCGGTACCCGAAATGACGGCGATGGTGACGCCAGGCTTATCGAAATCAGTGATGGCGTTACCAGCACCGCTGAACTTCGGATTTTTCTCGTTGATCAGCAACGACACCTGATAGTCGGTGGCCGGGGTCGAGAACGCCACGGCTTTTGCTCTTTCAGGCGTCATGTTCAGCGCCATGGCCATGTCCCATTTGCCACTCTGCAGGCCGGCCACCTGGTTATCCCAACTGGTGTCGACGAACTGTGCTTTTACCTTGAGCACGTTCTCGGCGAAGTCGCGGCACAACTCGACGAAATAGCCGCTGTACTGGCCTGAGGCCGGGTCGCGCATCACATAAGGGGCCGCGACAGCTGCACCGCAGCGCAATACGCCGGCTTTCTGAACGCTTTGCCAGGTTTGCATGTCGGCGTGCGCTGCAGGTTGTGACAGCAGCGCTACAGCTGCGGTCAGGCTTGCGATGCCGGCGCTGACTTTGCGGGAAAAGGACCGTGCCATGTTGAATCTCTCCGGTAATTTGTTTTTGTAGGCAGAAGAGGAAGCAAACGAATCGTTGTGATTTTATGAGTGCTACGTTGTGTGCAGCGATGCATTCAGGCTATTGCGACTATGCGCAGCCTGTCAACACGCTTGAAAGAATTTTTTGAAGCAAAGCAACCCCGATCACCTGTGAAAGTGATTGGGAATGCTTTGGGGGAAGGAGGGGATGAAGCTAGGCGGGGCTGCCGGTCAACTGCAATTCATCGAGAAAACGCTCAAGGATCATGTTAGGTCGCCGCCCTTTGCGGGTCGCGATGGCGAGCTTGGCGTCGAAGAACAGGCGGTTAGGGTCAAGCGCTGCCATGATGCCTTTGTCCACCCAGCTGGCGGCATAATGATCGGGCAGGAAACCAATGTAGCTACCCGTCAGAATTAAAAACGCAATGCCCTCACGGTCGGTCGCTGAAGCCCCGAAGTTGAGCAGTTGGTGTAGCCCAATAGCCTCGGCGGTCATTCGGTAGGTCGGCACCACGGCATCGGCCTGAGCAAGTTGTTCGTCAGTGACGCTGGCGGCATAAGCGAACAGGGGGTGCTCGTGGCTGCAGTACAGATTTGAACGCTCCTCGTAGAGCAAGCTGTAGTCCAGGCCGGACAGGGGAGAAATCAGCGGCACTGCGCCGACGTGAAGGTGCCCATCCAGGAGACCTCGCTCTATTTCGCCGGGGGTGCTCATGCTCAGGTTGATGCGCACGCCACTGCCTTCCGCGCGCACGGCTTTGAGCGCATGGGTGATGCGCATCTTCGGCTGGGTGACCAGGTTGTTGACGATGGCCACGTTGAGGTCGCCACGCAACTGCTGGTGCATCTGGTTCACTTCGCTGCGAAATCCCTCGATGGCCACCAGTACGGTTTCACTGGCGCGCAGCACTTCACGGCCTTCGTCAGTCAGGGCAAAGCCTGCACGACCCCGCTGGCACAAGCGCATCCCCAGGCGCTTTTCCAGGTCGCCCATGTGCAAGCTGATGGCGGATCGGGTGATGCCCAGTGCACTTTCGGCACCGGAAAAACTGCCGCATTCGGCGACGGTTTTAAAAACCCGCAGTAGCCTGAGATCAAAATCACTGACCTGATGCAAGGGTGTCTTCTTGGTCATGCGTGAGCTTTCCAATAACTGAGTGCAAGAAAATATAGATTTATCGCATATGACTTTCCAGCACAAGCTAGGCCCATCACGCCACGCTCAGGATTACCCTCATGAACCAGGCCTTGCAGACACCTTTCTCCTTGGCCAGTGGCCTCCAACTTGAATCACACTGGATGCCGTTTTCCTCCAATCGGAATTTCAAGAAAGACCCTCGCTTCATCGTGGGAGCCAAAGGTAATCGACTGATTGATGAGCATGGCCGCGAGGTGTTCGATAGCCTTTCGGGTTTGTGGACCTGTGGAGCGGGCCATTCCCGACAGGAAATCGCTGACGCTGTCGCGAAGCAATTGGTGTCCCTGGACTACGCGCCAGCGTTTCAGTATGGGCATCCTCTGTCTTTCCAGCTGGCTGAAAAGATTGCCGACCTTGTACCGGGCAATCTCAATCACGTGTTCTTTACGGGCTCGGGCTCCGAGAGCGCTGATACCTCTATCAAGATGGCCCGCGCGTACTGGCGCCTCAAAGGTCAGCCTCAGAAAACCAAGCTGATTGGCCGCGCCCGCGGTTACCACGGCGTGAACGTTGCTGGCACCTCGCTGGGTGGCATTGGCGGCAACCGCAAGATGTTCGGCCCATTGATGGATGTCGACCACCTCCCACACACCTTGCAGCCGGACCTGGCGTTCACCAAGGGTGCTGCCGAGACGGGCGGCGTGGCCTTGGCCAATGAATTGCTGAAGCTGATCGAGCTGCATGATGCCTCCAACATCGCGGCAGTCATCGTTGAACCGATGTCCGGCTCGGCCGGTGTCATCGTTCCGCCGCAAGGCTACCTTCAGCGCCTGCGCGAGATCTGCGACCAGCACCACATTCTGCTGATATTCGATGAGGTAATCACCGCTTTCGGGCGCATGGGGGTAATGACGGGCGCCGAGTACTTTGGCGTTACTCCGGATCTGATGAACATCGCCAAGCAGGTTACCAACGGTGCCATCCCGATGGGTGCCGTGGTTGCCTCCAGCGAGATCTACAACACCTTCATGTACCAGGCGTCTCCCGAATACGCGGTCGAGTTCGCCCACGGTTACACGTATTCGGCCCACCCGGTTGCATGCGCAGCTGCCTTGGCCACCTTGGATCTGCTGGAAAAGGACAATCTGGTTCAACAGTCGGCAG
Source organism: Pseudomonas sp. NPDC089407 (assembly GCF_044900445.1). Classification (NCBI taxonomy): domain Bacteria; kingdom Pseudomonadati; phylum Pseudomonadota; class Gammaproteobacteria; order Pseudomonadales; family Pseudomonadaceae; genus Pseudomonas; species Pseudomonas sp. NPDC089407. The sequence goes on from NZ_JBJDNB010000021.1 coordinate 104,887, forward strand.
AACTGGCTCCGCACTTCGAGAAAACTATTCATGCCCTGAAGGGCAGCCGGCACATCGTCGACATCCGCAACTGCGGCTTGGCCGGTGCGTTGCAGGTTGCGCCACGGGATGGCGATACGCTCATTCGCCCGTTCGAAGCAGGCATGGCGTTGTGGAAAGCAGGTTTCTACGTGCGCTTTGGCGGCGACACGCTGCAATTCGGCCCAACATTCAACACCCAACCCCAGGAACTGGATCGTCTGTTCGATGCCGTGGGCGAAGCCTTGCACGGTATCGACTGATCAGCACGCTCTCGCGCGACGAGAGCTTCCTTCATACAACAAACAGACAGCTTGTCACCAAGCTCGAGGAAAGAAGATGGCAACTATCAAGCACTTGATCCATGGTGAACACATCGCGGACGACGCCCGCACCACGGATGTGTTCAATCCGTCCACTGGTCAGGCTATCCACAAGTTGGGCCTGGCGAGCCGCGCCACTGTGCAAAAGGCCATCGACTCGGCCCAGGCCGCCTTCCCGGCCTGGCGTAACACCCCGCCGGCCAAGCGCGCGCAGGTGATGTTCCGCTTCAAGCAACTGCTGGAGGCGAATGAGCAGCGTATTGCCCAGCTGATCAGCGAAGAGCACGGCAAGACCATTGAAGATGCCATCGGTGAACTCAAGCGCGGTATCGAGAACGTCGAATTCGCCAGTGCCGCTCCCGAGATCCTCAAGGGCGAATACAGCCGTAACGTAGGTCCGAACATCGATGCCTGGAGCGATCTGCAGCCCATCGGCGTAGTGGCCGGCATCACCCCGTTCAACTTCCCGGCGATGGTACCGCTGTGGATGTATCCGCTGGCCATCGCCTGCGGTAACTGCTTCATCCTCAAGCCGTCCGAGCGCGATCCAAGCTCGACCCTGCTGATCGCCGAACTGCTGCACGAAGCCGGCCTGCCAAAAGGCGTGCTGAACGTGGTGCACGGTGACAAGGAAGCGGTGGACGCACTGATCGAGGCGCCTGAAGTCAAGGCCCTGAGCTTCGTCGGTTCGACCCCGATCGCCGAATACATCTACGCCGAAGGCACCAAGCGCGGCAAGCGCGTACAAGCCCTGGGCGGCGCCAAGAACCACGCCGTGTTGATGCCGGACGCCGAGCTGGACAACGCCGTCAGCGCGCTGATGGGCGCCGCCTACGGCTCGTGCGGCGAGCGCTGCATGGCGATCTCCGTGGCCGTGTGCGTGGGTGACCAGGTGGCAGACGCCATGATCGCCAAGCTTGAACCCCAGATCAAAGCCCTGAAGATCGGTGCCGGCACCTCCTGTGGCCTTGACATGGGCCCGCTGGTCACCGCTGCTGCGCGTGACAAGGTGCTGGGTTACATCGATGACGGCGTTGCCGCCGGTGCCAAGGTCGTTGTAGACGGCCGTGGCTTCAAAGTGGCAGGCAACGAAGATGGCTATTTCGTGGGCGGCACGCTGTTCGACCGTGTTACCCCGGAAATGCGCATCTATAAGGAAGAGATCTTCGGCCCTGTACTGTGCGTGGTCCGCGTGAACAGCCTGGAAGACGCGATCAAGCTGATCAACGACCACGAGTATGGCAACGGTACCTGCATTTTCACCCGCGACGGTGAATCGGCCCGCCTGTTCTGCGACGAGATCGAAGTGGGCATGGTCGGCGTCAACGTGCCGCTGCCGGTTCCGGTGAGCTACCACAGCTTCGGCGGCTGGAAGCGCTCGCTGTTCGGCGACTTGCACGCCTATGGCCCGGACGGTGTGCGCTTCTACACCCGCAAGAAGGCAATCACCCAGCGCTGGCCGAAACGCACCAGCCATGAGGCCGCTCAATTCGCTTTCCCTAGCAACAGCTAAGGCAAGCCCCAGGTTCGAATGCCTGCATCGTTCACTGTTCTGACGGAGAACCGCGATGGCGCAGGCATTCGTCACTTTACAAGCGTCTGGCACACTTAATAGACAGGTCGACAAGTATCATGGCGATTACCAATCAGTACGTGAAAGATCTCGATCGCGAGTATGTATTCCACTCGTGGTCGACCCAAGGAACACTCAACCCTCTGGTGATCGCCGGCGGCGAGGGCAGCACGGTCTGGGATTACGACGGCAAGCGTTACCTGGACTTTTCCAGCCAGCTGATCAACACCAACCTGGGCCATCAGCATCCAGCGGTCATCGCGGCCATCCAGGAACAAGCCGGCGCGCTGACCACCATTGCCCCGGCAACGGCCAACCTGGTCCGCGGCGAAGCCGCCAAACGCATCATCGAGCAGGCCCCGGCCGGCTTCAAGAAAGTCTTCTTCACCAACGGTGGCGCCGACGCCAACGAAAACGCGATCCGCATGGCGCGCCTGTTCACCGGTCGTGACAAGGTGCTGTCGTCCTACCGTTCCTACCACGGCAACACCGGGTCGGCAATCGTCGCCACAGGCGACCCGCGCCGTGTGCCGAACGAGTACGCCCGCGGCCACGTGCACTTCTTCACCCCGTACCTGTACCGCAGTGAGTTCAACGCCCAGAACGAGGCTGAAGAAACCGAACGCGCCCTGCGTCATCTGCGTCGCGTGATCGAATGCGAAGGCGCGAGCTCGATCGCTGCCATTCTGCTGGAGAGCCTGCCGGGTACTGCCGGTGTGCTGGTGACCCCAGTCGCCTACATGCAGGGCGTGCGCGAACTGGCCAACGAGTTCGGCATCATGCTGATCCTCGACGAAGTGATGGCTGGCTTCGGTCGTACCGGCAAGTGGTTCGCCTTCGAGCATTACGGCGTCGTGCCGGACCTCATCACCTTCGCCAAGGGGGTGAATTCGGGCTATGTACCTGTTGGTGGCGTGGTGATCTCGGAACAACTGAGCACCTACTTCGATACCCACTTCTTCCCAGGCGGCCTGACTTACTCCGGTCACCCGCTGGCCATGGCCTCGATTGTTGCGTCCATTGATACCATGCGCAAAGAGCGCGTGGTCGAGAACGCTCAGGAAATCGGCGAGAAACAGCTCGGCCCGCGTTTGCGTGAACTGCAGCAGCGCCACCCGGCGATCGGCGAAGTCCGTGGCGCCGGCGTCTTCTGGGCGCTGGAGTTCGTCAGCGACAAGTCGACGCGTGCGCCGTTAGCTGCCCAGACCATGCTGGCATTGAAGAACAAGCTGCTGGAGCGCGGACTGCTGCCCTTCGTGGTCGAGAACCGTATCCACGTCGCGCCGCCCTGCATCATCACGGCTGAAGAAGTCGAGGCGGGTGTCGCCATCCTGGACGAAGTCATCGGCTCCGTACTGGGCTAACGGTTCATCAACTCGCTTGTGCCGAGTTCTTTACCTTCTCGGGTATGCGCCCGGGAAGGGTTGAGTTGGAGTGCTAGCGTCTTCCATTGGTCTAACTTTGAAGGTGGATGATGCGGCTTCTCTTACCCGCAGAGGTCACTGCGGTGATGGTAACTTTCATGGATTGCAGCCTCTCACCACTGTCGAAGGCTTCGGCTTGAGACCTTTGCCGCCCCCACGCTGGGCGGCCTTTTTTTCCTGAAAACAAAAGCCAGGCTTAGCTTGGCTTTTGTTTTTGCGTTAGTGCTGTTCAGACCGGCAGGGCCAGCCGAGCCACCTCGGCAAAATAGCGTGCTCCGGTGACAAGAATTTCGTCGTTGAAATCGTAAGAGGCATTGTGCAGAGGCGTGGCGCCTTTTTGCCCGCTCGCGCCGTTGCCAATGAAGACGAAGTTGCCGGGTATCTGCTGAATGAACGCGCCGAAATCCTCCGAGATCATCATCGGCATGACATCGGCGTCCACCGCCGAGTCACCCACGGTATTACGCGCCGCCGTAATGGCCAAAGCGGTTTGCTCAGGCCAGTTTACGGTAGGTGCAAACTCATGGGTGTACTCAAAGGTGCAGGTAGCCCCGTGTGCGGCGCATATACCCAGGCAGAGTTCGCGCATACGAGTTTCCAGCAGGGCTTGCACGCTAGGATCGTAGCTGCGGGTGTCACCCTTGATGACTACATGAGTGGGTATTGCGTTGCGAATGCCGTCGGTGGTGAATTCGGTGCAGGACACAACGGCCGACAAGCTGGGGTCCACGTTGCGCGCAACCACCGTTTGCAACGCCATCACAATCTGCGCCCCGATCACCAGCGGGTCGATCCCCATGTGCGGGCGAGCCGCATGGGTACCTTGCCCCTGGATGCGGATGACGAAATTGTCTTCGCTGGCCATGATCCCGCCTACCCGGGTTGCGATGTGACCGGCAGGCATACCGGGCATGTTATGGGCACCATACAGTGCGTCAACGGGAAAGCGCTCGAATAATCCGTCTGCCATCATTGCCTTGGCGCCACAGCCATGCTCTTCCGCGGGCTGGAAAATGAAACGCACGGTTCCATTGAAGTTACGGCGCTGGCACAACAGTTCTGCCGCACCCAAGATCATCGCCATGTGCCCGTCATGGCCGCAGGCATGCATCTTTCCGCTGATGCACGAGGCATGATCGTGATGCTGCGCTTGTTCGGTGATGTTCAGGGCGTCCATGTCGGCTCGCAGGCCGATGCAGCCGTGGCCATCGCCCACGCGCAAGCTGGCGACAAGTCCGGTACCGCCAATGCCTCGGTGCACGTGCAGGCCGAAGCTCTCCAGGATCTTTGCGACCTGGGTTGCGGTATTGAATTCCTCGAAGCCCGTCTCTGGGTGGCGATGGAACGCATGGCGCCAGTCTTTCACACGCTGCTCAAAAGTAGGGTCAGAGATCATCGGTACAAATTCCTGGTCAGTGAGGGAGTGGAGGTTGCGTTGCTGTCGATAAGGGGAGGGGCTCGGATGCGCAGGCAGCGTTGTCTGCCTGACGCCACACCACACTTTCTGCCAGATAAGGAGTGCGGTATCCGCTCCGCACGCCCAGTAGGTAGAAGGCGAGCGCTACGCCAGCGACAACCAGCATGTCCCAGCCTTCCCCGAGCAACCCGATGCCTCCGAACGCTTCGCTACCGATGTAGGAAACAACGGCCATGCTCGGCAGGTATCCGATTAGCCAACCTGCGGCTGTCAATTCCCGGCCGAAGCCCTTCCAGCCTTGGTTGGCTTGGTAATAGAAGAAGAGCGGCAGGGCGCCGACAACCAGCAAGATCACCTGGCCTGTCAGAGGCCAGCGGGCCCAGTACAGCACCAGCGAAGCACACACGAACGCGAAGGGTGCAATGAACTGCATACCTTTGAGGCGCAATGGTCGCGGTACATCAGGAGCGGTGACGCGCAGCGACATCAGGCTCACAGGGCCAGTCAGGAAGGAGATGATGACGGCAACCGAGATCACTGCAGCGAGGGTTCCCCAGCCGCGGAAGAAGAACAGGAAAATGGAAGAGACCGCCAGGTTGAACCACATGGCCGCACGAGGCACCCCATAGATCGGGTGCAGGCTGCCGAACACCTTGGGCATGGTGTTGTTGCGCTCCATGGCGTAGATCATCCGCGCCGTGGTGGCGGTATAGATCGAGCCTGTACCGGAAGGGCTGACGAAGGCGTCGAGGTACAGGAGCATGGCCAGCCAGTTCAAGTTCAAAGCCAGGGCGAGCTGCGCCAGTGGCGAGTCAAAGTTCAGGCTATGCCAGCCAGTGGCGATGCTTTGGGGGCTGACTGCGCCGATGAACGCTACCTGGAGCAACACATAGACCACCAAGGCAATGAGTACTGAGCCAATCAACGCGAAGGGGATGCTTTTGCCAGGGTTGCGAGCCTCACCGGCCAAGCTCACTGGGCTCTGGAAACCGTTGAAGCTGAAGACGATGCCGCTGGCTGCAACGGCGGTGAAGACTGCCGACCAACCATAGGGGGCGAAGCTTGAAGCAGTACCGTCGCCAAAATTCTCGGTATTGAAGCTCGCCCAGATCAGCGCCACACCAGTCACAGCCGGTACTACCAACTTGAAAGTGGTGATAGCGGTGTTGGTCTTGACGAACAGCTTCACCCCCCAGTAATTGAGGGCAAAGTAGACCAGCACGAGTGCGGCACTCGCCCACAGGCCGTGAGTGGTCAGCTCACCGTTGGCGACCATGGCTTGCGCCCACGGGTAGGGCCATGAGGCCATGTACTGAACTGAGGCGATGGCCTCGATGGGAATGACGGAAACGATGGAAATCCAGTTTGCCCAGGCTGCCAGGAAGCCGGTCAATGAGCCATGGGAGTAGCGGGCATAGCGCACCATGCCGCCCGACTCGGGGAACATGGCGCCCATCTCGGCATAGGTCAAGGCGATAGCCAGTACGACCACTGCACCAATAACCCAAGCCAGGATGGCGGCAGGCCCTGCGATTGCTGATGCATGCCAGGCACCGAATAACCAGCCGGAGCCGATGATAGAACCCAGGCCCGTAAGCATGAGTGACCACGGCCCGATGTTGCGAGCGGTTTTTTGCATGAGGAACTCCACTGTTATTTTTGTCTGGAGCAGCCCGCCTGAGGTGTGCAGGCGCACACTTCAGGCGGGATCAGGGAAGGGCGGCCATCAGGTGCGCGATTGCCAATCCACTTGACGCTTGAGTACCGAGTCGCTCGACTCGCCCACCAATTCTTCGTATACGCCCGGGGCCGTTGCACCCTCGGTACTGATCAACAACACGCGCGATTGCCCATCGAGCCCGACGTCCTCAGCCAAGCCGGGGGCGTGCATCAGTCGGGTAAGGGCAGAGAGGCCTGCTACCGCGGACTCACCCGCAACCAGCGGGATGTCTTGCTGGCTGCCTTGAGCCAACCGCTTCATCGATGCCACGGCTTCGTCATCCTCGATGGTCATGAAGAAGTCGACACACGGCTGCAGGAACTGCCAGGCCAGAGGTGAGGTTTCACCGCACGCCAGGCCCGCCATGACGGAATCTACCGAGCCGGTTGCCTTGGCTGCTTTGCCGGACTTTGCGCTTTGATAGAGGCAGTCCGCTTGCGCAGGCTCAACCACGATGAAGGTAGGGCGTTGCTCAGCAAAGTGCTCCCACAGGTAGCTGGCAATACCCGCTGCCAGGCCGCCGACGCCGCCTTGCAGGAATACGTGGGTAAACGGCGGCCGCGGGGTGCTCTGTGCTTGCAGGTCTTCAATGATCTCAGCGGGAATGGTGCCGTAGCCTTGCATTACATCCCTTGGTATATCCTGATAGCCCTCGTACGAGGTGTCAGATACGACCAGCCAGCTGTTGTGCTCTGCCAGGCTGGCCGCTTTCTCGACAGATTCGTCATAGTTGCCGGTGATGCGCACGATTTGTGCGCCATAGGCAGCGATGGCAGTCTCTCGCTCGACGCTGACGTTGGCATGCAGCACGATCACGCAGCGGCAGCCAATACTCTGGGCGGCGGCAGCCAATGCACGTCCGTGGTTGCCATCGGTAGCGCTGATGACGGTGAAGTTGGCCAGTTCGGCTGCATGTTTACCGGCAAACAGGTCTGCAGCCGTGAACTGGCGCTCGGCAAAGGTGCGCATGATCAGCCGCACCAAGGCGATCGGGGCACCGAGCGCCTTGAAACTGCCCAGTTGCGAACGTACCGATTCATCTTTGACCAATATCTGGGCTACGCCCAGTTCACTGGCAAGGCTTGGCAGGTTATACAGCGGTGTGCCATTGGCATTGATGCTCGACCACTGGCCAAGCCACTGGCGACTTTCGTTGGCACTGGCGATGTTCATGATCCGCTTGAGATCATCAGGGTAGGGTTGGCGGATTACGTTCGGGTTCGCTAACAGCATTTCGGACTCCAATAGCAGGCAAAGTGGTGCCATTGCCGCCGGTAATCACCGGCGGGCACATGTGGGGAGGGGCGATCAGAGGGGCGTGTTCAGGCGCCGTTGGACGACATCCAGCAGCACTTGCGCACCGTTGAGCAGTTGGTCGTCGTCAGTATGTTCGCGGGGGTTGTGGCTGATGCCCCCACGGCTGGGCACGAAGATCATTGCGGCAGGCGCAATTCGGGCGATCATCTGCGCATCGTGGCCTGCGCCCGAAGTCATGCGGCGGTGGCTGAAGCCAAAGCGTCGGGCAGAGTCTTCGATAGCATTGGCCAGGGATGGGTCAAAGGTCACAGGCTGGAATCGCACCAGTTGCTCGGTTTCAATCGACACGCCTTCTTCTTCGGCAATTTCTGCAAGTCGCGCGGCGAGCTGTTGTTCAGCTTTCAGCAGTTTGCTTTCGTCTGGGTCCCTGAGGTCGACAGTGAAGCTGGCACGACGCGGGATAACGTTGATCACATTAGGCTCGAAGGTCATGCAACCGATAGTCGCAAGCGTGGTGCCGCTGCTTTTGGCGAGTTGCCGCAACTCGGTAGCAATGGCGCAGGCCACATAACCAGCATCCTGACGCAGGCGCGTAGGGGTAGTACCCGCGTGGTTGGCATTGCCTTTTACGGTCACCTGTTGCCAGGAAATGCCCTGCAGATTTTCCACCACGCCGATCAAGGTGTTTTCCGCTTCCAGAATGGGGCCTTGTTCAATGTGCAGCTCCAGGTATTCGTGGGGCACCATGGCGCCTGGCACCAGCTCGCCGGCATAGCCGATGCGGGCAAGCTCATCACCCAGTCGGCTGCCGTCGGTGCCTACAGTTTTCAGGGCGTCTTCAACGCTCATGCCGCCGGCATAGACCAGCGAGCCCATCATGTCCGGTTGATAGCGCACGCCTTCCTCGTTGGTAAAGGCGCCCACGGTGATGGTGCGCGGTGGCAACACGCCTGCCTCACGGTATGCGCGCTGTACGGCCAGCCCGGCCAGCACACCGTAGCAGCCGTCCAGGGCCCCGGCGTTGGTGACCGTGTCGATATGCGAACCCATCATGAAGGGGCGTTCGTGTCCGGTGTCGCTTGCGCAGCGGAGCGAACCAAAAATATTGCCGATACGATCAACCTGAATGTCCAGTTCAAGCTCGCGCATCCAGGCCACCACCTGATCACGGCCCGCTTTTTCCGCATCGCTGAGCGCGATGCGCGTCCTGCCACCTTGGGTCAGGTCAACACCAATATCGCCCAAGGTCTTGATCTGCTGAAGAAGCTTCGCACCATTCAATTGCAAGCCAGGCACATTGCTCATCTTTATCTCCGCAGTGCGAAGGGCGGATGCCGCCACCTCGCGTTATTGTTCTGTGGTCACCTAAAAATGATATTCCTTTCAAGGTGTATGAAATCTTGATTTTGTGCCTGTTAGCGTAGTTTTATTACCTTTTAGCGCTTGAACCGATGGATTCATTACGAGCTGACCATGAGCCTTGATTCGTTTGACCGTGCCTTGCTGGAAGTGGTCCAGCGCGATGCAACAACGTCCCAGATAGATCTTGGCGAGCAGGTGAACCTGTCCTCGGCTGCGGTCAATCGGCGCTTGAAGAAATTGGGCTGCGAAGGGGTCATTCAGCGCACGGTGGCGCAGGTGAACCCTGCGAGCCTGGGTTACATGCTGACCGTCATTACCGAGGTCGAGGTAGAAAGTGAGCGGTTGGAGCTGCTGGACGAAATGAAAAGGACGTTCATGGCGTGTCCGCAGGTTCAGCAGTGCTACTACGTGGCAGGGGAGTGTGACTTCGTGCTGATCATGCTGGTCAGGAACATGGAGCAGTACACGCAATTGACCAGGGCGCTCTTTTTCCAAAGCAACAACGTCAAGCGCTTCAAGACACTGGTTTCAATGAGCAATGTGAAAACCGGGCTCGCTGTGCCGACCGACCTGGAAGGCTAAGACTGGAATGAGGCGGGGGCAACTGTCGTTGCCCCTGCCCGGTGCTGCTGAACCTGGCTGCTACCCGTTATCGCTGGGCGAAGGCTACCAGTGCTTCGAGTGCTGGGAACTCAATGGTTTCCTGTTCTTGATTCTCCGCCAGGAAGAGCCAGGTCTCGATCACCGAGTCCGGGTTCAGCGACACGCTGTCGATGCCCTGCTCCATCAGCCACTTGGCCAGGTCCGGGTGGTCCGACGGGCCCTGGCCACAGATGCCGATGTACTTGCCGGCCTTGTTGCACGCAGCAATGGCGTTGGCCAGCAGCTTCTTCACCGCAGGGTTACGCTCATCGAACAGGTGCGCGATGATGCCCGAGTCACGGTCCAGCCCCAGGGTCAGCTGGGTCAGATCGTTGGAGCCGATCGAGAAGCCGTCGAAGTATTCCAGGAACTCTTCGGCGAGGATGGCGTTGGACGGCAGTTCACACATCATGATCACGCGCAGGCCGTTGTCGCCACGGGCCAGGCCGTTTTCGGCGAGCAGGTCGACAAC
>NZ_JBJDNB010000022.1:0-11842 GCF_044900445.1 Pseudomonas sp. NPDC089407
CAAGCCATGCGCCATATTGTGGGAGCCTGGCTTGCCGGCGATGGGCCGCAACGCGGCCCCAAATTGCTTAACTGACCGGCATTAGGACAAGCCCGGCACATCTGTTTCAGGCCAATCAATCCTGTAAGGCCACCGCTGCCCGCCTTGATTGCACGACTCGATATCGAGCCGTGCACAAAGGGGGCGCGCGAAAATGCCACAGAAGCAACTGGCCCGTAACAGATGTGGGAGCGGGCTTGTCCCGCGAAGCGCCGCGCGGGCGGCGCTCGATCTCCCAGGCGCTGCAACAACCAACCTGTAAATACCCAGTTTTTTTACTGTCCCGCCCCCGCTGTTTCGTCTTGTACCTAGACGCCCCTTTTTCCAAGGACTGCCCCATGACCGACCGCCCAGCCCTGCGCTCCCAGCGCCTGAACCAGATCACCCACGCCCCGCACGCCGAGCTGGATGCCCTGGTCAAATCCCACAAGCCGTTCGACAGCCGCGAAAGCTTCGCCCGCTTCGTCGTCGCTCAGTACCTGTTCCAGTCCGAACTGCAGGCGCTGTACAACGATCCGCAACTGATCGCGATCGTTCCCGACCTGGCCGAGCGCTGCCGGGCCGAGCAGGCCCGCCTGGACCTCGCCGACCTCGACACCGAAGTACCGGCCGCCGTGCCCGGTGCGCAGGGCAAACCGAGCCTGGGCGAGGCGATGGGCTGGATCTTCGTCTCCGAAGGCTCCAAACTGGGCGCTGCGTTTCTGATCAAGCGTGCCGTGGCGCTGGAACTGTCCGACAGCTTCGGTGCCCGTCACCTGGGCGAACCGGCCGGTGGCCGTGCCGAAGGCTGGAAGCAGTTCACCCGCATCCTTGATAGCCTGGAACTGTCAACCGAAGAGGAAGCCGCTGCCGAGCGCGGTGCAGTTGCCGCCTTCGAACGCTTCACCGAGCTGCTCAAGCACGCCTATGCTGCAGATGCCGCGCTGGTTTGATACGCCATAGCCGGCCACCCTTCCGGTGGCCGCACCGTTTTATGCAGTGAGACCATGACCCGACCCGCCCGCTCGAAACTCGCCCGCCTGCTGTATGGAATACTGGCTTACGTGAGCCTGGGGGTGGGTTTGGTCGCGATCGTTATCCCTGGCCTGCCGACCACCGAATTCATCCTGCTGGCCGCTTGGGCGGCAACCCGCAGTTCGCCGCGCCTCTCGGCCTGGCTGGAAAACCACCGGTTGTTCGGGCCGATCCTTTACAACTGGCGCAATGGCAAGGTGATCCAGCGCCGGGCCAAGGTCAGCGCTACCGTCAGCATGTTGCTGTGCGCAGGCCTGATGCTGACCTTTCTGGAACACCACTGGCCCGTGTTCCTGGCCATCGCCGGCATGACCCTGGGCAACCTGTGGATCTGGTCGCGCCCGGAGCACGCCTGCCCTGCCCCGTCACAAGCTCAGCAACCCTGAGTACAGGGCGTAAGCTGCCAACGCCGCCCCGGCCAGCACAGCGGCAAAAATCAGCTTTTCCCAGGTGGTGAACAGCGTTTGCCCCTGCTCGTGCTTGGCCCTGGCAAACAGGATTACCCCCGGGGCATATAACAGTGCAGACAGCAGCAGGTACTTGAGCCCACCGGCGTACAACAGCCAGATGGCGTACAGCAAGGCGACCACTGCCACCAGCAGGTCCTTGCGCCGCAGGCCCGGCTGCCCGGCATAGCTCTCGCCACGTACGGCCAGCAGCACCGCATAGGCCGCAGACCACAGGTAGGGCACCAGAATCATTGACGACGCCAGGTAGATCAGGCTGGTGTAAGTGCCGGCCGAGAACAGCGTGATCAGCAGGAAGCCCTGGATCATGCAGTTGGTCAGCCACAGGGCATTGGCGGGCACCTGGTTGGCATTCTCCTTGGCCAGAAAGCGCGGCATGGTCTTGTCGCGGGCCGTGGCGTAGAGAATCTCGGCACACAACAACGCCCACGACAGCAGGGCGCCGAGCAACGAAACTGCCAGCCCCAGGCTGATCAGCAAAGCGCCCCACGGGCCGACGATATGCTCCAGCACCGAGGCCAGTGACGGGTTCTGCAGCCCGGCCAGTTCGGGCTGGGTCATTACCCCCAGCGACAGCACGTTGACCAGCACCAGTAGCGCCAGCACACCCAGAAAGCCAATGACGGTGGCCTTGCCTACGTCGGAACGGCGCTGGGCACGCCCGGAGTACACGCTGGCGCCCTCGATGCCAATGAAAACGAACACGGTCACCAGCATCATGTTGCGCACCTGCTCCAGCACGCTACCGAACTGTGGGTTGCTCAGGCCCCAGATATCACGGGTGAAGATATCGGCGCGAAAGGCAAATGCGGCAATGACCACGAAAATCAGCAGCGGCACCACCTTGGCCACGGTGGTCACCTGGTTGATGAACGCCGCCTCCTTGATGCCACGCAGTACCAGAAAGTGCACGGCCCACAGCAACAGCGAGGCACAGCCGATGGCGATTGGCGTGTTCCCCTCGCCAAAAACCGGGAAATAGAAGCCCAGGGTGCTGAACAGCAACACAAAGTAACCGACGTTGCCCAGCCAGGCGCTGATCCAGTAGCCCCAGGCCGAGGAAAACCCCATGTACTCGCCAAAACCGGCCTTGGCATAGGCATACACCCCCGAGTCCAGCTCCGGCTTGCGGTTGGCCAGGGTCTGGAATACGAACGCCAGCGCCAACATGCCGACTGCAGTAATGGCCCAACCGATCAGCACCGCACCCACATCGGCGCGCGCCGCCATGTTCTGCGGCAAGGAGAAGATCCCGCCACCAATCATCGAGCCGACCACCAGCGCGATCAGCGCGCCCAGGCGCAGCTTCTGTCCCGGTTCGCTCATGCATCCCTCACTTTTTTTGCCCGCTGTCATGCCTTTGAAACAGCCTTGCAGACCATATAAATGCTGCGACTTATAAGAGTTAAAGCCATTGAAGCTATAGCACTCATAACTGTTTTGTCTATGCAGTCCTCCTTAAAAACTAGCAGCTCGACAGCGCCTAGAAAAGTTCCCGTTAAAACTGAAAATTCTTGTGAAAAATTTGCGAAAGCGGCAAAAGCGGCTAGCTTCAAGCATCGCAGGCCGAACAGAGCGTTTGCTCTAGAAGGACATGGAGGTGCCAGCGTGCAAGGCCTGCAGCAGAGCTGTCGGCACTCTCCAGGAGCTCGCGTGGAGGAATTTTCCTACTTCACGTAGCCATAAACTGACGCAAGTCAGTCGCTGGCCCAGGCGTCGGATTTATTCTGTCGTCAACTTTCTCCTGGCAGGAGTTGTTAAATGTCTGATTCATCCGGAAAACTAAAGCTCGGCGCGTTAGTTGCTCTCGTAGTCGGTTCGATGATTGGTGGCGGGATCTTCTCGCTGCCGCAAAACATGGCCGCCAGCGCGGGGGTTGGCGCAGTGCTGATCGGCTGGGCCATTACCGCGGTCGGTATGCTGACCCTGGCCTTCGTGTTCCAGACCCTTGCCAACCGCAAGCCTGACCTGGACGGCGGGGTATATGCCTACGCCAAGGCCGGTTTTGGCGACTACATGGGCTTCTCCTCAGCCTGGGGGTACTGGATCAGTGCCTGGCTGGGCAACGTCGGCTACTTCGTGCTGCTGTTCAGCACCTTGGGTTACTTCTTCCCGATCTTCGGCGAAGGCAACACCCCCGCCGCCATTATTGGTGCGTCGGTGCTGCTGTGGGCGGTGCACTTCCTGGTGCTGCGCGGTATCAAGGAAGCGGCGTTCATCAACCTGGTCACCACCGTGGCCAAGGTGGTACCACTGGTGCTGTTCGCCCTGATCTGCCTGTTCGCCTTCAAGCTCGACATCTTCACCGCCGACATCTGGGCGGTAGGCACACCCGAGCTTGGCAGCGTGATGAACCAGGTGCGCAACATGATGCTGGTCACCGTGTGGGTGTTCATCGGCATCGAGGGTGCGAGTATCTTCTCGTCACGGGCGGAAAAACGCTCTGACGTGGGCAAGGCCACGGTCATCGGCTTCGTCACCGTGCTGCTGTTCCTGGTACTGGTCAACGTGCTGTCGCTGGGCATCATGACACAACCGGAACTGGCCAAGCTGCAGAACCCGTCGATGGCCGCCGTGCTGGAGCATGTGGTCGGCCATTGGGGTGCGGTGCTGATCAGCGTCGGCCTGATCATCTCGCTGCTGGGGGCCCTGCTGTCGTGGGTACTGCTGTGCGCCGAGATCATGTTCGCCGCCGCCAAGGACCACACCATGCCGGAGTTCCTGCGCCGCGAGAACGCCAACCAGGTACCGGCCAACGCCCTGTGGCTGACCAACGCCATGGTGCAGATCTTCCTGGTGATCACGCTGTTCTCCAACAGCACCTACCTGTCGCTGATCTACCTTGCCACCTCGATGATCCTGGTGCCCTACCTGTGGTCGGCGGCCTACGCCTTCCTGCTGGCATGGCGCAGCGAAACCTACGAACAGGCCCTGGCCGAACGCAAGAAAGACCTGATCATCGGCGGTATCGCCCTGTTGTACGCCATCTGGCTGCTGTACGCCGGCGGCGTGAAATACCTGCTGCTCTCGGCCCTGCTCTACGCACCTGGCGCGATCCTGTTCGCTAAGGCCAAGCGTGAGGTTGGCCAACCTGTCTTCACCAACGTGGAAAAACTGATCTTCGCAGCCGTGGTCATTGGCGCCCTGGTGGCAGCCTTTGGCCTGTACGACGGCTTCCTGACCCTTTGACCCACGTCTTCGTTCAATTGGAGGAATGAAACCATGTCCGCTGAAAAACAGAAGTACGGTGTCCACTCCGAAGCCGGCAAACTGCGCAAGGTGATGGTTTGCGCCCCGGGCCTGGCGCACAAGCGCCTGACGCCGAGCAACTGTGACGAGCTGCTGTTCGACGATGTGATCTGGGTCGACCAGGCCAAGCGTGACCATTTCGACTTCGTCACCAAGATGCGTGAGCGCGGCGTCGATGTGCTGGAAATGCACAACCTGCTGACCGACATCGTTCAGCAACCCGAAGCCCTGAAATGGATTCTCGACCGCAAGATCACCGATGACACCGTCGGTGTGGGCCTGAAGAACGAGGTGCGCAGCTGGCTCGAAGGCCTCGAGCCGCGTCACTTGGCCGAGTTCCTGATTGGCGGTGTGGCCGGCCAGGACCTGCCACAGAGCGAAGGCGCCGATGTGGTCAAGATGTACAACGACTACCTGGGCCACTCCAGCTTCATCCTGCCGCCGCTGCCCAACACCCAGTTCACCCGCGATACCACCTGCTGGATCTACGGCGGTGTGACGCTGAACCCGATGTACTGGCCGGCCCGTCGCCAGGAAACTCTGCTGACTACGGCCATCTACAAGTTCCACAAGGAGTTCACCAACGCCGACTTCGAAGTCTGGTATGGCGACCCAGACAAGGAACACGGCCAGTCCACGCTCGAGGGCGGTGACGTGATGCCGATCGGCAACGGCATCGTGCTGATTGGCATGGGCGAGCGCACCTCGCGTCAGGCCATCGGCCAGCTCGCACGCAACCTGTTCGCCAAGGGGGCGGTCAAGGAAGTCATCGTCGCCGGCCTGCCGAAGTCCCGCGCCGCCATGCACCTGGACACCGTGTTCAGCTTCTGCGACCGCGACCTGGTCACAGTCTTCCCGGAAGTGGTCAAAGAGATCATTCCATTCATCATCCGTCCGGACGAAAGCAAGCCATACGGCATGGACGTACGTCGTATCAACAAGTCGTTCATCGAGGTGGTCGGCGAGCAGTTGGGCGTTCAGCTGCGCGTGGTCGAGACCGGCGGCAACAGCTTCGCCGCCGAGCGGGAACAGTGGGATGACGGCAACAACGTGGTGGCCATCGAGCCGGGCGTGGTCATCGGCTACGACCGCAACACCTACACCAATACCCTGCTGCGCAAGGCCGGCATCGAAGTCATCACCATCAGCGCCGGCGAACTGGGCCGGGGCCGCGGCGGCGGCCACTGCATGACCTGCCCGATCGTGCGCGACCCAATCGATTACTAACGACCATTGCACCCGACCGGGCCCACGAGGCGGCGGCCGGGACACTACCGAACTCAAGGAGAACATGTCATGGCGTTCAACATTCACAACCGCAACCTGCTGAGCCTGGAACACCACACCACCCGCGAGTTGCGCTACCTGCTGGACCTGTCCCGCGACCTCAAGCGCGCCAAGTACACCGGCACCGAACAACAGCACCTGAAGGGCAACAACATTGCCCTGATCTTCGAAAAAACCTCCACCCGTACCCGCTGCGCCTTCGAAGTGGCCGCCTATGACCAGGGCGCCAACGTTACCTACATCGACCCCAACTCCTCGCAGATCGGCCACAAGGAGAGCATGAAAGACACCGCCCGCGTGCTCGGGCGCATGTACGACGCCATCGAGTACCGTGGCTTCAAGCAGGAAATCGTCGAAGAGCTGGCCAAGTTTGCCGGGGTGCCGGTGTTCAACGGCCTGACCGACGAATACCACCCGACCCAGATGATCGCCGACGTGCTGACCATGCGTGAGCACAGCGACAAACCGCTGCACGACATCAGCTATGCCTACCTGGGCGACGCCCGCAACAACATGGGTAACTCGCTGCTGCTGATCGGCGCCAAGCTCGGCATGGACGTACGCATCGCCGCGCCCAAGGCACTGTGGCCACATGACGACCTGGTCGAGCGCTGCAAGCAATACGCGGAAGAAAGCGGCGCGCGCATCACCCTCACCGAAGACCCGGTTGCCGCGGTCAAGGGCGTGGACTTCGTGCACACCGACGTGTGGGTATCGATGGGTGAGCCGATCGAAGCCTGGGGCGAGCGCATCAAGCAGCTGAAGCCTTACCAGGTGAATGCGCAGCTGATGAAGTCCACCGGCAACCCACGGACCAAGTTCATGCACTGCCTGCCGGCGTTCCACAACTCCGAAACCAAGGTCGGCAAGCAGATCGCCGAACAGTACCCGGACCTGGCCAATGGCATCGAAGTGACCGACGACGTGTTCGAGTCGCCGGCCTGCATCGCCTTCGAGCAGGCGGAAAACCGCATGCACACGATCAAGGCGATCCTGGTTTCGACCCTGGCTGATCTCTGAAAAACACCTCGCCCCTGTGGGAGCTGGCTTGCCGGCGATGCAGGCAACTCGGTGCATGGCACGGGCTTCGCCGGTGATCGCCGGCAAGCCAGCTCCCACAAAGAGGTCGAGGCGCCCCCCTATATCCGCAAAGGACATTCCCCATGCGTATCGTTGTTGCATTGGGCGGCAACGCCCTGCTACGTCGCGGCGAGCCCATGACCGCTGACAACCAGCGCGCCAATATCCGCACCGCCACCGAACAGATCGCCAAGATCCACCCCGGCAACGAGCTGGTCATCGCCCACGGCAACGGCCCGCAAGTTGGCCTGCTGTCGCTGCAGGGCCTGTCCTACAAGCCCGACGAAGCCTACCCGCTGGACGTGCTGGGCGCTGAGACAGAAGGCATGATCGGCTACATGATCGAACAGGAACTGGGCAACCTGCTGGACTTCGAAGTGCCGTTTGCCACCCTGCTGACCCAGGTCGAAGTGGACGCCAACGACCCGGCCTTCAAGGACCCGACCAAGTTCATCGGCCCGGTCTATGCCAAGGACGAGGCCGAGCGCCTGGCCAAGGAAAAGGGTTGGGTAGTCAAGCCCGACGGCGACAAGTATCGCCGCGTGGTGGCCAGCCCTAAACCCAAGCGCATCTTTGAAATCCGCCCGATCAAATGGCTGCTGGAAAAGAACAGCATCGTCATTTGCGCCGGCGGTGGCGGTATCCCCACCCTGTACGACGAAAACCGCAAACTCAAAGGTATCGAAGCGGTAATCGACAAGGACCTGTGCTCGGCCTTGCTCGCAGAGCAACTGGATGCCGACCTTCTGATAATCGCCACCGACGTCGATGCGGCGTACATTGACTGGGGCAAACCAACCCAGAAAGCCATCGCCCAGGCGCACCCCGACGAACTCGAAAGGCTAGGTTTTGCTGCCGGCTCGATGGGGCCGAAAGTGCAGGCGGCCAGCGATTTCGCTCGCAACACCGGCAAAGTGGCAGTGATCAGTTCACTGGAGAACATTGAAGAGATCGTCAAAGGCACCGCCGGCACACGGGTTTCTACCGCGAAGCCGGGCATCAGCTACCGTTGAATGCAGTGGGCGGGCCTGTGCAGCCCGCTGTTTTAAACCCTTCCAAAGGAGCTTGCCATGGCCCAGTACCACCCCGGTCATGTACACATCGAGCGCACTGCGCTGAACAAGAACGACCACAGCTATGACCTGAACATCGAATACGAAGCAGTGTCGGACCCCAAGGAAGGTAGAGGTATCCAGTTCAACATGCATGGCAGCATCGAGGGCAAGCCGGTGGAGGAAAAGTTCTTCCTGGCCAAGGACCAGGTACTGCCCAGCTTTCTCATGCAGCTGACCCGCAAGGCCCAGTCGTACCTGGCACCGCCGAAAAAATTCGAGAGTCTGAGTTCGCCGCACAAGCTTTATGACCATATGTTTGCGGACATTCGTGACAAGCTTGATGTGAAGTCGGGCGATCCGATCAAGCCTGAGCATCTGGAATAGCTTCAGCATTTTGGGGCTGCTTTGCAGCCCATCGCCGGCAAGCCAGCTCCCACAGGTACTGCACAAGTCTTGAGGCCGATGCGATCGAAGTGGGAGCTGGCTTGCCGGCGATGGGCCGTAAAGCGGCCCCGGCGATGTTAAGGCATACTACCGCCCTCCCCCGGCTACCACTTCACCGTCCCTCATGCGCATCCACGTCAGCTTCATCGACCGCGTCGGCATCACCCAGGAAGTCCTCGCCCTGCTCGGTGCCCGCAACCTCAACCTGGACGCCGTGGAGATGGTCCCGCCGAACGTCTACATCGACGCCCCCACCCTAAGCCCCGCCGTACTTGAAGAGCTGCACGACGCGCTGTTCGAAGTGCATGGCGTGCAGTCGGTGGACGTGGTCGACATCCTCCCCGGTCAGCGCCGTCACCTGCAGCTCGATGCCCTGCTGGCCGCCATGAGCGACCCGGTACTGGCGGTGGACAGCGCTGGCAAGGTACTGCTGGCCAACCCGGCGCTGATTGAACTGTGCGGCCGCGAATCGGCCGGGCGCTCGGTAGGCGAGCTGTTCGACGACCCGGCGCTGCTGCAAGCGCTGCTGGACAGCAATTTTCACCTGCCGATGCGCGAAATGCAGCTGAACGGCCAGAGCCTGTTGCTGGACGCCATGCCGATCACCAACGCCGGTGGCCTGCTGACGCTGTACCCGCCGACCCGCATGGGTGAACGCCTGTCCGCCCTGCACCACGACCACGCCGAAGGTTTCGATGCCTTGCTCGGCGAGTCGCCGGCCATCCGCACCCTCAAGGCCCGCGCCCTGCGCGTGGCGGCACTGGACGCACCGCTGCTGGTGCATGGTGAAACCGGCACCGGCAAAGAGCTGGTGGCCCGTGCCTGCCATGCCATCAGCAGCCGTTACTCGGCACCGTTCCTGGCCCTGAACTGCGCTGCATTGCCTGAGAGCCTGGCCGAGAGCGAGCTGTTCGGCTATGCCCCAGGGGCCTTCACCGGTGCGCAACGCGGTGGCAAGCCCGGGCTGATGGAATTGGCCAACCAGGGCACGGTGTTCCTGGATGAAATTGGCGAAATGTCGCCGTACCTGCAGGCCAAGCTGCTGCGTTTTCTCAGCGATGGCAGCTTCCGCCGGGTAGGCGGCGACCGCGAAGTGAAGGTGGATGTGCGCATCATCAGCGCCACCCACCGCGACCTGGAGCGCATGGTTGCCGAAGGCAGCTTCCGCGAAGACCTGTTCTATCGCCTCAACGTGCTCAACCTGCAGGTACCGCCGCTACGCGACCGTGGCCAGGACATCCTGATGCTGGCGCATTTCTTCATGCAGCAGGCCTGCACGCAGATCCAGCGCCCAGCCTGCCGGTTGACGCCGGCCACCCATTCGGCATTGCTGGCCAACCCATGGCCGGGCAATGTGCGCCAATTGCAGAACGTGATTTTCCGCGCGGCCGCCATCTGCGAAGGCAACCTGGTGGACATCGACGACCTGGACATTGCCGGTACCTCGGTGGCCCGTGGCCAGGACGGCGACGTGGCAAGCCTGGACCAGGCGGTAGGTGACTTCGAGCGTGAACTGCTGCAACGCTTGTATGCCAATTACCCTTCGACCCGGCAGCTGGCGGGGCGTTTGCAGACTTCGCATACCGCGATAGCCCAGCGGTTGCGTAAGTATGGAATTCCCAAAACGAAACCTTAATGATGCAACCATCACCCTTCGCAGATTACTCTGCGAGGGGCTTTAAATTAATCATCGAAACAGCTCAAGTATTGACTCAGTCTTCGCGGAAACCGGCTTTTCCATTAGCAGCGAACCACGTTTTCAAAACAGAAATCACTCCGGCGGGACTGTCTTCCACTCCCTCTGCGGGATAGAAAATTAGACCACTTTTGTCTGGGTGGTCGATAATTTTTTCGAAGTGATCAGTCAGTTGATTGATATGCGCGCCGAGTGCGTCGCCTTTGAGTCGGCTGGGGTTTTCGAAAAACTCGTTCAGAAACTCAGTAAACTCAGCCTCTGTATACTCTTCTATTTTATGCTTGAGAATCATTGATCGGCACCTTTATTTCTATGTATCCGCACGTGATTTTTTGGGGTTGTGATTCTAAGATTGTCGATATCGTAAACCGCGCCACCCTCTTTCAAAGGAATAACATGATGAATTTCAAAGGCTCTATTTGATCCAGCGTGCTCGCTGGGTATCGCGCTCGGCGAATAGCCATTGCGCAAGAGGGTTTGATTTGATTTGCTGAACTGACTCATCAGGACAGGATCCTCACTGACTGCAGTCCATATTGCTTCACGTGCACGCCTCCAGCTACTAAAATTTCTTCCTCTTAATTTGTCAGCAATACGAGGTGGGATGGCAACTCCATGAGTTTGATTTGCGCCTGCCAGCCAGACAGTTGCGTCGGGTTGCCCGAAGCCAGTCATCGTGCCGGGCTCCTCTCGCCGATCTCTGAACATCACATACAGAGGCGGCAATCCCGAGTCAGCAGGGAAAACGATGATGTAGTCATCCAGGCTCGCGTCGGCGACACCTGGATAGCCGCCGAGCCTCACCTCGACTGGATTTAGCTTCGCACCTTCATATATCGTTAATTCCGGCTGCTCGGCAGGCAAGTCGGTCGAGGCATTATCTGCTTGTGCGATAGGTGTCCAGGTAAAGGTCCTGCTCGGCACATCTGCGGTGGTAACGCTATAGAGATTGTGCTGTCGATCGTGGGTAGCCGCGAGCACTCGCACTTGGGAAGTGCACGACCTTCCCATCGGTCTTGACGACCAGTATTTCCGAATCATTTGCCTCGGTGGCTTGTGAGCTTAAGCGATAGGGGAGCTCCGCATGGCTGCCAATCGCATTACCGAGTGCCAATGTCAAACTCAACTGAGGATCCAGCGTACCCAGAGGCATTTGCAGCGCGTAGCGCTCCGGTAGTTCACCGTTGCCGAGACGAGAGGAGTACAAGAGTGCGCCGGCACCAGCAACAAACGGGACTGCCACACCAGCAGCACCGCGAAGAGCCGCCAATGCTGCCCCCATTGAAACTGACAGAGAAAAATTCAAGGCTGTTGAAACAACATGCCCCAGAGCTGTAACGACGAGCGGCCCCCCAACAGCGGTGGCACCAGACACAGTAAAAGTGTTCGCCAGGCGGGTAGTTTCCGCCTCTGCCTGGGCCCGTGCCGCGGCTTCTGCCTCCGCCTGGGCCCGTGCCGCAGCTTCTGCCTCCGCCTGGGCCAGTGCCGCGGCTTCTGCCTCCGCCTGGGCC
>NZ_JBJDNB010000022.1:11940-114918 GCF_044900445.1 Pseudomonas sp. NPDC089407
CCCGTGCCGCGGCTTCTGCCTCCGCCTGGGCCCGTGCCGCAGCTTCTGCCTCCGCCTGGGCCCGTGCCGCGGCTTCTGCCTCCGCCTGGGCCCGTGCCGCAGCTTCTGCCTCCGCCTGGGCCCGTGCCGCGGCTTCTGCCTCCGCCTGGGCCCGTGCTGCGGCTTCTGCCTCCGCTCTCTGTTGCGCCTGCGCAGCATGAAGAGCTTGTTGCAGCGCTGCTATCTGCGCTTGAAGCATTTGTATTTCGGCTTCTCGCAACTGCACCCTGTAAGCGGCACGATACGCGGCATTCAAAGCCTCCTGAACATTCGCAACTTTTATACGCCCAGTTGCAATATTCTGAAAAGTGGCACCGGCATAATATTCAGCAGTCTTACCAAATGGCGACGATCCGTAATAGCTATTCGCCTGTTCCCGCTGCTGAACTAAGTCAGCTATTTTATTTTCCAACAAAACTGACCGAGCAGCGATATCGCCCTGAAGGCTCGAAATATTCGATTGCGGGGCGTTACCCCGCTCATTACGTACAGCAACGACTTCTTGCTCAAGTACGGCAGCCAGCGCTGACAAACGTTCAAGATAAACCAACTTGGCCGAATCATCAGCTATCTTCATCGCGCTCGCGGCGGATACCTTAAAACCATCCAGAATCGGCCCCACATGATTGGCAACACTGCCCCCAGGTGCAGAAGCACCAGGGCGTGAAGGCTGTGCCCCGACAAAAGTTGGCGGCAGTATGACTTGTCTTTTTTTTCGACCCACAGGTATCTCCTTAAGAAACTTCTCATTAGCTTCGTGCGCGGCGATCACAACATTCGCTATTCGCGTTAATACTCATAACGAAAGATGCCGAAAAAAGTAAACCAGCCAAATTTCCACCCCCATCATCGAATGCAACTCGCTGCTGCGCCATTCCCAACCTAATACAAAACCTCGAAAAAAGTAGATGCCTCATTAAAAAACAGACAAGGCCTACAAGGGCGGGATCACTTTCATACAGACACTTCGCAACCATCACCCATTAAATGCTGATTACTGCCACATTATATTGAGGACCAAAGCACAAGCATGCACTAGGCTGAAAGCCTTGAAGAATAATCCAGATCATCCGTATTAATGCCAACACACAAGCCTTAGGTGCTTGTGCGCAAGGGCTTGATCTTCATACCGGTAATAGTTTCGGGCAACCCATATCATTTTGATGCCAAACAAGACAGACGGGCAGCAAACGAAGATCAAATTGTTGAATTGCCAAGGGGTAACCCCTGCATTGCCAGGCAGTTGAAAGCAAAAGAGTGAACATTGGTGACGTAGCTACCGCAGGTCCATCGGTAGCGCGACGCCATGTCGAAGCGGCGAGCCTGGAACAGGCGGTAGGGGATATCGAGCTTGAACTGCTTGACGGTTGTACGCCTGTTGCCCTCAGCCCGGCAGCTGGCAGGCGCCTGCAAACAGGCCGCACCGCCGTTGCCCAGCGCATGCGTAAATACGGAATACCCGGTAAAGCCTGATAGCTGCTGTAAAACCCCGGTTGTTATTCGGGCTTTTCCTACACAGGTGAAAGATACTCTCCCACGCATGCCTCGTAGAATGGTGACAGTGTAATCCCACCTGTCACCCCACTTATCCGCCGCAGAACGGAGGGTGGTTCGCTACTGGATATAACGAGAGCACCTGATGTTTGAACTCGATTTTTACGGGACACTTGTAGCCGCCTCTTTAGTGCTGTTACTAGGACGCGGCCTGGTCGCACGCATTGGTTTCTTGCGCACTTACAACATTCCAGAACCGGTTGCCGGCGGCCTGGTAGTCGCCTTGGCACTGCTGGCATTGCGCAGTTTTGATGTCCACGTGCAGTTTGATACCTCGCTGCAAGCCCCCTTGATGCTGGCGTTCTTCGCCACCATCGGCTTGAGCGCAGACTTCGCCAGCCTGAAAAAGGGCGGCCGCGTAGTCAGCGTGTTCCTGCTGGTGGTCACCGGCCTGCTACTGGTACAGAACGGCATGGGCATCGGCCTGGCCACGGCATTGGGGCTCGACCCGTTGATGGGCCTGCTGGCCGGCTCGATCACTTTGTCCGGCGGCCACGGCACCGGCGCGGCCTGGGGAGCAACGTTCAGCGAGAAGTTTGGCCTGGCCTCGGCCTCCGAACTGGCAATGGCTTCTGCCACCTTTGGCCTGGTACTGGGTGGCCTGATTGGCGGCCCCGTCGCGCGGCTGCTGATCAAGCGGGTAAAAACACCCGGCCTTGAAGAAGAAGTTCCGCAACTGCCCAAGGGCTTTGAGCGCCCCGACAAAGAGCGCCTGATCACTTCGTTTTCAATTGTCGAAACACTGGCGCTGATCGCGGTCAGTTTGCTCGCTGGCTCGTTGCTTAATGGCGTGTTGAAAGGCACCGCATTCGAACTGCCAACGTTCGTTTGTGTGTTGTTCGTCGGTGTATTGCTGCGCAACGGGCTCTCGGCCTTCGGCTTCTATCATGTGTTCGAGCGCGAAGTCTCGGTACTGGGCAACGTCAGTTTGTCATTGTTCCTGGCTATTGCCTTGATGTCGCTGAAACTGTGGGACCTGGCGGCACTCGCCTTGCCATTCTTTGTATTGCTCGGCGCACAGACGTTGGTCATGGCACTGTTTGCGATCTTCGTAACGTTCCGGGTCATGGGCCGGAACTATGATGCAGCGGTGCTGGCTGCCGGGCACTGTGGCTTTGGCCTGGGCGCTACGCCCACCGCGATCGCCAACATGCAGGCGGTGACCCAGCGCTACGGCGCCTCGCCTATCGCCTTCCTCGTGGTGCCGATGGTGGGGGCGTTCTTCATCGACATCATCAATGTCATCGTGATCAAGTTGTACCTGGCATTACCGATGTTTGTCGCGGGTTAAGCGATTTTCTCCTGCACTGGCCCATCGCCGGCAAGCCAGCTCCCACAGGATGAGTGCAACCTTCAGCATTGCATAATTCCTGTGGGAGCTGGCTTGCCGGCGATAGGGCCAGCGCAGGCAATGTAATGATTTAAATACACCGTACCGAAATCAATACAAAACCATTCCAGTGCGTCTACGCAAGGGTTTGATCCCCAAACCCTTTTCCATATTCCTCCCGTTGTAGCGATTTCATTCCAAAAGCATGACCAAGTGATTACGCCAAATCCTTAAATGATTGATTTAACAGACTTTTTATAGATTGGCCGCTTTTTTGCTAAGGGAATCCTAACCCCAAGAGCGCGGAGCCACCGCGCCCTACGCCCTGCTTCCCGAGGATTCCCCATGAGCGAGTTGCGTTTCACTGAAGATCACGAATGGCTGCGCGTCGAAGCCGATGGCAGCGTCACCGTGGGTATCACTGCCTACGCCCAGAACGCCCTTGGCGACGTGGTTTTCGTGCAACTGCCAGAGTTGCAGCAGTATGAAAAAGGCAGCGAAGCCTCCACCGTCGAGTCGGTAAAAGCCGCCAGCGGCGTGTACATGCCGCTGGCCGGCGAGGTGGTCGAGGTTAACGCCCAGCTTGAAGACAGCCCGGAACTGGTCAACGAAGACCCGATGGGCGAAGGCTGGTTCTTCCGCTTCAAGCCAGCCGATGCGGCCGCCGTCAGCGCCCTGCTCGACCAGCATGCCTACGACCGCTTGCTCAAAGCCAACGACGACGCCTGAGGAACCCCGCCATGACCTTCAACCTCGGCACCGCCAACGAATTCATCGCCCGCCACATCGGCCCGCGCGCCGCTGACGAGCAGGCCATGCTCGCCGCCCTCGGCTTTGACTCGCTGGAAGCCATGACCGCTGCGGTCATCCCCGACAGCATCAAGGGCACCAGCGTGCTCGGTTCACACGACGGCCAGAGTGAAGCCGATGCACTGGCCGCACTCAAGGCCATCGCCGGCAAGAACCAGCTGTTCAAGAGCTACATCGGCCAGGGTTACTACAACACCCACACCCCGGCGCCGATCCTGCGCAACCTGCTGGAAAACCCGGCCTGGTACACCGCCTACACCCCGTACCAGCCAGAAATTTCCCAGGGCCGCCTGGAAGCACTGCTGAACTTTCAGACCCTGATCAGCGACCTGACCGGCCTGCCGATCGCCAACGCCTCGCTGCTCGACGAAGCGACCGCTGCCGCCGAGGCCATGACCTTCTGCAAGCGCCTGTCGAAGAACAAGGCCAGCCACGCGTTCTTCGCCTCGGTACATTGCCACCCGCAAACCCTCGACGTGTTGCGCACCCGTGCCGAGCCGCTGGGTATCGACGTGGTGGTCGGTGACGAGCGCGAACTGGGTGATGTCAGCGCCTTCTTCGGCGCGCTGCTGCAATACCCGGCCTGCAACGGTGACGTGTTCGACTACCGCGAGGTGGTACAGCGCTTCCATGGCGCCAACGCGCTGGTGGCCGTGGCTGCCGACCTGCTGGCCCTGACCCTGCTGACCCCTCCGGGCGAATTCGAGGCCGACGTGGCCATCGGCAGCGCCCAGCGCTTTGGCGTGCCACTGGGCTTCGGCGGCCCGCACGCGGCGTACTTCGCCACCCGTGACGCGTTCAAGCGCGACATGCCTGGCCGCCTGGTCGGCGTCTCGATCGACCGTTTTGGCAAGACTGCCCTGCGCCTGGCCATGCAGACCCGCGAGCAGCACATCCGCCGCGAGAAGGCCACCAGCAACATCTGCACCGCCCAGGTGCTGCTGGCCAACATCGCCAGCATGTTCGCCGTGTACCACGGCCCGGCCGGCCTCAAGCGCATTGCCGAGCGCACCCATGCGCTGACCGCGATCCTGGCCGCCGGCCTGAAAGCGCTGGGCGTACAGGTAGCGGGCAGCAGTGCCTTCGATACCCTGACCCTGGCCACCGGTACTTCCACCGCCAGCCTGCATGCCCTGGCACGCGCCCAAGGCATCAACCTGCGCCAGGTCGACGCTGCCCACCTGGGCCTGTCGCTGGACGAAACCAGCAGCCAGGCTGACGTCGAAGCGCTGTGGCAGCTGTTCGCTGGCGACCAGGCACAACCTGACTTCGCCACGCTGGCCGCCAGCACCGGTTCGCTGCTGCCTGCCGCCCTGCTGCGCCAGTCGGCCATCCTCGAACACCCGGTGTTCAACCGCTACCACAGCGAAACCGAGCTGATGCGCTACCTGCGCCGCCTGGCCGACAAGGACCTGGCGTTGGACCGCAGCATGATCCCGCTTGGCTCGTGCACCATGAAGCTGAACGCTGCCAGCGAAATGATCCCGGTCACCTGGGCCGAGTTCGGCAACCTGCACCCGTTCGCCCCGGCCGAGCAGAGCCAGGGCTACCTACAGATGACCACCGAGCTGGAAGCCATGCTCTGCGCCGCTACCGGCTATGACGCCGTGTCGCTGCAACCCAACGCCGGCTCGCAGGGCGAGTACGCAGGCCTGCTGGCCATCCGCGCGTACCACCGCAGCCGTGGCGAAGGCCACCGTGACATCTGCCTGATCCCGTCGTCGGCCCACGGCACCAACCCGGCCACCGCGAACATGGCCGGCATGCGCGTGGTGGTCACTGCCTGCGACGCCCGCGGCAACGTCGATGTCGAGGATCTGCGCGCCAAGGCCATCGAGCACCGCGAGCGCCTGGCCGCGATCATGATCACCTACCCGTCGACCCACGGTGTGTTCGAGGAAGCGATTGGCGAAATCTGCGCGATCATTCACGACAACGGTGGCCAGGTGTACATCGACGGTGCCAACATGAACGCCATGGTCGGCCTGTGCGCCCCGGGCAAGTTCGGCGGCGACGTTTCCCACCTGAACCTGCACAAGACCTTCTGCATTCCGCACGGCGGTGGTGGCCCGGGCGTCGGCCCGATTGGCGTCAAGTCGCACCTGGCGCCGTTCCTGCCAGGCCATGCGCAGCTGGAAAACACCCAGGGCGCGGTGTGCGCTGCGCCGTTCGGCAGCGCCAGCATCCTGCCGATTACCTGGATGTACATCCGCATGATGGGCGGTGCCGGCCTCAAGCGTGCCTCGCAGATGGCGATCCTCAACGCCAACTACATCGCCCGCCGCCTGGAAGACCACTATCCTGTCCTGTATACCGGCGGCAATGGCCTGGTGGCCCACGAGTGCATCCTCGACCTGCGCCCGCTGAAGGACACCAGCGGCATCAGCGTCGACGACGTGGCCAAGCGCCTGATCGATTTCGGCTTCCACGCCCCGACCATGTCCTTCCCGGTGGCCGGCACGCTGATGATCGAACCGACCGAAAGTGAGTCCAAGGAAGAACTGGACCGCTTCTGCAACGCGATGATCCAGATCCGCGAAGAAATCCGCGCTGTCGAGAACGGTAGCCTGGACAAGGACGACAACCCGCTGAAAAACGCCCCGCACACGGCGGCCGAGCTGGTTGGCGAATGGGCCCACGGCTATAGCCGCGAGCAGGCGGTGTACCCGCTGCCGAGCCTGGTGGAAGGCAAGTACTGGCCGCCGGTCGGCCGGGTCGACAACGTGTTCGGCGACCGCAACCTGGTGTGCGCCTGCCCGTCGATCGAGAGCTATCAGGACGCCTGATCCGGCGTTCTGGCCTCATCGCCGGCAAGCCAGCTCCCACAGGGACCTCACCGCTTCCAAGGCAGGTGCAGTAGCTGTCGAAGCTGGCTCGCCAGCCCCCAGGGCTCACCTGTTTTTCGAAGCAGATGCAGTACCTGTGGGAGCTGGCTTGCCGGCGATCGAGTGCGCAGCACTCGCCTTTACCTACCGGAGGGAATGAGCAATGTCACTGAGCGTCTTCGACCTGTTCAAGATCGGCATCGGCCCCTCCAGTTCACACACGGTCGGCCCGATGCGCGCCGCGGTGCGGTTTGCCGAAGGCCTGCGGCGTGACGGCCTGCTGACGCGCACTGCCAGCGTCAAGGCCGAGCTGTATGGCTCGCTGGGTGCCACCGGTAAGGGCCACGGCAGTGACAAGGCTGTGCTACTGGGCCTTGAAGGCGAACACCCCGACCTCATCGACACCGACAGCATCCCCGCCCGCCTGCAGGCCATTCGCGACAGCGGCCGCATCAATTTGCTCGGCGAGCACAGCATTGCCTTTATCGAAAAGCAGCACCTGGCGATGATCCGCAAGCCGCTGGACTTCCACCCCAACGGCATGATCTTCCGCGCCTTCGACGATGCCGGCCTGCAAATCCGCAGCCGCGAGTACTACTCGGTGGGCGGTGGTTTTGTCGTCGACGAGGACGCCGCCGGCCACGACCGCATTGTCGAGGACAGCACCGTGCTGGCCTACCCGTTCAAGACTGCCAAGGAACTGCTCGGCCACTGCACCGCGCAA
Source organism: Pseudomonas sp. NPDC089407 (assembly GCF_044900445.1). Classification (NCBI taxonomy): domain Bacteria; kingdom Pseudomonadati; phylum Pseudomonadota; class Gammaproteobacteria; order Pseudomonadales; family Pseudomonadaceae; genus Pseudomonas; species Pseudomonas sp. NPDC089407. The sequence goes on from NZ_JBJDNB010000022.1 coordinate 19,223, forward strand.
AACCTGTCGGTGAGCCAGGTGATGCTGGCCAACGAGGCGGCCTGGCGCCCGGAAGCCGAAACCCGCGCCGGGCTGCTGCGCATCTGGCAAGTGATGCAGGATTGCGTCGAAGCCGGCTGCCAACATGAAGGTATTCTGCCCGGCGGGCTCAAGGTCAAGCGCCGGGCACCGGCCCTGTATCGCCAGTTGAGCCGCCACCCGGAGGCCAGCCTGCGTGATGCGCTCTCGGTGCTCGACTGGGTCAACCTCTACGCCCTGGCGGTAAACGAGGAAAACGCCTACGGCGGGCGGGTGGTTACCGCACCCACCAATGGCGCCGCAGGCATCGTACCGGCGGTGTTGCACTACTACATGCGCTTCGTACCGGGCGCCAGCGAGGACGGGGTGGTGCGCTTTCTGCTCACCGCCGCCGCCATCGGCATCCTGTACAAGGAAAACGCCTCCATCTCTGGCGCCGAGGTGGGCTGCCAGGGCGAGGTTGGCGTGGCCTGCTCGATGGCCGCCGGGGCGCTGTGCGAAGTGATGGGCGGTAGCGTGCAGCAGGTCGAGAATGCCGCTGAAATCGGCATGGAACACAACCTGGGCCTGACCTGCGACCCGATCGGCGGGCTGGTCCAGGTGCCCTGCATCGAGCGCAACGCCATGGGTTCGGTGAAGGCGATCAACGCCGTTCGTATGGCCTTGCGTGGCGACGGGCAACACTTTGTGTCGCTCGACAAGGTCATCCGCACCATGCGCCAGACCGGCGCCGACATGAAAAGCAAATACAAAGAGACCGCCCGTGGCGGCCTGGCCGTCAACATCATCGAATGTTGACCCTACAACAACAGCAAGGAGTCACCGATGTCCGAAACACTGCTCAAGACCCCACTGCATGCCCTGCACCTGGAACTGGGTGCGCGCATGGTGCCGTTCGCCGGCTACGACATGCCGGTGCAGTACCCGCTGGGCGTGCTCAAGGAACACCTGCACACCCGCGAGCAGGCCGGCCTGTTCGATGTCTCGCACATGGGCCAGATCACGCTGCGCGGCGCAGATGCGGCCAAGGCCCTGGAAAGCCTGGTGCCGGTGGACATCATCGACTTGCCGGTGGGCATGCAGCGCTATGCCATGTTCACCAATGAGCAAGGCGGCATCCTTGACGACCTGATGGTCGCCAACCTGGGCGACGACACGCTATTCCTGGTGGTCAACGCCGCCTGCAAGGACCAGGACCTGGCTCACCTGCAAACGCACATCGGTAGCCGCTGTGAAGTGCAGCCGCTGTTCGAGGAACGTGCCCTGCTGGCCCTGCAAGGCCCGGCTGCGGTCAAGGTGCTGGAGCGCCTGGCCCCGGAAGTGGCAAGCATGACCTTCATGCAGTTCCGCCCGGTGAAACTGCTGGGTGAAGACTGCTTCGTCAGCCGCTCGGGCTACACCGGCGAAGACGGCTACGAGATCTCGGTACCGGCCCACGCCGCCGACGCCCTGGCCCGCCGCCTGCTGGCCGAGCCGGAGGTACAGCCGATTGGCCTGGGCGCTCGCGATTCGCTGCGCCTGGAAGCGGGCCTGTGCCTGTATGGCCACGACATGAACAGCGAGACCACGCCGATCGAAGCCAGCCTGCTGTGGGCAATTTCCAAGGTGCGCCGCGCCGACGGCGAACGTGCGGCCGGCTTCCCGGGCGCCGAGGCAATCTTTGCTCACCAGCGCGACGGTGTCGCGCGCAAACGTGTCGGCCTGTTGCCGCAAGAGCGCACGCCCGTGCGTGAAGGCGCGGACATTGTCGATGCCAACGATAAACCGGTCGGCAAAGTGTGCAGTGGTGGTTTTGGCCCGACACTCGGCGCACCGGTTGCAATGGGTTATATCGAGAGTGAACATGCCGCAGTCGACACCGCGCTGTTTGCCGTGGTGCGCGGCAAAAAGGTTGCCTTGAAAGTCAGCAAAATGCCTTTTGTGGCACAACGTTACTACCGTGGTTGAAACAGCTTTGTGAAGGTTAGGGGCAGGCACTCCATATTCGTTTTCGAACCTGCCCAATAACTTTTGAACATAGCGCCAGGCCAGGCGCCATGCCGTTTCCGACAAAGCGGTCGGTTATCGGCAAACGGCCGATTTTCCATACGACCAAGGGCTTGTTTTTCGCTCGGGAGTTGGCGTACATTCACTGCACTGTGTTTGCATGGGTCGCAACAGTTCGTGACCTGGGCCAGTAGCCGAGATTTGCTACAACCCGTTCGACGTCTCTTACTTTCCTGCAAAACAGCCCAGTAATCTTTCGCTTACAAAAAAGTGCGAAAGTAACTGTCATCAAAATTTAAGCTTCATAGGAAATAAGACAATGGCTGAGCGTCAGAACGGTACCGTCAAGTGGTTCAATGACGAAAAAGGTTACGGCTTCATCACCCCAGAAAGCGGTCCGGATCTGTTCGTGCACTTCCGCGCCATCCAAGGCAACGGCTTCAAGAGCCTGAAAGAAGGCCAGAAAGTGACCTTCGTCGCTGTACAAGGCCAAAAAGGCATGCAGGCTGACGAAGTCCAGCCAGAAGCCTGATACTTCTAAAAAAGAGCCCCTGCGTTGACGCGCAGGGGCTTTTTTTTGCTTGCAATTCCATAGAATGAGCCTTTTTTGCCTCTGGAGCTGCCCAAGCGATGCCCAAGCCTTACCTTAATCCTCAGGGTGACTTCCCCCCCGCTGGCCTGGGCCGACGGCTGGCCGCCATGTTCTACGACTTCCTGCTTTGTACTGCACTGCTGATCGTGACCGCCGGCGCGTACAAGATGATCCAGATGGCGATCATCGGCGAAGCACGCATGCGCGAGCTGACCGAGGTCGGCGCACTGGACGGCGACCCGCTACTGTCGACGGTGTTGCTGTTTGCCTTGTTCGGCTTCTTTGCCAAGTTCTGGACCCATGGCGGGCAGACCCTGGGCATGCAGGTGTGGGGCGTGCGGGTGCAGAACGCCGATGGCTCGGCCATCAGCCTGTGGCAGGCGCTGCTGCGCTTTGTGGTGTCGATTGCGTCGTGGCTGTGTTTGGGGCTGGGGTTCTTCTGGGTGTTGATCGACAAACGCAAGCGTGGCTGGCATGACATTTATTCGGAAAGCCAGTTGGTGCGGGTGCCGAAGCAGAAGAGATAATCCGGACCTTGTGTTGCCTGTTCCGGCCCTATCGCTGGCAAGCCAGCTCCCACAGGTACTCCACAGATCCTGAGGCTTGTGGAGTACCTGTGGGAGCTGGCTTGCCGGCGATAGGGCCATCAGCCACAAGAAAGCCGACCCTGAGGTCGGCTTTCTTGTGCAGCTCAGGTCATCAACCTGCCCGGCGCAACAACCACACACCGGCCAACGCACAGATACCCGCCGGGATCACCACCGCCAGCAACGGCGGGAAGCCGAACACCTGGCTCGAAGGCCCCAGCAGGTCCTGGCCAATACGGAACACGAAGCCCACCAGCACACCGGTGAACACGCGCTGGCCAAGGGTCACCGAACGCAGCGGACCAAAGATGAATGAAATCGCCATCAGCACCAGCGCCGCAGTAACCATCGGTTGCAGTACCTTGGTCCAGAACGCCAGCCAGTAACGGGCATTGTTCAGGCCTTGGTCAGACAGGTAGTGGATGTAGTCCCACAGGCCGGTGATCGACAGCGACTCCGGCGCCAGGATCACGGTATTGAGCAACTGCGGGGTCAGCGATACATCCCAGCGCTCGCTTGGGGCCTTCACCACCTCGGTGTGATCACCGCGGAAGAAGGTGGTGCTGACATCGCTGAGCAACCAGTGATCGTCATTGTACTGGGCACGGCGAGCAAAGCTGGATGTCTGGATTTTGCGCTCGCTGTCGAAGCGGTAGCGGGTTACCCCCAGCAGCAGGCCGTTGGGCTGCACGGCGTTGATGTGCACGAACTCCTCGCCCTGGCGGTGCCACATACCACGCTTGGAGCTCTGCGCCTCACCACCGCCCTGGGCCAGGGAACGGTCGGCCTGGGCCTTGTTCTCGGTCACCGGAGCCACGTACTCGCCGATCAGCAGGCCAACCAGCATCAGTACCAGCATCGGTTTCATCACTGCCCAGACAATGCGGCCGATGGAAACCCCGGCGGCACGCATGATGGTCAGTTCACTGCTGCTGGCCAGGCTGCCCAGGCCAATCAGGCAGCCGATAAGCGCGGCCATCGGCAGCATGTCGTACAGGCGCCGCGGTGCGGTCAGCAGCACGTAGTTGCCAGCTTCCATCACCGTGTAGGTGTCACTCAGGTCGCTCATCTCATCGATGAAGGCGAACAGCGAAGCCAGACCGAGGATGATCCCCAGCACGGCCAGGATGGCCAGCAGCACGCTCTGGCCGATGTAGCGATCGAGCTTAGCCATGGGCCACCTCCGCACGGCGGGCGGCGCGCTTGAGGCGCAATGGCTCCCAGTACATCAGGCCAAGGCCGATCAGCAGGAACAGGCCGTGGACCCACCACATGCCCAAGGCAATCGGCAGCTTGCCCTTCTCGAGGGCGCCGCGCACGGAAATCAGCATTGTCAGGTAAGCCATGTACAGAAGAATTGCCGGCAGCAGCTTGAGGAAGCGGCCCTGGCGCGGGTTGACCCGGGACAATGGCACCGCCAGCAGCGTCACCACGAACACCAGGATGGGCAGCGACAGCCGCCATTGCAGCTCGGCGCGCTCGCGCAGGTCGGTCTTGCCGAACAGGTCGAGGGTCGGGATGGCTTCGCGCTCGGTGACTTCCTCGGCGACTTCCGGCTTGGGCAGCAGGACGCCATAGGTGTCGTACTTGATCGCACGGTAATCGGCCTGGCCGGGGTTACCGTCGTAGCGGTAGCCGTTTTCCAGCACCAGGTACCGATTGCCATCGGCCTGGATTTCCTGGTGGCCCTTTTCGGCGACCAGCACCGACGGGGCACGGTCCTTGGTTTTATCCTGGTTGAAGCGTTTTTCGGAGATGAACACACCACCGAGCTTGACGCGGTCGTCCGACAGCTGCTCGGTGTAGGTCACCCGCGAACCGTCACGCAAGGTCTGGAAACGGCCCGGAACCAGCGTGTCGAACTCGGTCAGGGTGTCCTGCTGGGCGATGATCTGCTGCACCTGGGCCACGCCCAGTGGTGCCAGGCTCAGGCTCAGCCAGGCCACCAGCAGGGCAACCAGTGCCGCTGGCGCCATGGTCAGGCCCAGCAGGCGCTGCTGGCTCATGCCGGTGGCCGACAGCACGGTCATCTCGCTTTCCAGGTAAAGGCGCCCGTAAGCCAGGAGAATGCCGAGGAACAGCCCCAAGGGCAGGATCAGCTGCAGGAAGCCCGGCAGGCGAAAGCCCATGATAAGGAACAATACCCCCGGGTCGAGCACGCCCTGGGCGGCCTGGGCCAGGTACTTGATGAAGCGCCCGCTCATGATGATCACCAGCAGCACGGCGCTGACGGCGCTCAAGGTCACCAGGACCTCGCGGGACAGATAACGAAAGACGATCAAACCAGACACTCCTGGGTTGTCAGGGCGGACTGCCATGAAATGGCGCCAAACAATGACTTAGTACATCCAAGACCAATGCCGGTTCGCCAAAGGCGAACCTCCATGTAAAGTGCGCGCATTATCCTGTGATTGACTGCCCCTGTCACTTGGCCGCGCATGAAGGTGCACAACGGGGTTGTCAGCACGCTTGCCGCAGGCTCAAACTGGCTGCTTTTCCGCTGGCACGCGTCGACGCGGCCAGGCCCGTCCAGAGCGCTGGAGCACACAGCGCCGTACGTATCGATCATTCGGGGATCCTGACATGGAACTGGTTGTAAAAAGCGTAGCTGCTGCATCCGTAAAAACCGCCACTCTGGTCATTCCGGTAGGTGAAAGCCGCAAACTTGGCACAGTTGCCAAGGCCGTCGACCAGGCCAGCGAAGGCGCCATCAGCGCGGTACTCAAGCGCGGCGACCTGGCCGGCAAGCCAGGCCAGACCCTGCTGCTGCAAAACCTCCTGGGCCTGAAGGCCGAGCGCGTGCTGCTGGTAGGCAGCGGCAAGGACGAGGCCCTGGGCGACCGCGCCTGGCGCAAGCTGGTCGCCAGCGTCGCCGGCGTGCTCAAGGGCCTGAATGGCGCAGACGCCGTGCTGGCCCTGGACGATATTGCTGTCAGCAACCGCGATGCCCATTACGGCAAATACCGCCTGCTGGCCGAAACCTTGCTGGACGGCGAATACGTGTTCGACCGTTACAAGAGCCAGAAAGCCGAGCCGCGCGCCCTGAAAAAGGTCACCCTGCTGGTGGACCAGGCCAGCCAGGCCGAAGTCGAGCGCGCAATCAAGCACGCCAGCGCCATCGCCACCGGCATGGCCTTCACCCGCGACCTCGGCAACCTGCCGCCAAACGTGTGCCACCCAAGCTTCCTTGCCGAGCAGGCCAAGGACCTGGGCAAAGCCCACAAGGCGCTGAAGGTTGAAGTGCTGGACGAGAAAAAGATCAAGGACCTGGGCATGGGCGCTTTCTACGCCGTGGGCCAGGGCAGCGACCAGCCGCCACGCCTGATCGTGCTCAATTACCAGGGCGGCAAGAAGGCTGACAAGCCATTCGTGCTGGTTGGCAAGGGCATCACCTTCGACACCGGCGGCATCAGCCTCAAGCCGGGCGCCGGCATGGACGAAATGAAGTACGACATGTGCGGTGCCGCCAGCGTGCTGGGCACCCTGCGTGCCGTGCTCGAGCTGCAACTGCCGATCAACCTGGTGTGCCTGCTGGCCTGTGCCGAGAACATGCCGAGCGGCGGCGCCACCCGCCCGGGTGACATCGTCACCACCATGAGCGGCCAGACCGTGGAAATCCTCAACACCGACGCCGAAGGCCGCCTGGTGCTGTGCGACACCCTGACCTACGCCGAGCGCTTCAAGCCACAGGCCGTGATCGACATCGCCACCCTGACCGGCGCCTGCATCGTCGCCTTGGGCAGCCACACCACCGGCCTGATGGGCAACAACGACGACCTGGTCGGCCAGTTGCTCGACGCCGGCAAGCGCGCTGACGACCGCGCCTGGCAGCTGCCGCTGTTCGATGAGTACCAGGAGCAGCTGGACAGCCCGTTTGCCGACATGGGCAACATCGGTGGGCCAAAAGCCGGCACCATTACCGCCGGTTGCTTCCTGTCGCGCTTCGCCAAGGCCTACAACTGGGCGCACATGGACATCGCCGGTACCGCCTGGATCAGCGGTGGCAAGGACAAGGGCGCCACTGGCCGCCCGGTCCCGCTGCTGACCCAGTACCTGCTGGACCGCGCCGGCGCCTGACGCCGTGATGCCGGTGGTGCCTTGCGCACCGCCGGCCGGCGATACCGATCATGAGCAAAGTCGACTTCTACATACTGCCAACCGACTCGTTGTCGGCGCGGCTCGATTTCGCCTGCAAGCTGTGCGAAAAGGCCTGGCGCCTCGGCCACCGGGTCTACCTGCATTGCCAGGACGCCGAGCAGCGCGACGAGCTGGACCTGCGCCTGTGGCGCTTCAAGGGCGAAGCTTTCGTACCCCACGACCTGGCCGAGGCGCATGCCGATGCTGGCGTGGCCCTGGGCCTGGCTGACAATGCTGGTGACCACCATGACCTGCTGATCAACCTGGGTGCCGGTGTGCCAGGCTTTGTCGGCCAGTTCGAACGGGTGGCGGAAATTGTCGTCGAGGAGCCCGGCATTCGCCAATCGGCCCGAGAGCGATTCCGTTTCTACCGCGAACAGGGCTATGCTCTGCAAGACCACCGCTTACAGCGACTTTGACGACGATGGACAAGCACTCTCCCCTGCCCGACTCCGCCCATCTGCTCGACGACCTTGAGTCGATCCGCCAGTTGCTGGGCGACGCCGACCTGCAACCACCGCTGCTGACCGAAACGGTGGAGCAGATCCCGTTATTGCTCGACGAGCCCGCCGGCAACCCCGCGCCTGCTGCGCAACCCGCAGCGGTCGAGCCCGAGGAAGACCCGCAGACGCGCCGCCAGGACACCCTGCTGCACCTGGAAAGCGAACTGCGCGCTGCGGCGCAGATGATCATGCAGGACGTGATCAACGACTTTACCCCGCATATCGAGAACGAGATCAAGCGCCGGCTGGATGCGCGGATCGAGCGGTTGATCAAGCGTTCCGAGTAAACCGGGCAAAGTCTGCTGATGTAGCCAATGGCCTCATCGCCGGCAAGCCAGCTCCCACAAGTTTTGCACAAGGCCCCCGGGCTGCGATCATCCTGTGGGAGCTGGCTTGCCGGCGATGAGGTCTGCCCGGGCAACATAGGACTAGCTGTCGCCTGCGGCCCCCAGCTTGGTTATACTTCCCGGCTTTCCCGAATAAATGCACAGGGTCCCGCCGCGCATGGATAAGACCTACCAGCCGCACGCTATCGAAACTTCCTGGTACAACACCTGGGAGTCCGAGAACTATTTCGCCCCACAAGGTGCAGGCGAGTCCTACACCATCATGATCCCGCCGCCGAACGTGACCGGCAGCCTGCACATGGGCCACGGGTTCAACAACGCGATCATGGACGCCCTGATCCGTTTCCGCCGCATGCAAGGCCGCGACACCCTGTGGCAGCCAGGTACCGACCACGCCGGTATCGCCACCCAGATGCTGGTGGAACGCCAGCTCGAAGCCAAGGGCCAGAACCGCCATGACCTGGGCCGCGAACAGTTCCTGGAAAAAGTCTGGGAATGGAAGGATCAGTCGGGTGGCAACATCAGCCGCCAGATCCGCCGCCTGGGCTCGTCGGTAGACTGGAGCCGCGAGCGCTTCACCATGGATGACGGCCTGTCCGAAGCGGTCAAGGAAGCCTTCGTGCGCCTGCATGAGGACGGCCTGATCTACCGCGGCAAGCGCCTGGTCAACTGGGACACCAAGCTGCACACGGCCATTTCCGACCTCGAAGTGGAGAACCACGACGAGAAGGGCCACTTGTGGAACCTGCGCTACCCGTTGGCCGACGGCGCCAAGACCGCAGAAGGCCAGGACTACCTGGTAGTTGCCACCACCCGCCCGGAAACCCTGCTGGGTGACGCCGCCGTTGCGGTCAACCCGAACGACGAGCGCTACCAGGCATTGATTGGCAAGTTCGTCGAACTGCCGCTGGTCGGCCGCCGCATCCCGATCATCGCCGACGACTACTGCGACCCAGCGTTCGGTACCGGCTGCGTGAAGATCACCCCGGCCCACGACTTCAACGACTACGAAGTCGGCAAGCGCCACAACCTGCCGCTGCTGAACATCTTCGACAAGAACGCCTTCGTACTGGCCAGCGCCCAGGCCTTCAACCTCGACGGCAGCGTCAACGAGCAGGTCGACACCCAGCTGCCGGCCCAGTACGCCAACCTCGACCGCTTTGTCGCGCGCAAGCAGATCGTTGCCGACCTGGACGCCCAGGGCTTGCTGGTCAGCATCGACGACCACGCGCTGAAAGTGCCGAAGGGCGACCGCTCCGGCACCATCATCGAGCCGTGGCTGACCGACCAGTGGTACGTCTCCACCAAGCCGCTGGCAGAACCTGCCATTGCCGCCGTGGAAGACGGTCGCATCCAGTTCGTGCCCAAGCAGTACGAAAACATGTACTTCTCCTGGATGCGCGACATCCAGGACTGGTGCATCAGCCGCCAGCTGTGGTGGGGCCACCGCATTCCGGCGTGGTACGACGAGGCCGGCCAGGTCTATGTTGGCCGCAACGAAGATGAAGTGCGCGCCAAGCACAAGCTGGGTGCCGACGTGGTCCTGCGCCAGGACGACGACGTACTCGACACCTGGTTCAGTTCGGGCCTGTGGACCTTCTCCACCCTGGGCTGGCCGGAGCAGACCGAATTCCTCAAGAAGTTCCACTCCACCGACGTGCTGGTGACGGGCTTCGACATCATCTTCTTCTGGGTTGCGCGCATGATCATGCTGACCATGCACCTGATCAAGAACGAGGACGGCACCCCGCAGGTACCGTTCAAGACCGTGTACGTGCACGGCCTGGTGCGTGACGGCCAGGGCCAGAAGATGTCCAAGTCCAAGGGCAACGTGCTTGACCCGCTGGACATCGTCGACGGCATCACCCTCGACGCCCTGCTGGAAAAACGCACCAGCGGCATGATGCAGCCCAAGCTTGCCGAGAAAATCGCCAAGCAGACCAAGGCCGAGTTCCCCGAAGGTATCGCCAGCTACGGCACCGACGCCCTGCGCTTCACCTTCTGCTCGCTGGCCTCGACCGGCCGCGACATCAAGTTCGACATGGGCCGCGTAGAAGGCTACCGCAACTTCTGCAACAAGATCTGGAACGCTGCCCGCTACGTGCTGGACAAGGGCGAGGACTGCGGCCAGAACGGCGAAGCCTACGAGCTGTCGCTGGCGGACCGCTGGATCATTTCGCAGCTGCAGCGCACCGAAGCCGAAGTGACCCGCCAGCTGGAGCAGTTCCGCTTCGACCTGGCCAGCCAGGCGCTGTACGAGTTCATCTGGAACCAGTACTGCGACTGGTACCTGGAGCTGTCCAAGCCGGTACTGTGGGACGAGAACGCCCCGGTCGAGCGCGCCCGTGGCACCCGCCGCACCCTGGTACGCGTGCTGGAAGTGGCACTGCGCCTGGCGCACCCGTTCATGCCGTTCATCACCGAAGAAATCTGGCAGCGCATTGCGCCGCTGGCCGGTATCGAGGGCAAGACCATCATGCTGCAGCCGTGGCCGGTGGCCGTTGAGGCGCGCATCGACGCCGCTGCCGAAGGTGACATCGAGTGGCTGAAAGAGCTGATGGTCGGCCTGCGCAACATCCGCGCCGAGATGAACATCGGCCCGGGCAAGCCGCTGCCGCTGTTCCTGAAGAACGCCAACGCCGATGACCAGCGCCGCCTGCAGGAAAACGAAGCCCTGCTGAAGAAGCTGGCCAAGGTCGAATCGTTCACCGTCCTGAGCGACGCCGACGAAGCGCCACTGTCGGCCACCGCCCTGGTCGGTGACCTGCAAGTGCTGGTGCCGATGGCCGGGTTGATCGACAAGGATGCCGAGCTGGCGCGCCTGAACAAGGAAATCCAGCGTTTGCAGGGTGAGGTCGCACGTGTGGGTGGCAAGCTGTCCAATGCCGCCTTCGTCGACAAGGCCCCGCCTGCGGTGATCGAGAAGGAACGCGCCAAGCTGGCCGAGTCCGAACAGGCCCTGGCCAACTTCACCGAGCAGCATGCGCGGATTGCAGCGCTGTAACCCAAAGTGAAGCCATAGCGGGCTGCTTCGCAGCCCATCGCCGGCAAGCCAGCTCCCACAGGAAAGCACTGTAGCTGTGGGAGCTGGCTTGCCGGCGATGCTTTTCAGGATCCGACCATGACCGACAAACCCACCCTGCACCCGCGCAACCGCCACCAGGGCCGCTACGACTTCCCCAGCCTGATCAAGGCCCACCCTGACCTGGCGCGCTTCACCATCACCAACCCCCACGGCAAACCCAGCATCGACTTCGCCAACCCTGAGGCCGTGCGGGTGTTCAACCGTGCCCTGCTCAAGGCCCAATACGGCATCCAGCACTGGGATATTCCCGCCGACTACCTGTGCCCGCCCATTCCCGGCCGCGCCGACTACATCCACGTAGCCGCCGACCTGCTGGCAACAGACAATGCCGGCGAAGTCCCCAAGGGCGCCCAAGTACGTGCGCTGGACATCGGCGTGGGCGCCAACTGCATCTACCCGCTGTTGGGCCACAGCGACTACCGCTGGCGCTTCCTTGGCTCGGACATCGACCCGGTAGCCCTGGCCTCGGCCAAGGCGATCGTCCAGGCCAATGGCCTGGGCAAGGCCATCACCCTGCGCCAGCAGGCCAACCGGGCACACATCCTCAGTGGGCTGCTGCAGGAGGGCGAACACTTCGACCTGACCCTGTGCAACCCGCCCTTCCATGCCTCACGCGACGAAGCCACCCGCGGCAGCCAGCGCAAATGGAAGAACCTTGGCAAGCAGGACCCCAAGCGCAAGCTGCCGGTGCTGAACTTTGGTGGCCAGAACAACGAACTGTGGTGCGAGGGCGGCGAAATCCGCTTTGTCACTCAACTGGTCGGCGAAAGCGTGCAGTTCGCCGAGCAAGTACTGTGGTTTACCAGCCTGGTGTCCAAGGCCAGCAACCTACCGGGGATTGAAGCCGCGCTGAACAAGGCCGGCGCCAAGGCCGTGCGCATCATCGAAATGGGCCAGGGGCAGAAACAGAGCCGCATGGTCGCCTGGAGCTTCCACGACGATGCAGCGCGCCAGGCCTGGCACGCCCAGCGTAAATCACAGGTATGAAAAAACCGCGCCCGGGCAAGCCGGGCGCGGTTTCGTCAAAGCTTCAACAATTACTTGTTGATGGCGTCGGTCAGCACTTTGGCTGGAACGAACTTGACGACTTTCTTGGCAGCGATTTCGATGGCAGCGCCAGTCGAAGGGTTGCGGCCGGTACGGGCAGGACGCTCGGAGACTTTCAGCTTGCCGATGCCTGGCAGGGTGATTTCAGCGCCGTTTTCCAGTTGGTCGGCAACGATCTGGCCCAGTTGCTCCAGAGCGTTCTTGGCGGTGGCTTTTGGCGCGGCGATCGATTCGGCGATGTCGGCAATCAGTTGGTCTTTGGTCAATGCCATGGTGGTGTTCCTTCCCTATCAAATTCGATGGTTATGCAGCGAACTACGACGTTATCGGGCCAGCCCCTTGAAGTGGAGGGCCGCGCCAATCGCGTATGTAGATACGTAAATCGGCGTTTGGTTCGACACGACGACAGCAAGCTGCCAGCAATGCGCCACACGAGGGGCACAAGACCGCGCAAAGCTACCACAGGAATGGATAAATATCCGCTGCGCACTTCGATTTAATGCAGGTTTTTCGGGGGTTTTAGCTTAAAACGCACAAAACTGAACAAAAAACGAACAACCGGCATTTCTGCCAACATACGGCCACTGCATCACCTGGTGTCTGGGTTAAACTGGACGACTTTTGCAGCTCGCCGAGAATTCCATGCCAATCCGACATTGCATCGTTCACCTGATCGACAAAAAGCCCGATGGCAGCCCCGCCGTACTGCATGCCCGTGACTCCGAACTGGCCGCTTCCGACGCCATCGAAAACCTGCTGGCCGACCTCAACGACAGCTATAACGCCAAGCAAGGCAAGGCCTGGGGCTTTTTCCACGGCGAGTCGGGGGCCTACCCGCTGAGCGGCTGGCTGAAGCAGTACCTGGATGCCGAGAAGGATTTCACTGCCTTCAGCCGCATTGCCGTGGAGCACCTGCAGAAGCTGATGGAAGAGTCCAACCTGTCCACCGGCGGCCACATCCTGTTTGCCCACTACCAGCAAGGCATGACGGAGTACCTGGCGATCGCCCTGCTGCACCACAGCGAAGGCGTGGCAGTGAACGCCGAACTCGACGTCACCCCTTCCCGCCACCTCGACCTTGGCCAGTTGCACCTGGCGGCGCGCATCAACCTGTCGGAGTGGAAGAACAACCAGAACTCCAAGCAGTACATTTCGTTCATCAAGGGCAAGAACGGCAAAAAGGTTTCGGATTATTTCCGCGACTTCATCGGCTGCCAGGAGGGCGTCGATGGCCCGGGTGAAACCCGCACCCTGCTCAAGGCCTTCAGCGACTTCGTAGAGAGCGAGGACTTGCCGGAAGAGTCGGCCCGCGAAAAGACCCAGACCCTGGTCGAATACGCCACCACCCAGACCAAGCTGGGCGAGCCGGTGACGCTGGAAGAACTGTCCAGCCTGATCGACGAGGACCGGCCCAAGGCGTTCTACGACCACATCCGCAACAAGGACTACGGCCTGTCGCCGGAAATCCCGGCGGACAAACGCACCCTCAACCAGTTCCGCCGCTTCACCGGGCGGGCCGAGGGGCTGTCGATCAGCTTCGAGGCGCACCTGCTGGGGGACAAGGTGGAATATGACGAGGAAGCCGGGACCTTGATCATCAAAGGGCTGCCGACCACCTTGGTGGACCAGCTCAAGCGCCGCAAGGACTGATGGCCCAGGGGGCTGCTTTGCAGCCCATCGCCGGCAAGCCAGCTCCCACAAGGATCGCGCAAGGCTTCAAGCCGGCGCGGTCGAGGTGGGAGTTGGCTTGCCGACGATGGGCCGCGAAGCGGCCCTAGATCATGCAAGAAGCATCATAGGAGGCCACCAGCGCCTCCTTCGCCGACTTGCGCAGCCGCTTCACCAACCGCTCCTGTCGCAGCGCCTCGCCCTTGTCCGGCCACTGCTCCACATACACCAGCGCCTGCGCGGGGCTGGTCTTGAAGTAACGCGCGCCCTGCCCTTTCTGATGCGCCACGAAACGCCGCTGCGGGTCATCGCTGATGCCGCAATACAACGAACCATTGGCCGCCCTTACCAGGTAGACGTACCAAGGCTTGCCGACAACCACTTCGACGGCTTCACTCACCTCGGGCCTGCTGGAACGCACGTAGTCCCTTGAATGCCTGCGAGCGCACCTTGTTCTGCACCAGCGGCGACCAGCCCAGCAATACACCAGGCACGCCCAACGCCTGTCGCGACCAGCGCCACAGGTCGAAGGTGTCGTCGTGCTGGCAGATCATCCCATCACGAATGACGAAGCGCGCCTGGATGTCGTTGACCACCACCCGGCCGGTCTGGCTGAACAGGTAGGTCGCCACCCAGTGCGCAGCGCCACCGCGCTCATCGGCGCGGACATTGTCGAACGACAGGGTGAAATCCTTGGCACGGGTAGTAAGCATCCGCCACATGTCGCCCGCGTCCCGGCCGCGCAGGGTGCCGAACACCGGGTCACTGAAAACGATATCGTCGCTGTAGCAGGCGATCATCGCTTCGGCGTCCAGGCGCTGGAAGGCCTGATAGAAGCGCGTGATCAAGTCGCGGTTGGCGTCGCTCATGGGGGCTGGTCCGTCCTGGGGGTAGAAAGCAGCACGATAATCTGCCCCGGGTGCATATGCCAGTACCGGCCTCTTCGCGGGTGAACCCGCTCCCACAGGATTTATACAAGCTTCGGACCTGTGGTTTTCGTGTGGGAGCGGTCGTGCCCGCGAAGAGGCCGGCACTGCGAAAAAACACCCTCAGACTTTTTCGCTGCTCACCTGAACATGCAATGCCCGCCCGGCACCCAGCCCGAACACGATGGCGCCAATTCCCAGCACGGCAAAGATCCACCCCACCGCCGCCCAGCCCCCGGTAAGGTCATGCACAAGGCCCACCGCAAACGGCCCCATCGACGCCAGGGTATAACCCACCCCTTGGGCCATGCTCGACAGGTTCGCCGCCACATGCGCGTCCTTCGAGCGCAGCACGATCAAGGTCAGCGCCAGGGCAAAGGTGCCGCCCTGCCCCAGGCCCAGCACCACCGCCCACCCCCACAGCCCGGAAAGCGGTGCATACAGGCAGCCAAACAGCCCTGCCAGGGTGATCAGCATGACCACCACGATCGCCAGGCGCTGGTCCTTGCCGCGGGTGGCCAGCCACGGCGCGCTGAGCGAGCTGACCAACTGCACGATCACCGAACCCGACAGCACCAGGCCCGCCTCGGTCGGGCTCAGGCCACGCCCGATCAGGATCGAAGGCAACCAGCCAAATACAATGTAGGCCAGTGACGACTGCAGCCCCATGTACAGCGTCACCTGCCAGGCCAGCGGGTCACGCCACAAGCCGCGCACGCGGTAAGCCACCTTGTGCAGGCCATGCCCTTGTCGGGCTTGCGGCAGCCACACCAGCATGGCCAGCACGGCCGGCACCACCCAGAAACCCAGGCCCAGCGCCCAGCTTTCGTCGAAATACCTGGCCAACGGTACGGTGGCACCCGCCGCCATCGCTGCGCCCAGGCACAGGGCCATGGTGTACACGCCGGTCAGCGTGCCAGCGTGCTGGGGGAAGTCGCGCTTGACGATACCCGGCAACAACACACCGATAATGCCGATACTGGCCCCCGCCATCAGGCTGCCAAGGAACACCCCGGCAACGCCAAAGCTGCTGCGCACCACAATGCCCAGCGCCAGGGTGACAAGGATGCCGACGATCACCCGTTCGCTGCCAAAACGCCGTGCCAGCAGCGGCGCCAGTGGCGCAAACAGCCCCAGGCACAACACCGGCAAGGTGGTCAGCAAGCCGGCCTGCGAGGCATTCAGACCCAGGCCATCGGACACCTGGCCCAACACCGGCGCCATGCTAGACAGCGCCGGGCGCAGGTTCAGTGCCACCAGCACCAGGCCGAGCAACAGCAACCAGCGCCGGCGCAGTTGCACGGGCTGTTGCTGCACTTGCTCGTCGTCAGCTTCGGCGTCGATCAGCAACTCATCGAGGTCCCGCTCGTGCGACGGGGTATTACGGGTGATGGATTCAGCCATGGCCTTCTCGGGTTCAGGATTCGATGAGGGTACGGCTCAGGCGTTTGGCCCGCTCCGCGTCACGTTGCTCGATGGCGTCGAGGATCTGCCCGTGCAGATCGAACGTAGCCTGACAGCGTGGCACGGTCGCCATGTTGTGCTGCAGCGCCGCCGCCACCACGCCAGAGAAATAACGGTACAGCTCGCTGAGCGCAGGGTTGTGCGCGGCATCGACCAGCCGCTGGTGAAACACCAGGTCGCACGTTACATAGGTGTCGACATCCCCATGAAAATGCCCGGCACTGCCGGCCAGGGCATCTCGCAGCCCCTGCAGGTCAATTTCGGTACGCCGCAGCGCGGCCAGGCCAATGGCCTCGACCTCAAGAATGTGGCGGGTTTCACGGGCCTGCTCGGCGGTACAGCGGGACATTGCCTGCACCGCTTGCAGCGGGTCCTGGGCGGTGCGTAGGTAGCTGCCATCACCTTGGCGTATCTCTACCAGGCCGCTGAAAGCCAGTACACGCATGGCCTCGCGCACGGTGTTGCGGCTAATGCCCAGCTGCAGGGCCAGTTCCGGTTCGGTAGGCAGGCGCTGGCCGACCTGCCAATCGCCCAGCACGATACGCTCGCGCATGCGCTCAACCGCCAATTCGACCAGGGAACGCTTGGTCAGCTCTGTACTCATTCGACTCAACCAATCATCCGATGAATTAAAGTAGCTTACCGGATGGTAAACGGCGCCGTAAACCACCTGTCATTTCTGCCAGTTGTTGCCAACTCGCTTTGTTGCAACCCTCGTGGCGTACTTCAAGGATGCCTCTACATGCGACTAGCGAGCCTGTTGTTACTGCTGTTCCTGACCCTCCTGCCAGGGTGTGATCCCGCTCAACCACCAAGCCGGCCCAAGGCCTTGTTCATAGGCCTGGACGGGGTGCAGTTGGAGCAATACCTGAAACTGGGCGACGCCACCCACCTGAAACAGCGGCTGTACTACGGCAAGGCCTACGCGGGCGGTATCAACGGCAAAGCCAGTGAACAAGCCACATTGAGCGCCCCCGGCTGGGTCACCTTGCTGACGGGTGTATGGAGCGACAAACATGGCGTTGTTTCCGACGCCGAGTCGCTGCGTGCCAACCCGACGTTTCCCAGCCTGTTCAAACGCCTGCGCCTGGCCCTGCCCAATGCCTACCTCTCCAGCATCGTCAACTGGCCCCCCATCAACACGGCCTATCTGCTGGAGGATGCCCATGGTGCCGACGTACGCGAGAGTGGCTTGTCCGATGAGCAGGTGGTTGAGCGCACATTGCAGATCCTTGGCAACACGCCCGCTGACTTCACCTTCATTCAACTGGACGAACCTGATCAGGTCGGCCACCAGGAGGGTTATGGCGAGGGCGGCAACAATCGCTATCAGCAGGCCTTGCGCAAGGCCGACAGCGAGATCGGTCGGCTGCTGGACAAAGTGGAGCAAAGACGCCGCATGTTTCCGCTGGAGGACTGGCTGGTGATCGTCAGCACCGATCATGGCCGCGACTATTGGGGCAAGGGCCATGGCAGTGCTTCGGAGCAGGAAAAAACCATTTTCATTGCCAGCAACAAGCCAATGAATGAGGAGCTCACCAAGCCGAGCATTCCGGCGGAAATGCCGGGTCCGGATTACCTGTACGGGCTCCCCGCACAGACCTCGGTGGCCCCCACCATCCTGCGCCACATGGGCCTCAAGCTGCAGCCGGACTGGCTGCTGGACGGCACACCCTTGCTAGGTGATACCGGCGTGCGCAAGGCGCGGGTCGATGAAAGCAAAGGGCGGTTGCGCTGGAACAGCGAGGCCACGGGTTACCTGACAATACTGAAAAACGGGCATGTGGTAGCCCAGGTTGCCGCCAGGGACGAGCAATGGACAGATCCGGACGGGATGGCGCAGCAGAATGATTACGTGCTGATGCTGGATGGTACGCCGGCAGCGGTGCGCAACAGGCCGGCGGCCAAGGCGTTTGTTATTGAAGAGAGCAGTTACTAAGCGGGACGCGTTTTATGCAGGAAATCACCCAACCCTTCCCGGCTGCGCTGTCGCGCAGGGAGTAGCGGTCGTTGTGGGAGCGGGCTTGTCCCGCGAAGCAGGCGACGCGGGCATGGCACCGGCGTTGCCGGTGTTCGCGGGACAAGCCCGCTCCCACAGGGACAGTCCTGCAGGAACGGCGTTGTGGGTCAGTTCAGCGCATCCAGCAGTGCCTGGTTCATCTCCGGTGTGCCGATGGTGATGCGCAGGAACTGGGCAATGCGTGCCTGCTTGAAGTGGCGCACGATCACGCCCTGCTCGCGCAGGCGTGCCGCCAGCTCAGCGGCATCCTGCTGCGGGTGGCGGGCGAAGATGAAGTTAGCGGCCGAAGGCAGTACTTCGAAACCCTTGGCCTGTAGTTGCTCGACCAACGCCTCGCGGCTGTCGATCACCTTGCGGCAGGTGTCTTCAAAATATTCGCGGTCTTCGAACGCAACTGCTGCACCGACAATCGCCGCACGGTCCAGCGGGTAGGAGTTGAAGCTGTTCTTGATCCGCTCCAGCGCCTCGATCAGGTCGGGGTGGCCGACTGCCAGGCCAACGCGCAGGCCTGCCAGCGAGCGCGACTTCGACAAGGTCTGGGTAACCAGCAGGTTGTCGTAGCGGTCCACCAGGCTGATGGCCGTTTCGCCACCGAAATCGATGTAGGCTTCATCCACCACCACCACCGAATCACGGTTGGCCTGCAGCAACTGCTCCACCGCCTGCAACGGCATTAGGCAGCCCGTCGGCGCGTTGGGGTTGGGGAAGATGATGCCAGCGTTGGGCTTGCTGTAATCCTCGATGCGAATCTGGAACTGCTCGTCCAGCGCCACCTGCTCGAAGGCAATGCCGTACAGCCCGCAATAGACCGGATAGAAGCTGTAGCTGATGTCCGGGAACAACAGTGGGGCATCGTGCTGGAACAGGCCGTGGAAGATGTGCGCCAGCACTTCGTCCGAACCGTTGCCGACAAACACTTGCGCCGGGGTTACGCCGTAGTACTCGGCCACGGCCTGCTTCAACCGGTCACCGTTCGGGTCCGGGTACAGGCGCAGGTTGTCGTTGAGCTCGGCGCGCATGGCTTCCAGCGCCTTGGGCGACGGGCCATAGGGGTTTTCGTTGGTGTTCAGCTTGACCAGGCGGGCCAGTTTCGGCTGCTCGCCCGGCACGTAAGGCACCAGGTCCTTGACGAAGGGGCTCCAGAATCGACTCATGCTCAGTTCCCCTTCTCTTGGGTCAGGATACGGTATTCAGCGCTACGGGCGTGGGCAGTCAGCGACTCGCCACGGGCTAGGACCGAAGCCGTGTGGCCCAGTTCGGACGCGCCCTGTTCGGAGCAGAAAATGATCGACGAACGCTTCTGGAAGTCATACACCCCCAGCGGCGACGAGAAACGCGCGGTGCCGGAGGTCGGCAGCACGTGGTTGGGGCCAGCGCAGTAGTCACCCAGCGCTTCGCTGGTGTGGCGACCCATGAAGATCGCGCCGGCGTGGCGAATCTGCGGCAACCAGGCCTGCGGGTCGGCCACTGACAGCTCCAGGTGCTCCGGGGCGATGCGGTTGGCCACTTCGATGGCCTGTTGCATGTCGCGCACATGGATCAGTGCGCCACGGCCGTTGATCGACTTCTCGATGATCTCGGCACGCTCCATGGTCGGCAGCAGCTTGTCGATGCTGGCAGCAACACGGTCGAGGAAGGCAGCATCCGGGCTGACCAGGATGGCCTGGGCGTCTTCGTCATGCTCGGCCTGGGAGAACAGGTCCATGGCGATCCAGTCCGGGTCGGTCTGGCCGTCGCATACCACGAGGATTTCCGACGGGCCGGCGATCATGTCGATGCCGACCTGGCCGAATACATGGCGTTTGGCGGTGGCAACGTAGATGTTGCCGGGGCCGACGATCTTGTCCACCTGTGGCACGCTTTCAGTGCCATAAGCCAGCGCCGCCACGGCCTGGGCACCACCGACGGTGAACACGCGGTCGACACCGGCGATGCAGGCAGCCGCCAGCACCAGCTCGTTGACCTCGCCACGCGGGGTCGGCACCACCATCACCACTTCGGCCACACCGGCAACCTTGGCCGGAATGGCGTTCATCAGCACCGACGATGGGTACGACGCCTTGCCGCCCGGCACATACAGGCCGGCACGGTCCAGCGGGGTAACCTTCTGACCAAGCACGGTGCCGTCGGCTTCGGTGTACTGCCAGGAATCCTGCTTCTGCCGCTCGTGGTAGATGCGCACACGGTTGGCGGCCTTCTCCAGGGCTTCACGCTGGACAGGGGTAATGCGGGTCAGCGCCAGCTCCAGGCGCTCGCGGTTGAGGATCAGGTCGTCAATCGACTTGGCATCGACACCGTCGAAACGCTGGGTGAATTCCACCAGTGCTGCATCGCCGCGCTCGCGCACGGCCTTGATGATGTCGAGCACGCGCTGGTTGACCGCGTCATCGGACACACTTTCCCAGCTCAGCAGATGGTCCAGATGTCGGGCGAAATCCGGATCAGCAGCGTTGAGACGGGCAATTGCAGTGGACACGGTCATGGCGAGGGCCTCGAAATATTAGCGGATGCTCAGGCGCCCTAGGGGATTGTGCGAAAAGTGCCTGCGCGACGATCATGCTACGTTAAAAACAGGCTCGGAATGCTCATTTGCAACTAGCAAACTCCGCTTCCTCGCCTGTTTTCGCCTTGCCTGATCGCCGCTCGGCGACTTTTCGCACAATCCCAAGCTACCAGTCCATCCGCGCGGGCACCCGAGAAAAATGGCTATGACGCGGATAGACGGGCGCGACAGCGAAGGCCGCGCGCAGTCGGTAGAGAGTCAGCCGCGGTGTCGCGATTCGACCGCTCCGCGCAGCGTGTCGATCAGGCTCTGGATGCGGGCGTGCTGCATTTTCATGGAGGCCTTGTTGACCACCAGGCGCGAGCTGATCGTGGCGATCAGTTCCTGGGGTTCCAGGCCGTTGGCACGCAGGGTATTGCCGGTGTCGACCACGTCGATGATCTTGTCAGCAAGGTTGATCAGCGGTGCCAGCTCCATCGAACCGTACAGCTTGATGATGTCGACCTGGCGGCCTTGTTCGGCGTAGTAGCGCTTGGCTACGTTGACGAACTTGGTGGCCACGCGCAGGCGGCCCTTGGGTTCGGCTGCACCGACCGCACCCGCGGTCATCAGCTTGCACTGGGCAATCTGCAGGTCCAGCGGTTCGTATAGGCCTTGGCCGCCGTACTCCATCAGCACGTCCTTGCCGGCCACACCCAGGTCGGCGGCACCATGCTCGACATAGGTCGGCACGTCGGTGGCACGCACGATCAGCAGGCGCACGTCTTCCTGCGTGGTAGGGATGATCAGCTTGCGGCTCTTGTCCGGGTTCTCGGTCGGCACGATGCCGGCCTCGGCCAGCAACGGCAAGGTATCGTCGAGAATACGGCCTTTGGAAAGCGCGATGGTCAACATTGGAACGTCGGTCCTTAAGCGGCTACTGCCGGCCGGGCTGTTACAGCCCGACCGCATTCAATTCGAAGGGTGCATCCATGCACCCGTGGGCTATTAGCCCGGTACGCGGCGGATTTTCGCGCCGAGCATCTGCAGTTTCTCTTCGATGCACTCGTAGCCACGGTCGATGTGGTAGATGCGATCGATCAGGGTATCGCCTTCGGCAACCAGTGCCGACAGCACCAGGCTGGCAGAAGCGCGCAGGTCGGTGGCCATGACCGGAGCACCTTTGAGCGCCGGGACGCCGGTGACGATGGCGGTGTTGCCTTCGACCTGGATCTGCGCACCCATGCGGTGCATTTCGTAAACGTGCATGAAGCGGTTTTCGAAGATGGTCTCGATGACTGCGCCCGTGCCTTCGGCAATGGCGTTCAGCGAGATAAACTGCGCCTGCATGTCGGTCGGGAATGCCGGGTACGGTGCGGTACGCAGGTTGACGGCTTTTGGCCGCTTGCCGTGCATGTCCAGCTCGATCCAGTCTTCACCGGTGGTGATGTCGGCACCGGCTTCCTTGAGTTTTTCCAGTACGGCTTCAAGGATGGTCGGGTCGGTGTCCTTGACCTTGACGCGGCCACCGGTCACGGCAGCAGCAACCAGGTAGGTACCGGTTTCGATACGGTCCGGCATCACGCGGTAGGTGGCCGAAGCCAGGCGCTCGACGCCGTCGATGGTAATGGTGTCGGTGCCAGCACCCTGAACCTTACCGCCCATGGCGTTGATGAAGTTGGCCAGGTCGACCACTTCCGGCTCACGCGCAGCGTTCTGCAGCACGCTGCGGCCTTTGGCCAGAGCAGCGGCCATCATGATGTTCTCGGTACCGGTCACGCTGACGGTATCGAAGAAGAAGTGCGCACCGCGCAGGCCACCTTCAGGCGCCTTGGCCTTGATGTAGCCGCCTTCGACTTCGATCTTCGCGCCCATGGCTTCGAGGCCACGGATGTGCAGGTCGACCGGGCGCGAACCAATGGCGCAACCGCCAGGCAGGGCCACTTCGGCCTCGCCGAAACGGGCAACCATCGGGCCCAGCACCAGGATCGAGGCGCGCATGGTCTTGACCAGCTCGTAAGGCGCGACCAGGGTCTTGATGGTGCGAGGGTCGATTTCCACCGCCAGCTTTTCGTCGATCACAGGCTCGATGCCCATGCGCCCGAACAGCTCGATCATGGTGGTGATGTCGTGCAGGTGCGGCAGGTTGCCCACGGTGACCGGGCCATCGGCCAGCAGGGTCGCCGCCAGAATCGGCAGGGCTGCGTTTTTCGCGCCCGAAATGCGGATCTCGCCATCAAGACGAGGGCCGCCAGTAATAATCAGTTTGTCCATTGGAGTCTCGCCGCCACGTTGGCTCAGGTGCGCTCAGCCCAGGCTGCGCTGCTGAAAAATTTCATGGTTACCGCATGGATGCTGCCATTGGCGATCCACGGATTCAGGTGAGCATAGATCGCCTGCTGACGTTTGACCGGGCTCAGGCCAGCCAACTCATCGCTGATCACGTTCAACTGGAAGTTGCAGCCTTCGCCTTCAACTTCGACCCGGGAACCCGGCAATTTCTCTTCAAGGAAGCTTTTAACTTCTACGGCCTGCATGCTCAACCTCAATCGGCGCCCGATGCGCACGGGTCGGCCATCATACAAAAAAGCCCCTCGCCTGCGAAGCCCAACGAGGGCTTCGCTGACCGAGGGGCCATCATCCGTGCCGGGCCATCAGGTTGCCAGCACTTCATCGAGGTCGTAGACCTCGGCAATTTCCCGCATGTCGTCGGGCATCCCGCGTACTTCGCATGCCTTGCCGGAGGCTTGACCATCACGAATGTACGCAAGCAATAGCGACAGGCCGACACTCGACGACTTCTCAACCGCCGAGCAATCAAGGACCAGGCGCGGTTCACGCGAACTGTCGATCAGCGCCTTGCCCTGTTTGCGCAGGGCCGGGCCGCTGCGGTAGTCCAGCACGCCAGCCAGGCGCAGTACGCCCGGCTCGGCCATGCTCACGGCGGCCTCACTCATTTGACGGTCTTCTCTGGCGAGCTGTCGGCGGCCTGCTTGGCCTTGGCCACTTCGCCGGCCCAGCCGTCGATGGTCTTGTCCAGGTCGTTGCCGTTGCGCTGCATGGCATCGGCGAACTGGTCGCGGAACAGCTTGCCGATGTTGATGCCGTTGACGATCACGTTACGCACTTTCCATTCGCCACCCAGGTTTTCCAGGGTGTACTGCACCGGGTACACGGCGCCATTGTTGCCAGTGACCTTCATGCCTACGGAGGCGCGCTTGCCGTCATCGGCCTTGGCCGGGTCTACGACGATACCCTGGTTGTTGTACTCCAGCAGCGCGTTACCGTAGAACTGGAACAGGCTGCGCTTGAAGTTTTCCTGGAAGCGCTGCATCTGCTCGGGCGTGGCCTTGCGCGAGTACTTGACGGTCATGATGCTTCTGGAAATACCGTCGGCATCGACCACCGGCGCGAGAATCCGGTCAAGGGTATCGTAGAACGCTTGCGGGTTGGCTTTGTACTGCTCCTTGTTCGCCTTGAGCTCACCCAGCAGCTCGGTGGTGGTGCTCTGCACCACGTCGTGCGGCGACTGCGCCGCCAGTGCCATCAGGGGGAAAGCCGCCAGCAGAACCAGCAGGCCACGTCGCAGGATCGAAATCATGGAAACTCCTCAATTAGCCGGTTGTGCTTCTTTCGGTTCCTTGCCAACGGAGTTGAGCAGGAACTTGCCAATCAGATCTTCCAGCACCAGTGCCGACTGGGTGTCATGGATGGTCGCACCCTCCTTGAGCACCTCTTCTTCACCGCCCACGCTGATGCCGATGTACTTCTCGCCAAGCAAACCGGCGGTCAGGATCGAGGCCGTGGAATCGGTCGGCAGGTTGTCCACCGACTTGTCCAGCTGCAACGTCACCCGACCGGTGTAGGAATCACGGTCCAGATCGATGGCGGTGACCTTGCCGATGGTCACACCGGCCATGGTCACTTTAGCTCTGACCGTCAAACCGGCAATATTGTCGAAGTAGGCATAAACTTTATAGGTATCGCTGCTCGGGCTGGCCGACAGCCCGCTGACACGCAGGGCCAGCAGCAGCAGCGCCAGGATCCCGGCCAGGAGGAACAGGCCGACACCGATTTCCAGGGTGCGGTTTTGCATCAGAAATCTCCAAACATCAAGGCGGTCAGAATAAAGTCCAGACCCAGCACTGCCAACGAGGCATAGACCACGGTCTTGGTGGTGGCACGGCTGATCCCTTCTGAGGTGGGCTCACAGTCGTACCCCTGGAATACGGCGATCCAGGTCGAGACGAAAGCGAACACCAGGCTCTTGATCAACCCATTGAGCACGTCGTCAGTGAAAGAAACACTGTTCTGCATGTTGGCCCAGAACGAGCCTTCGTAAACGCCCAGCCAGTCCACTGCGACCCACGAGCCACCCCAGATACCGACCACGCTGAAGATCAGCGCCAGCAGCGGCAGCGAGATGAAACCGGCCCACAGGCGTGGCGCAACGATGTACTTGAGCGGGTCGACGCCGATCATTTCAAGGCTCGACAGTTGCTCGGTGGATTTCATGTTACCGATTTCGGCAGTCAGCGCAGAACCGGCACGGCCGGCAAACAGCAACGCCGTCACCACCGGGCCAAGCTCACGCAGCAGGGTCAGCGCAACCATCTGCCCTACCGCCTGCTCGGAACCGTACTTGGTCAGGATGCTGTAGCCCTGCAGCGCCAGCACCATGCCGATAAACACGCCGGACACGACAACGATTGCCAGCGACAGCACACCTACCGAGTAGAGCTGCTTGGTCAGCAGCTGGAAGCCGCCGCCAATGCCACCGCGACCGACCAGCGCATGGAACAGGAACAGGCAGGAACGCCCCAGCACCGCCAGCACGTCGATGGCCGAACGGCCCAGCAGGCGGACACGTTCGAGTAAGGATTTTCTGCGCATCAACGCGCCCCCAGCAGGTCGGCGCGGTAATCAGGCGCGGGAAAGTGGAAGGGTACCGGGCCATCCGGGTCGCCCTTCATGAACTGGCGAATCCGCGGGTTGTCCGAACCCATCAGCTCATCGGGCGTGCCCTGGCCCAGCACCTGGCCGTCACCTACCACGTAGATGTAGTCGGCGATGCTGGCGGTTTCTGCCAGGTCATGGGAAACCACGATACTGGTGATACCCAGGGCATCGTTGAGCAGACGGATAAGTCGCACCAGCACCCCCATGGCGATCGGGTCCTGGCCGACAAACGGTTCGTCGTACATGAGGATCTGTGGGTCCAGGGCAATTGCACGGGCCAGCGCCACGCGGCGCTTCATGCCACCGGACAGCTCGTCGGGCATCAGGTCGATGGCACCGCGCAGGCCCACGGCCTGCAGCTTCATCAACACGATGTCACGGATCATTTCGTCCGACAGCTGGGTATGCACGCGCAGCGGGAACGCGACGTTCTCGAACACATCGAGGTCGGTGAACAGCGCGCCGCTCTGGAACAGCACCCCCATCTGCTTGCGGGCATCGAACAGGTCACTGCGCGACAGCGTCGGCAGGTTCTGACCGGCAACCCATACCTCACCGCTGGCGGGGCGCAACTGCGCACCCATCAGGCGGAGCAACGTGGTCTTGCCGCAACCCGATGGCCCCATGATGCCGGTGACCTTGCCGCGCGGGATGCGAATGTCGACGTTGCTGAAAATGCTGCGCGAACCGCGTTTAAAGGTTACCCCCTTCAACTCGACCGCGTAGGCGCTATCCACACTCATCTAGACTCCTTGCTAATGCAGCCTCGTCCATATGGACGCCGGCCTCCATCCGGAAGGCACACACGCCCCTGGCAGGCCGAATAGCGGCGAACTATAGCACCGCCCAGCACGCCTCCCCAAGGCCATGCAGGCTTCGTTCAGCTCTGAGACAGGCATTGGGGCATTGCGAGGCTAATGGAAAAGGTGAGGGTTTCTTTCATTGCGGCTATAATCGCCGCCTTTTCATCAGGCACTGCTTTATCGACATGAGCCAATCCAGCGAGCTGATTCAATCCGCGCAGCGCACCGTGCGCCTGGAACTCGAGGCCGTCGAGGGCCTGCTGGCGCGTATCGACAAGCATTTTGTCAAAGCCTGCAAACTGATCCTGGCCAGCCAGGGCCGGGTGGTCGTGCTCGGCATGGGCAAGTCCGGGCATATCGGCAACAAGATCGCCGCCACCCTGGCCAGCACCGGCACACCGGCATTTTTCGTGCACCCGGCCGAAGCCAGCCATGGCGACATGGGCATGATCACCCGCAACGATATCATCCTGGCGCTGTCCAACTCGGGCAGTACGGCCGAGATCGTCACGTTGCTGCCGCTGATCAAGCGCTTGGGCATTACGCTCATCAGCCTCACCGGCAACCCGGATTCCACCCTGGCCCAGGCGGCAGAGGTCAACCTCGACGCTCGGGTCGCACACGAGGCTTGCCCGCTGAACCTTGCCCCCACCTCCTCGACCACGGCTGCCCTGGTGCTGGGTGACGCGCTGGCCATTGCCCTGCTCGAAGCCCGCGGCTTCACGGCCGAAGACTTCGCCTTTTCGCACCCGGGCGGCGCACTTGGGCGGCGCCTGCTGCTGAAGGTCGAGCATGTCATGCATGCCGGCGACGAGCTGCCCAAGGTGCTGCGCGGCACGCTGCTCAAGGACGCACTGCTGGAAATGTCACGCAAGGGCCTGGGCATGACCGCCGTCCTCGAACCGAATGGCAGGCTGGCCGGGATTTTCACCGACGGCGACCTGCGCCGCAGCCTGGACCGCAACATCGACGTGCACACCACGCTGATCGACCAGGTAATGACCGTACACGGCAAGACTGCCCGCGCCGAGATGCTCGCTGCCGAGGCACTGAAAATCATGGAAGACCACAAGATCAACGCACTGGTGGTCGTCGACCAGGAAGACCGGCCAACCGGCGCCCTGAACATGCACGACCTGTTGCGTGCCGGAGTAATGTGATGAGCCAGAACCTCATGCAACGTGGCAAGGCCATCAAACTGGCAGTGTTCGATGTCGACGGTGTCCTCACCGATGGCCGCCTGTACTTTCTTGAAGACGGCAGCGAGTTCAAGACCTTCAACACCCTCGACGGCCAGGGCATCAAGATGCTCATGGCATCGGGCGTGACCACCGCGATCATCAGCGGGCGCAAGACCCCGGTGGTTGAACGCCGGGCCAGAAACCTCGGCATCCCGCACCTTTACCAGGGCCGCGAAGACAAATTGGTGGTGCTTGACGGCCTGCTCGCCGAACTCGGCCTAAGCTATGAACAGGTCGCCTACCTGGGTGACGACCTGCCCGACCTGCCGGTGATTCGCCGGGTCGGCCTGGGCATGGCAGTGGCCAATGCCGCGCCCTTCGTTCGCCAGCACGCCCATGGCGTGACCCAGGCACGGGGCGGTGAAGGTGCTGCCCGCGAATTCTGCGAACTGATCATGCAGGCCCAGGGCACCCTGGATTCTGCCAACGCCAACTACCTGTAAGGCTGCCCATGCTCAGCAAGAAAGTCCGCAATATCGCGCTGCTGGCGGTCATCGCCGCCGTGCTCGCAGCCATCGGCTACTGGAATGTCAGCCCGGAGAGCTTCCTCGACCAGCCTGTGGCGCAGGTCGATGAGAGCGCAATCGACTACTATGCGATCAACGCGCATAGCGTGCAGTTCTTGCCGGACGGCAAGCTGCAGTACGAAATGACCGCTGACAAGGTCGAGCACCTGAAGGCCACTGAAGTGACCCTGGTCACCACGCCGAACCTTCACATGTACCGCGGCACCGAGTACCCCTGGCACGTCCAGAGCGAGCGCGCCGAGGTAAGCCCGGACGGCAGCGAGGTCGAACTGATCAACCAGGTACGCGTTGCCCGCACCGACGAAAAGCAGCGCGATACCATTATCACCAGCTCACGCATGACCGTATTCCCGCAGAAGCAATATGCGCAGACCGAGCAAGCCGTTAGAATCGACGGCGCCGGTGGCACAACCACGGGCAAGGGCATGAAAGCGTATTTGAAAGAAGGCAAGATGGACTTGCTCTCTAACGTAAGAGGACAGTATGAGGCTCGTTAAAACCCTCCCCCTTTTGCTCAGCCTGAGCGCAGCACTGGGAAGCGCGAGCGCCTTCGCCCTGCCGAATGACCGTGACCAGCCGATCCGCATCCAGGCCGACAACGCGCATCTGGACGACAAGCAGGGTGTCGCGACCTATACCGGTGACGTCATCATCACCCAAGGCTCGATGATGATCAAAGGCAACACCGTGACCATGACGCGCGCCGCCAACGGCGACATCGACGTGGTCACCTCGGTTGGTAACCTGGCCTACTTCGAGCAGCAGCAGAGCGCCGCCAAGCCCGACAAGATGAAAGGCTGGGCCGTGACCATCCAGTACCAGGCGCAGAAAGACACCGTGATCCTCACCGACCGCGCCAAGGTCGAGAACGAGGGCAACACCACCGAAGGCGAGAAGATCGTCTACAACACCAAGTCGCAGGTGGCAACCGCCGGCCGCGGTGGCAACGTGACCCAGCCACGTCAGCGTATCGACATGGTGATCCAGCCCAAGAAGAAGGCCGAGTAAATGGCAACCCTCAAAGCCCAGCACCTGGCCAAAAGCTACAAGGGGCGCCAGGTCGTGCGTGATGTCAGCCTGTCGATCGACAGTGGCCAGATCGTCGGTTTGCTTGGCCCCAACGGTGCCGGCAAGACCACCTGCTTCTACATGATCGTCGGCCTGGTGCAGGCCGAGCAGGGTCGCGTACTGATCGACAACCTCGACGTCAGTCACCAGCCCATGCACGGCCGCGCCCGCGCTGGCATCGGCTACCTGCCGCAGGAAGCCTCGATCTTTCGCAAGCTGTCGGTGGCCGACAACATCATGGCCATCCTCGAGACCCGCAAGGAGCTCGACCGCGACGGCCGGCGCAAGGAACTGGAAAGCCTGCTGCAGGAGTTCCACATCAGCCATATCCGCGACAACCTTGGCATGAGCCTGTCCGGTGGCGAGCGCCGCCGCGTCGAGATTGCCCGCGCCCTGGCAACCGCCCCCAAGTTCATCCTGCTGGACGAACCGTTCGCCGGTGTCGACCCGATCTCGGTCGGTGACATCAAGCAGATCATCCACCACCTCAAGGCCAAGGGTATCGGCGTACTGATCACCGACCACAACGTGCGCGAGACCCTGGATATCTGTGAAACCGCCTACATCGTCAACGATGGCCGGCTGATCGCCGAAGGTGACGCCGAAACCATCCTGGCTAACGAACTGGTCAAAGAGGTTTACCTGGGTCACGAGTTCCGGCTCTGACCCGGCACGCGCCTGGAGCACTGGCTAAAAGCCCTGAAACCGGGGGTAAAGTTGTTACGTACTCTAGGCAAACGCTACAATTTAAGGCATAAAACTTGCTTGATCTGGCGCCCCGGCGCCCTCGTGTAGTGGATGGCGCATGCGCGCCGGCGAACAAGGTATTAAGCCCCAGCCATGAAACCATCGCTCGTCCTAAAAATGGGCCAGCAACTGACGATGACACCGCAGTTGCAACAGGCCATCCGCCTGCTCCAGCTTTCCACCCTGGATCTCCAACAGGAAATCCAGGAAGCGCTGGAGTCGAACCCGATGCTCGAACGTCAGGAAGACGGCGACGACTTCGATAACAGCGACCCGATGGCGGACAACGCCGAGAACAAGCCGGCCGCCGAAGTCCAGGACAACAGCTTCCAGGAAAGCACTGCCAGTGCCGACAACCTGGAAGACGGTGAATGGAGCGAGCGCATCCCCAACGAGCTTCCGGTCGATACCGCCTGGGAAGACATCTACCAGACCAGCGCCAGCAGCCTGCCGAGCAACGATGACGACGAGTGGGATTTCACCACCCGCACATCGGCCGGCGAAAGCCTGCAAAGCCATCTGCTGTGGCAGCTGAACCTGGCGCCGATGTCCGACACCGACCGCCTGATCGCCGTCACCCTGATCGACAGCATCAACGGCCAGGGCTACCTCGAAGACACCCTTGAAGAAATCTGCGCCGGCTTCGACCCGGAGCTGGATATCGAGCTGGACGAGGTCGAGGCGGTGCTGCACCGCATCCAGCAGTTCGAACCGGCCGGTGTCGGTGCCCGCACCCTCGGCGAATGCCTGTTGCTGCAACTGCGCCAATTGCCCGCCAACACCCCGTGGATGGCCGAGGCCAAGCGCCTGGTCAGCGATTTCATCGATTTGCTCGGCAGCCGCGACTACAGCCAGCTGATGCGCCGCATGAAAATCAAGGAAGACGAGCTGCGCCAGGTCATCGAACTGGTGCAAAGCCTCAACCCGCGGCCCGGCTCACAGATCGAGTCCAGCGAACCCGAGTACGTGGTGCCTGACGTCATCGTGCGCAAGGACAGCGAGCGCTGGCTGGTGGAGCTGAACCAGGAAGCCATCCCGCGCCTGCGCGTCAACCCGCAGTACGCCGGTTTCGTGCGTCGCGCCGACACCAGCGCCGACAACACCTTCATGCGCAACCAGCTGCAGGAAGCGCGCTGGTTCATCAAGAGCCTGCAAAGCCGTAACGAAACCCTGATGAAGGTCGCCACGCAGATCGTCGAGCACCAGCGCGGTTTCCTCGACCACGGCGACGAAGCGATGAAGCCGCTGGTACTGCATGACATTGCCGAAGCGGTAGGCATGCACGAGTCGACCATTTCGCGGGTAACCACGCAGAAATACATGCACACGCCGCGTGGCATCTACGAACTGAAATACTTTTTCTCCAGCCACGTCAGCACCTCCGAAGGCGGAGAATGCTCGTCTACGGCGATCCGCGCGATCATCAAGAAACTGGTTGCAGCGGAAAATCAGAAAAAGCCATTGAGTGACAGCAAGATCGCTGGTTTACTGGAGGCACAAGGCATCCAGGTAGCCCGTCGCACCGTCGCCAAGTACCGCGAGTCCCTCGGCATCGCACCGTCGAGCGAGCGCAAGCGACTGATGTAGCCCCTGAGATGTGCCACAGCGTTTGTGGGGCAGGTGCAAGACCTGCCTCTTTATGCACGGGCAACAAAGGAGAAGCTGTATGCAAGTCAATATCAGTGGACAGCATGTAGAAGTCACCCAGCCACTGCGCGATTACGTGCTTGAAAAGCTCGCCCGCGTGGAGAGTCACTTCGACAAGATCACCAACGTGCAGGTCATCATGAAGGTCGAGAAGCTGCAACAGAAGGTCGAGGCGACCCTGCAGATTCCCGGCGGCGAAGTGGTAGCCAACGCCGAACACGAAGACATGTATGCAGCGATCGACGCCTTGGCCGACAAGCTCGACCGCCAACTGAAAAAACACAAGGAAAAACAGCAAAGCCTGCTGCAAGGTGCAGCTGCCCGCTGATCCCCCTCATCCATGATCCGACTTGAAACCATCCTGACCCCCGGCCGTTCCCTCGTGAACGTGCCGGGCGGCAGCAAGAAGCGCGCCCTTGAAAAGGTCGCCACCGTCATCGCCGAACAAGTGCCGGAACTGGAGATGCAAGACGTCTTCGAAAAACTGGTCGCCCGGGAAAAACTCGGGTCGACCGGTTTTGGCAATGGCATCGCCATTCCGCACTGCCGGCTTGAAGGCTGCTCCGCTCCAGTCAGCGCCCTGCTGCACCTGGAAGCCCCCATCGATTACGATGCCATCGATGGCGCGCCGGTGGACCTGCTGTTCGTCCTGCTGGTACCTGAAGCCGCCACCGATGCCCACCTGGAACTGCTGCGCCAGATTGCCAGCATGCTCGATCGCAAGGACGTCCGTGATCGCCTGCGTGCGGCCACCAGCAACGAGGCCCTGTTCCAGGTAGTCCTGGACGTACAGAACGAGCACTGAACATGCACCTGATCATCGTTAGCGGCCGGTCCGGCTCCGGCAAGAGCACCGCCCTCGATGTCCTGGAAGACAATGGTTTCTATTGCATTGACAACCTGCCCGCCGGGCTGCTGCCGCAGCTCGCGGAAAATGCACTGATCAACACCGAGCTGCTGCAACCCAAGGTGGCCGTGTCGATCGACGCACGCAACCTGCCCAGCCACCTGTCGCGCTTCCCCGAGCTGCTTTCAGAGGCCCGCGCCCGCCATATCAAGTGCGACGTGCTGTACCTGGATGCCGATGAAGACACCCTGCTCAAGCGCTTTTCGGAAACCCGCCGCCGCCACCCCCTGACCAATGCCGACCGGTCGCTGGCAGAGGCCATTCGTGTGGAAAGCGAGCTGCTGGGGCCGATCGCCGACCTGGCAGACCTGAAAATCGACACCACCAGCCTGAACCTTTACCAGCTGCGTGATTCGATCAAGTTGCGCCTGCTCAACAAGCCCGAGCCTGGCACGGCGTTTCTGGTCGAGTCGTTCGGTTTCAAGCGCGGGATGCCGGTCGATGCCGACCTGGTGTTCGATGTGCGCTGCCTGCCCAACCCGTACTGGAAGCCCGAACTGCGTGAACACTCCGGCCTGGAACAGCCGGTGATCGACTACCTGGCCGCGCAGCCGGATGTCGAAGACATGTTCAACGACATTTCCAGCTACCTGCTCAAGTGGCTACCCCGCTTCGCCGCCAGCAACCGCGCCTACGTCACCATTGCCATTGGCTGCACCGGTGGCCACCACCGCTCGGTGTACATCACCGAACGCCTCGGCCAGTTGCTGCAACAATCCCTGAAAAACGTCCAGGTTCGCCACCGCGACCTCTAGCCCAAGGATCCGCCCCACCATGCCCGCCCGCGAAATCACCATCATCAACAAGCTGGGCCTGCATGCCCGGGCGGCAGCCAAGTTCGTCGGCGTAGCCGGCCGCTTCCCCTGCCAGGTGCGGGTCGGCCGCGCGCCGGACAAATTGGTGGATGGCAAGAGCATCATGGCGGTGATGATGCTGGCAGCGGGCAAAGGCACCCAGGTGCACCTGCATACCGAAGGTGAACAGGACACCGATGCCATGGATGCGCTGGTCGAACTGATCAACAACTTCTTCGACGAAGGCGAATAAATCCCTGCACGGTCCATGTAGGAGCGGCCTTGTGTCGCGATAGGGCTGCAAAGCAGCCCCAGGATTTCAGCATTAAACCACCCATTGCTGGGGCCGCTTTGCGGCCCTTTCGCGACACAAGGCCGCTCCTACAGGGAGCGCGTGAACCTGATGACGAATCAGGACATCGCCGTATCCATCACCATCATCAGGCAAAAGCCGATACACAGCCCCAGGCTGGCCAGGCGGTGATGGCCGTTGCTGCGCGATTCGGGGATGATTTCCTGGGTGACCACCAGCAGCATCGCCCCCGCCGCACAGGCCAGGCCCAGCGGCAGCAAGAGCTCGGCAACATTCACCAGCCAGGCACAAATGACCGCAGCCACCGGCTCGACCAGGCCTGAAGCCGCGCCGATCAGGAAGGCCTTGAAGCGCGGCATGCCCGCCCCCGCCAGCACCAGTGCAATCACCAGCCCCTCGGGAACATCCTGCAAGGCGATACCCATGGCCAGGCTGTCGGCGTCGGCCATGCCACCACCGGCCGACACGCCGATGGCCATGCCTTCGGGGATGTTGTGGGCAATGATGGCAATCACGAACAGCCAGATGCGCGCGGCAATCACCGGCTGGTTCTCGCTGCCGACCAGTGCTTCTGGCGAGGCGCCGGAGACCTTGAGGTCGACCAGGAACAGGCACAGTGCACCGAACATCAGGCCGAAACTGATCAGGCCACCCGCGCCCCATGGGCTGAAGCCGATGGACTGGGCTGCATCCAGCCCCGGGATGATCAGGGAAAATGCGGTCGCCGCCAGCATCACCCCGGCGCCGAAGCCCAGCAGGGTATCAGCCAACGCCACCGGCATGTTGCGAATCACCAGTACCGGTACTGCGCCCAGCGCCGTGCCCAGTGCGCATAAAGCGCCGCCCTCCAGGGCGCGCAGCATGCGCGGTTCCAGGTCCAGCCAGGCGAGGCCACGGGCCGCCAGTAACGCGGTGCCAGCCAGCAACAGCAAAGTCCCAAGCGCCAGACGGAACAGGCGCACACTGCTGACAGACATCACCTCTGAGCGCATACCGGTCCGACTCACTTCAGGGCTTCGAGGTAACGGCGTTCCACTTCCGCCCAGTCAATGACGTTGTAGAAGGCACCAATGTATTCCGGACGGCGGTTCTGATACTTCAGGTAGTAGGCATGCTCCCACACGTCCAGGCCGAGGATCGGCGTGTTGCCATGCATCAGCGGGCTGTCCTGGTTACCGCTGCTCTCCACCACCAGGGTTTTCTGCGGGGTCACGCTGAGCCAGGCCCAACCGCTGCCGAAGCGCGTCAGTGCAGCCTTGGTGAAGGCGTCCTTGAACGCCTCGAAACCGCCCAATTGCGCAGTCACAGCTTGTGCCAGCTGGCCGACAGGCTCACCGCCACCCTGCGGCGACATCACGGTCCAGAACAGGCTGTGGTTGGCGTGCCCGCCGCCGTGGTTGGTCACTGCGCCACGCAGGTTTTCCGGCAGCTGTTTGACGGCGCCGACCAATTTTTCCACCGGCCACTCGGCCCATTCGGTGCCTTCGACGGCAGCATTGAGGCCGTTGACGTAGGTCTGGTGGTGCTTGGTGTGGTGAATTTCCATGGTCTGGGCGTCGATGTGCGGCTCCAGCGCGTCATAAGCGTAAGGCAATGCAGGCAAGGTATGGGGCATGTCAGTGAATTCCGTAGGCTTGGGTTCTAGGTGCCACGTCCGGCTGGGCAGCGAGTTCGCTGGCCCCGGCACTGTGGCGATTGAGCAGGCGTTCGGTACGCGGGTACTGGCCGTACTCGGCGATGAAACTGAGCAGTTCGGTGTAGGTGCGCCCACTGTGGCGCAAGGCGGCGTCACGCAGCGCCTGCGGCAAGCGCGCCTCCTGGCTGGCCTGCAGCAGCCGCTGATGCGCGGCGCAAAGGTAATCGGCGCTTTCCTGCGGCTGGTTCAGGCGCAGGTGCAGGTCGGCCAGGTTGTGGTGGGCGATGACGAATGCAGCCACCGCTTCGTCGACGTCATGCCAGCGCTCGAACAACACCTGGGCCAGCGCCAGGGCTTGCAGGTAGTGTTCCCGGGCATCGACCAGCTCGCCCTGTTCGAACAGGCGGTTGGCGGTTTCCGTGGTGCGTTTCCAGTGCTGCATGGTTGCCTCCTATGCGGTGACGCAGGGTCAGATACCGCCGGCGGTAAGTTTTTCCGGGTCCAGCAGGGCTTCCAACTGGTCACGCGACAGGTCGGTGTGTTCCAACGCCACATCGATGACCGGACGGCCCTGCTTGTAGGCGGTCTTGGCGATTTCGGCGGCCTTCAGGTAGCCAATGATCGGGTTCAGTGCCGTGACCAGGATCGGGTTGCGCGCCAGGGCTTCCTTGAGCTTGCCCTCGTTGACCTTGAAGCTGGCGATGGCCTTGTCAGCCAGCAGGCGGCTGACGTTGGCCATCAGTACGATGCTTTCCAGCAGGTTGCGGGCGATCACCGGCAACATCACGTTCAGCTCGAAGTTGCCGGACTGGCCCGCAATGGCGATGGTGGCGTCGTTGCCGATTACCTGGGCGGCGACCATGGCAGTAGCCTCCGGGATCACCGGGTTGACCTTGCCGGGCATGATCGAGGAGCCTGGCTGCAGCCCTTGCAGCTCGATTTCACCCAGGCCAGCCAGCGGGCCGGAGTTCATCCAGCGCAAGTCGTTGGCGATTTTCATCAGCGCCACGGCGGTGGTCTTGAGCTGGCCAGACAGGGCCACGGCAGTGTCCTGCGAACCGATCAGGGCGAACAGGTTCTGCCCTGGCGTGAACTCGACCTGGGTCAGGCCGCTGAGCTGGCGGGCGAAACCGGCAGCAAACTGTGGGTGGGCATTGATGCCGGTACCCACGGCGGTACCACCCTGGGCCAGCGCCTGCAGGCTCGGCAATGTGGCTTCGATATGGGCCTTGGCACCGTTGATCTGCGCTGCCCAGCCATCCAGCACCTGGCTCATGCGCACCGGCATGGCATCCATCAGGTGGGTACGGCCGGTCTTCACGTACTGATGCACCTGCGCCGATTTGGTCTCGATTACCTGTACCAGGTGGCTCAACGCGGGCAGCAGTTGCTCGTGCAAGGCCAACGCGGCACTGACGTGAATGGTGGTCGGGATAATGTCGTTGCTGCTCTGACCACAGTTGACGTGGTCATTGGCGTTGACCGCCTCGCCCAGTACACGGCTGGCCAGGGTGGCGATCACCTCGTTGGCGTTCATGTTCGAGCTGGTGCCGGAGCCGGTCTGGAACACATCCACCGGGAAGTGCTGGATGAAATCCTCGGCCAGCAGTTGCTCGACGGCCTTGACGATGGCCTGGCCCTGCGCGGCAGACAGCTGCTCCAGCTCGACGTTGGCCTTGGCCGCAGCGGCCTTGGCCAGCAGCAAGGCGCGAATGAACTGGGCCGGCATGCGCTGGCCGCTGATCGGGAAGTTGTCGACCGCGCGCTGGGTCTGGGCGCCGTACAGGGCCTGGGCCGGCACCTGCAGCTCACCCATGCTGTCACGCTCGATACGGGTATTACTCATCATCAAATCCTTGCATCAGTTCATCGGGGGAAATCGACGGCAGCAGGCGGCAATTGGCCAACTGCAGGGCGTAGGTCTGCCAGCGCTGGTTCTGTTCCTGGCGGTCGAGGTTGCGCAAGTCCAGCAGCGGGCGCCAAGCCTGGTCCAGGCACAGGCAGCGCCAATGCCAAGGCAGCATGCGGTCGCAGGCGGTATCCAGCAGCAGGCGGAAGGCGGTCAGTGCCACGGTCCATGGCGAGGTTTCGGTACAGCACACCAGGTAGCGGCCTTCGGCCAGGTAATGCTCGATCAGGCGCGGCTCGTCGGGTTCGAGCGCACAGCGGATGCGCCGGCTGAGCCAGCGCCAGTTTTCCAGGTAGGGCAGTTCGCGGAGGACGGGTTTCATGAACATCATCGCCGGGTTACTGGATAATGATATTCATTATTAAGTGATAAACAGAATCACTTCAAGGGAAAGGTGATGAATAAAAAACCCGGCGTGGGGGCCGGGTCTCAAGATGCAATGAAAAATTTGGAGTGCCTGTACCGGCCTCTTCGCGGGTAAACCCGCTCCCACAGGGACCCGCATAGGGTCTGATGCCTGTGCAGTACCTGTGGGAGCGGGTTCACCCGCGAAGAGGCCGGTGCAGGCTAACGATCAGCTACCCGCCACCGTCATCCGCTCGATCAGCACCGACCCTGTATGGATATTGCTGCGGGTTTCAAGATCGCTGCCAATCGCTACAATCTGCTGGAACATGTCTTTCATATTGCCGGCAATGGTCACTTCCTGCACCGCGTGCTGGATCTCGCCATTCTCGACCCAGAACCCTGCCGCGCCACGGGAGTAATCCCCGGTTACCATGTTCAGGCCGTGCCCCATCAGCTCGGTCACCAGCAGCCCGCGGCCCATGCGGCGGATCAGTGCAGCCTGGTCTTCAACACCATGGCTGACGAACAGGTTGTGCACACCGCCCGAGTTGGCCGTGCTCGGCAAGCCCAGCTTGCGCCCGGAATACGTCCCCAGCAGGTACGACACCAGCTCGCCTTTGTCGACGAACGGTTTGGCGTAGGTGGCCAGGCCATCACCGTCGAACGCGGCGCTGCCCAGCGCGCGCGGAATGTGCGGGCGCTCGTCGAGGGTCAGCCAGGAAGGGAACAGGCGCTGGCCAATCGTGCCCTCAAGGAACGACGACTTGCGGTACAGGTTGCCACCGGAGATGGCCGACAGGAAGCTGCCGAACAGGCCGCCGGCCAGCTCGGCCGAGAACAGCACCGGCACCTCGCACGTCGGCACCGGGCGCGCGCCCAGGCGGCTGGCGGCACGCTGGGCAGCCCGCACGCCAATGCTGCGCGGGTCGGCCAGCAGGTTGCCCTGGCGGTTCACGTCATACCAGTAATCACGCTGCATCTGCCCGTCACCTTCGGCGATCATCACGCAGCTCAGGCTGTGCCGGGTCGAGGCGTAGCCACCGATGAAACCGTGGCTGTTGCCATACACGCGGCAGCCTTGGTGGGTGTTGAGGGTAGTGCCGTCAGCGTTGAGGATGCGCGGGTCGGCGTCGAACGCCGCCGCCTCGCAGGCCAAGGCCATCTCGATGGCCTTTTCGGGCTCGATGTCCCAGTCGTGGTACAGGTCCAGGTCCGGGATCTCACGGGCCATCAGCGCCGCGTCGGCCAGGCCGGAGCATTCGTCTTCCGACGTATGCTTGGCAATCGCCAGCGCAGCGGCGACGGTTTCGCGGATCGCTTCCGGGCCACTGGCCGAGGTGCTGGCCGAGCCTTTGCGCTGGCCAACGTAGAGGGTGATGCCAAAGCCCTGGTCGCGGTTGAACTCGACCGTTTCGACCTCGCGCTGGCGTACCGTGGTGGACAGGCCCTGCTCCAGCGACACTGCCACTTCGCAGGCACTGGCCCCCTGGCGGCGCGCCTCGGCGATAATTGCCTCGACCTGCTCCTGCAATGCTGGCAGGTCTTTTGGACCTACGCTCTGGACTGCACTCATGGTTCTCTCCACTAAAATTCTGCGTACGGCTTAGGGTCATTCTACGACCGGGCCGGACAAGCGGCCCCCGGCTGGTTATCATGGCGGCGATTTCTATGCTTTGTACGAAAAGTGCCTGCGCGACGATCATCCTGCGTTGAAAACAGGCTCGGAATGCTCATTTACAATCTGTAAACTCCGCTTCCTCGCCTGTTTTCGCCTTGCCTGATCGCCGCTCGGCGACTTTTCATAAAAACCCAAGCGGACTGCCACCATGGTTGATTCAAACGACGCCTACGACGGCGAAAAAAGCAAAACCCAGATCAAGCGCGAACTGCATGAGCTGGTTGAACTCGGCGAGCGCCTTACCACGCTCAAAGCCGATACCTTGGCCCGCCTGCCGTTGACCGACGAGCTGCGCAAGGCCCTGGCCGAGGCCAGCAAGCACACCGCTCACGGTGCCCGCAAACGGCACATGTCGTTTGTCGGCAAGCTGATGCGCGTACAGGACCTGGATGCCATCCACGCCTTGCTCGAGCAGATGGACAGCTCGACCCGCCAGTACAACGAACGTTTCCACGGCCTGGAACGTTGGCGCGACCGGCTCATCGACGGTAATGACGAAGACCTTGAGCGTTTCGTCAACGAATACCCCGACACCGACCGCCAGCAGCTGCGCTCGCTGATCCGACATGCCCAGCACGAAAAGGCGCGGAACAAACCGCCGGCCGCCGCGCGCAAGGTGTTCAAGTACATTCGCGACCTCGACGAGCTGCAGCGCGGCTTGCGCTGAGTTCTGCTAAGGGGGCCTGCTGTGGGAGCGGGCTTGTCCCGCGAAGCAGGCGATGCGGTGCCAGCTGGCACCGGCTTCGCCGGTGTTCGCGGGACAAGTCGGAACGCCGCACCGCCGCTCCCACACTGGTCCCCAAGGCCATCACGCGCCAGTACCGCCTACGGTAATCGCATCCAGCTTCAAGGTCGGCTGCCCGACCCCGACCGGCACCGACTGCCCGTCCTTGCCACACGTCCCTACCCCGCTGTCCAGCGCCAGGTCGTTACCGACCATCGATACCCGGCTCATCGCCTCCGGACCATTGCCGATCAGGGTCGCGCCCTTCACTGGCGCGGTAATCTTGCCGTCTTCGATCAGGTAGGCCTCACTGGTCGAGAACACGAACTTGCCGCTGGTGATATCCACCTGGCCACCGCCGAGGTTGGCGCAGTAGATGCCTTTTTTCACCGAACGGATGATTTCCTCCGGGTCGCTTTCACCGGCACGCATGTAGGTGTTGGTCATGCGTGGCATCGGCAGGTGCGCGTAGGATTCGCGGCGGCCGTTGCCGGTGACTGCCATGCCCATCAGGCGCGCGTTCAGCTTGTCCTGCATGTAGCCCTTGAGCACGCCGTTCTCGATCAGCGTGGTGCACTCGGTCGGGGTACCTTCGTCGTCCACGCTCAGCGAGCCACGGCGGCCTTCGAGGGTGCCATCGTCGACGATGGTGCACAGGCTCGATGCCACTTTTTCGCCAATGCGGCCACTGAACGCCGAACTGCCCTTGCGGTTGAAGTCACCTTCCAGGCCATGGCCGACGGCCTCGTGCAGCAGCACGCCCGACCAGCCCGAACCCAGTACCACGGGCAAGGTACCGGCCGGTGCCGGGACGGCTTCCAGGTTCACCAGTGCCTGGCGCAATGCTTCGCGGGCATAGCCCATGACCCGCTCTTCGGTGAAGAAGCGGTAGTCGGTACGCCCGCCACCGCCCTGCCCGCCGCGCTCGCGGCGGCCGTTCTGCTCGACGATGACGCTGACATTGAAGCGCACCAGCGGGCGCACATCGGCGGCCAGGCTGCCATCGGCGGCAGCAATCAGGATGCGCTCCCAGACGCCGGCCATGCTCACGCTGACCTGCTGGATACGTGGGTCGAGCGCACGGGTGGCCGCATCGACACGCTTGAGCAGTTCGACCTTTTCGGCACGGCTGAGCACATCGAGCGGGTTGTCCGCGGCGTACAGCGCGGTCACTTCCTGGCTGCGGAAGGCCTGCACCGTGCCGTTCTGTCCGGCACGGGAAATCGAACGGGCAGCGCGGGCTGCCGAAGTCAGCGCTTCGAGGTTGATCGCATTGCTGTAAGCGAAGCCGGTTTTTTCACCGGACTGGGCACGCACGCCGACGCCTTGGTCGAGGTTGAAACTGCCCTCTTTGACAATGCCGTCTTCAAGTGCCCAGGTTTCCGAGATCTGCCCCTGGAAATACAGGTCGGCAGCATCGATACCAGGGCCGGCCAACTCACCCAGCACGCTCTGCAGGCTGTCCAGGGTCAAGCCGCCTGGTGCCAGGAGCTGCTCACTGACGGTGGATAACATCTGGCTCATAGTCACTCCGAGGTGTGCGCAGGCCGCAACGCGCCCTGCGAGAAAAAGCGCCGGTGCGATACCACCGGCATGCGCGCCCGGATGGACGCCTGTTCATCAATGTCGCGCTCGGCGAGCAATACCGCTTCGCCTCGCGCCTGTTCTGCCACGATACGCCCCCAAGGGTCGACGATCGCCGCATGGCCATGGGTCTCCCGTGGGCCTGGGTGGGTGCCGCCCTGCGCCGCCGCCAGCAGGTAGCACTGGGTTTCGATGGCCCGGGCGCGCACCAGCACCTCCCAATGTGCCGCCCCGGTCACTGCAGTAAAGGCAGCCGGTGCGGTGATCAGTTCCGCGCCGGCTGCACGCAGTGCGCTGTAAAGCTCGGGGAAGCGCAGGTCGTAACACACGCTCAAGCCCAGCCGCCCGACCGGCGTATCCGCCACCACCACCTGCGCGCCATGGGCGTAGTCATCCGACTCACGGTAGCGACCGCGGTTGTCGGTAACGTCCACGTCGAACAGGTGCAGCTTGTCATAACGTGCCGCCACATCGCCGTGTTCGTCGATCAGCAGCGAACAGGCATGGGCCTTGGCGTCGGGCTGGCCGACCGGTGGCAAGGGCAAGGTACCGGCGACTATCCATAACTTGAGGTCGCGGGCGGTGCGTTTCAACCAGGGCAGGATCGGCCCTTCACCCAAGGCTTCGGCACGGCCGATCGCCGCAGCGTCCTTGCGGCCCATGGCGGCAAAGTTTTCCGGCAGTACCGCCAGCCTCGCGCCGCCCAAGGCAGCCTGATGCAACAGGGCACCGGCACGCTGCAGGTTGGCCAGCACATCGTCCTGGCTGACCATCTGGATAACCGCTGCCTTCATGGGCGCTCCTAACGGGATTTTTCGAAAGGTTTCACAAATGTGATTCTAGGCTCTTTCACCGGGCCTTCGACACGGTAATGCACGCTGGCAAAGCGCGACACGCGGTCACCGATGAGCCGGTCGACCAGGAACAGCGCCCCGCCTACCGCCGGCGCACCGACAATCAGCGCCGCCAACGGCAGGTTGTTGGTGACCGGCAGGCTGACCTGCAAGTTGGCATCGACCCGGTCATGGACCAGGTCCAGGGTGCCATCCAGCTCGAAGTTGCTCGACGGGCCGGTTACGCTGATCGGCTCACGGGTCACGTAGACCCCGCTGCTCGCCACCAGCAAGCCTTTGACCCGGTCATAGGCCAGGCCCTTGTCGAACAGGTCGGAAAAGTCCAGGCGCAGGCGCCGGCCAATCGAGTTGAAGTTGAGCAGGCCAAATACCCGCAACGCCTGGGCACCGCCCTCGACCTCGACAAACTGGCCAGTGCGCAGCGCCGCGTTCATGCTGCCCGAGAAGCGCGTCAGGCTCACCGCAGCCGGCGAACCCGGCCAGCGCCCGTCCACGTCCAGGCGGAAGTCACGGCTGGTCACGGTCGGAGCAAAACCCCAGGCCTTGAGCACGTCGCCCAGGTTCTTGCCGTCCAGGCGCCCCTTGTACCAGCTGCTGGTGTTGCCCACTTCGCCTTCCCAGCCTCCGCCACCGTCAATGCGTAGGCCTTTGAAGTCGAGGTCGATATCGCTGGCGGTAACACCCCGTGCGGTAGGCCGCAGCTTGATCGAGGCACTGCCGAACAGGTCGTCACCGCGGTACAGCTTGTCGATGCTCAGGTCCAGTGCCGGAACCTTGCGTGGGTCGAAGGAGGCCAGTGGGTCCGGGCCATCCTCAGCCCGTTCTTCGGCCTGTTTTTCGGCCGGGCTGGGCGCCGGCAGGCGCAGGGTCTGCATGCGTACGACCATTGGCGCGCCCTTGGCATCCGGCACCCGGGCATTGCCGATGACTTCCTTGCTGTCGAGGCGCAGGTCCCAGGCCGGGCCGCCTCGGGCCAACCGAACCACAGCCTGGTTCAGGTCCATGCCAAAGGCTTTCAACTGGCCGATGCTCAGGTCGACGCTCTGCAGGTTCTGCCGGGCACTTCCGCCTGGGTCGTTACCGCCCAGGCGTTCCGCCTGTTCTTGCCACGGGGCCAGGTCCAGCGTGTCCAGCCGCCCACGTACCCGCAGGCCCTGACCGGCTGGCACCTGGGCGTCCCCGGTACCCAGCAGCAATTCGCCACGCCCCTGCAGCAACTTGTCGGCCGGGGCCGCGTAGGCAAAGCGGGCCAGGTCGCTGAAACCCGCATCGAAACGCCGCTCCTGCCCCTGCAGGCTCATGCTGAAACGGCTGTCGCGGGTTTCTGCGGCAGCCTTGCCGAACGGCGCAGGCAGGTCGATGGCCAAGCCCTTGAGGCTGGAAGTGACGCTCAGGCGGTTGTCCCGGCTACCCAGGCTCAGCTGCAACTGGTACGGCAGGTCACCGGAAGCCGGCAGGGCCTGGCTGAACTGCAGCCACTCGGTCAACGCCTTGAGTGATACCTGGCCAT
Source organism: Pseudomonas sp. NPDC089407 (assembly GCF_044900445.1). Lineage (NCBI taxonomy): Bacteria > Pseudomonadati > Pseudomonadota > Gammaproteobacteria > Pseudomonadales > Pseudomonadaceae > Pseudomonas > Pseudomonas sp. NPDC089407. The sequence goes on from NZ_JBJDNB010000022.1 coordinate 63,334, forward strand.
TGGCGTCGATGCGGGTCTGCATTTGCCCAGCCTGGCCTTCAGCAGTGATTTGCGCCGTAACCGGTTTGCCAAAGGCCTGCAGGCTGATGGCTTTGCCGCTCAGGCCCTTGTCGAAGTCGAAGCTGAAATCACCCTTCAGGCGGCTCAACTCAAGGCTTGGCGGGGCGACCTTCAAACGCGCATCGCGGGTGGCGAAGTCCACCTGCACTTTCGGTCGCTGCCCATGTTCCAGCGGGATATCGAGCTTGACCTTGCCCTTCAGCGGCCCCTCGCCCTCCCAGCCGGCGAAGATCTCACCCGTGCCGATTGGCGCCTCCTTGAGAATCTTCAGGCCATCACCCAGGCTGCCGTCGAAGTTGCCATCAAGGAACAGGTGGCTGTGCTGGCCCTCGTCGACATGCGGGATATCGACCTTCACATCGCTGACCTTGGTGTCCAGCAGCACGCCGCGCTGGGCCTTGATGCGCACGCCACTGTCTTCGATGAACACATCGCCATCCACATGCTGTACCTGCGGCCAGCCAGGCTGGAAGTCCAGCGCTGCGTCATGCACCTTGAAGAACAGGCTGATGCTGCGCGCCTCTGGCGCAGCGCCATGGTTCAGCGAGCCCTGGTACTGGAAGTAGCCTTGGTCCACCGCGCCTTTGACGATGGCACTGCGCAGCCACTCGTCGAGCGCCGGGCTGAGTACTTCGGGCAAGTACTTGGCGGTGTAGCGACCATCGCCGTCGGTCAGGCCGACGCGCAGGTCCATGTAGTCTTCGCGGCCTTCCTCGAACAACAGGCGGATCAGGAAGTCACCGGCGATCTTGCCCTCTTCGCCCAGCACCTTGAGGTAGGGCGCGACCAAGGTGAAGCCCTCCTTGTCCAGTGCCCAGGTCAGCCGTGCATTGGCCTTCTGGTAATGCCAGGGTTTGGCGAAGATCGGGTACAGGTGCAGCATGAACGCATCGGTATCCAGGCGCAGCTCGCCGTGGCCCAGGTCGCCACTGATGCTGCCACTGACGTTACCGGCTGCCGGGGCACTGTGATAGGCATCGAAACCGACCTTTTCCAGGTTGGCTTCAAACTGCAGGCGCTGGTCACCTTCCGCCTTGGGCCGGGCCTCCAGCCGCACATTGCGCAGTGCACCCGTCACCTTGAGGCCATCGACCACGGCCATGACGTTGTCCGGCAACGGCGCCAAGGCGTCGATCAACGGGGTCAGCGGCGTCAGGTGGAGCCGATCTGCCTGCACCTTCCAGCTTTCCTCGGCGTCGCTCTGGCCAGGACGTTGCTGCAGCTGCAGGTGCGATTCCCAACGGGACTTGCCGATGTCCATGGCCAGGGAGTCGACAACAACATCGAAACCTTGCTCCCGACGCTGGAACCAGGCGCCCAGGGCCAGGTTGTTCAGGGTGGCCGCCTTGCGCCCACTGTAGGCGCCCTTCAGTTCAGGCGCATTGAGCCGGACCACGGCCTGCTGCAACTGCCCCTTGCCCCAGTCGACCCAGAATTCACCGCCGGCGCGCAAGGCTTCGGCGTGCCATTGCCCCAGCAAAGCGGGCGGTAACCAGTGCGACCAATCACTTTGCGGCAGGCTCAGGTAGGCCTCGACCTGGCCATCACGCCAGGCCTTGGCTGATACGCGGCTGCGCAGGTTCAGCGCCAAGGGCTGGCCATCGGGCAGGGTTGCCCGCAAGTCCAAAGCCTGGCGCGAGGCACCGGCCTGCAGGCCGGCACTCACATAAGTCAGGGTCAGCGGGTCGCGCTGCCAGGGGTGCAGGGTAACCTGGCTGTCGAACACATCGACCCGGCCCAGCTGGCGCAAGCGCTGCAGCAGGTCGGCAGGGTCCAGCGGCGTGTCGTCTTTCTTCGGCAGCCCTTCAAGGTTCCAGGCGCCCTGCTCGTTCTGACGCAGGATCAGTTGCAGGCCGCCCAGCTGAATGCGCGCCAGGCGCACTTCACGAGCGGTAAGGCTGGCCCAGACATCGGGCACCACCATGACCTCGTCCAGGCGCAGCGCCGTGGCACCCTCGCCCAATTGCAGGTCGCGCACTCGCAGCACCGGCGCCAGCCCGCTCCAGTGGCCTTCCAGCGCACCAACATGCACGGGCAAGCCCAGCGCCTGCTCGGCCTTGCTCTCTACGTCGGCACGGTACTCGGCGACCAGCGGCACCAGTTCGCGGCCAAGGCTGACATACAGCGCCACCAATACCGCCAACAGGGCACATATGCCCAACCCCCAGCGGGTCAAGGCGACAAGAACGCGGGTCAGACGTCCCATGGCCGTGGCCCTCCAAGTCGTTTATCCATGATGGCCCGTCGCGCAGGTTTTGCCAGCGCGACGATGCAGCCGCGGGTTTCAGAAGGCCTCAGAGCAGCACCACGTCGTATTGTTCCTGCGAATACATCGACTCGACCTGGAAGCGAATGGTTCGACCGATGAAGGCCTCCAGTTCTGCGACGTTGCCCGATTCTTCATCCAGCAGGCGGTCGACTACCTTCTGGTTGGCCAGCACACGATAACCTTCGGCCTGGTAGGCACGTGCCTCACGCAGGATTTCGCGGAAAATTTCGTAGCAGATGGTCTCGGGGGTTTTCAGCTTGCCGCGGCCCTGGCAGGCAAGACACGGTTCGCACAGCACCTGTTCCAGGCTCTCCCGCGTGCGCTTGCGGGTCATCTGCACCAGGCCCAGCTCGGTAATGCCGATGATGTTGGTCTTGGCGTGATCGCGCTCCAGCTGTTTTTCCAGGGTGCGCAGCACCTGGCGCTGGTGCTCTTCATCTTCCATGTCGATGAAGTCGATGATGATGATGCCGCCGATATTGCGCAGGCGCAGTTGCCGGGCGATGGCGGTGGCGGCCTCGAGGTTGGTCTTGAAGATGGTCTCTTCGAGGTTGCGGTGGCCGACGAAAGCCCCGGTGTTGACGTCGATGGTGGTCATCGCTTCGGCCGGGTCGACCACCAGGTAGCCGCCGGACTTCAACGGTACCTTGCGCTCCAGGGCACGCTGGATCTCGTCCTCGACGCCGTACAGGTCGAAGATCGGGCGTTCGCCAGGGTAATGTTCGAGGCGGTCGGCGATTTCCGGCATCAGTTCGCCGACGAACTGCGTGGTCTTCTGGAAGGTTTCCCGCGAGTCGATGCGGATCTTCTCGATCTTGGGGTTGACCAGGTCGCGCAGGGTACGCAGGGCCAGGCCCAGGTCTTCATAAATGACCATGGGTGCACCGCAGGTCTTGATCTGGGTGCCGATCTGCTCCCACAGGCGACGCAGGTAGCGGATGTCCTGAAGGATTTCCTCGGCACGCGCGCCCTCGGCCGCGGTACGCAGGATGAACCCGCCGGCATCCTTGATGTTTTCGCTCTCCATGCAGTTGCTGACCACCTGCTTGAGGCGCTCGCGCTCGGCTTCATCCTCGATCTTCAGCGAAATGCCGACATGGCTGCTGCGCGGCATGTACACCAGGTAGCGCGACGGGATCGACAGCTGGGTGGTCAGGCGCGCGCCCTTGCTGCCGATCGGGTCCTTGGTCACTTGCACCACCAGGGCTTGGCCCTCGTGCACCAGTGCCGTGATGTTCTCCACGGCCGAACCTTCGCGCTGGGAGATTTCCGAGGCATGGATGAACGCTGCGCGCTCCAGGCCAATGTCGACGAAGGCCGCCTGCATGCCTGGCAGCACACGCACCACCTTGCCCTTGTAGATATTGCCGACGATGCCACGGCGCTGGGTGCGCTCGACATGCACTTCCTGCAGTACCCCGTTTTCCACCACCGCCACGCGTGATTCCATTGGCGTGATGTTGATCAGGATCTCTTCACTCATGGCAGGCTCTCGTCAAAAGGTTTTTTCTAATGATGGATGGCGTAAGCAATGCTGGCTACTGCGGGTTTGTTACCTCAGGCGTATGCGCGAGCGACTGCCAGCAGGCGATGCCGAACTGGCCAAGCAAATCGGCCGTTTCACTGAGCGGTAAGCCGACCACTGCCGAGTAACTGCCGACAAGGCCGGTGACGAACACCGCTCCCAGGCCCTGGATGGCATAGCTGCCGGCCTTGTCGGCAGGCTCGCCGCTGGCCCAGTAGCGTTGCGCTTCGTCAGCGCTGATCGCGCGGAAACTTACCTTGCTGGTGACACACAGGCTGAGCACGCGCTGGCCATCGTCAAGGGCGACCGCCGTCAGTACCTGGTGCTCACGGCCTGACAGGTCAGCCAGCATGGCCAGGGCATCTTCGCGGTTTTCCGGCTTGCCGAGAATACGACCATCGAGCACCACCGCAGTGTCTGCGCCAAGCACTACAGCAGAGCCAGCGAGGCTGGCCAGACCGGCGGCCGCTTTGGCCCGCGCCAAGCGCTCGACGTAGGCCGGGGCGCTTTCGCCGGGGAGTGGAGTTTCATCGATGGGGGCGCTGACGACGCTGAACGGCACGCCGATCTGGGTCAGCAGTTCACGACGGCGGGGCGAGCCGGAGGCCAGGTATAGCGGGTTCATGCAGACATCTCCCTGTCAGTGGCGTATCGCCGTCAGTTGATACGCAAGCGGCGGCGCAGGTCGCGCAGGGCGAAGCTGATCCACGGCCAGAGCAAGGCACTGATCACCGCTGACCAGACCAGCGCCAGGGTCGGCAGGCGGTTGCCGGTCAGGGCGCTGAGCCACAGCTGGATCAGCTGGGCGATACCGAAGATCACCAGTATGACCAGGCTTTGCTGCCACATGGGGAACATGCGCAGGCGCTGCTGCAGCGACAACACCAGGAAAGTGATGAGGGTAAGGATCAGCGCGTTCTGCCCCAGCAGCGTGCCGTACAGCACGTCCTCGGCCAGGCCCAGCACGAACGCCGTGGTCATGCCGACCTTGTTCGGCACCGCCAGGGTCCAGAACGACACCAGCAAGGCCAGCCACATGGGCCGGAACACTTCCATGAACTGCGGCATGGGCGAGACGCTGAGCAGCAGGCCGATGGCGAAAGTCAGCCAGATGACCCAGCCATTGTTGCGGCGTGATGCAGCCATCATTGTCTCCGGGGGGGAACGGGGGCAGCAGGTGCGGCAGCCGGGGCTGCGGGCTGCGCGGCCGGGGTAGCTGGGGTGACCGGAGCTGCCGGGGTGGCCGGCGCAGCAGGTGTAGCCGTCGCTGGCGTTGCCTGCTCGCCACTGGTGGCCGGCTGGCCGACAGTCGCAGCGCCCTTGCGGTCAGCCTCTTCCTGGGCGATGGCCGCCTCCGTGGCGCGCTGCTCCGGGGTACGCCGGTCACTGAACACCAGCAGCATGTAGCGGCTGCGGTTGAGCGCGGCGGTGGGGATGGCGCGAACGATGGCGAACGGCTGGCCAGAGTCGTGGATCACCTCATTGACCGTGGCCACCGGGTAACCGGCCGGGAAACGCTGGCCCATGCCGGAGCTGACCAGCAGGTCGCCTTCCTTGATGTCGGCAGTATCGGCCACATGGCGCAATTCCAGGCGCTCCGGGTTGCCGGTGCCGCTGGCGATAGCGCGCAGGCCGTTGCGGTTGACCTGCACCGGAATGCTGTGGGTGGTATCGGTCAGCAGCAGCACCCGCGAGGTATAGGGCATCAACTCGACCACCTGGCCCATCAAGCCACGGGCATCGAGCACCGGCTGGCCGAGGAACACGCCATCACGCTCGCCCTTGTTGATCAGGATGCGGTGGGTGAACGGATTGGGGTCGACACCGATCAGCTCGGCCACTTCGACCTTTTCGTTGACCAGTGCCGAGGAGTTGAGCAACTCGCGCAGGCGCACGTTCTGTTCGGTCAGGGCCGCCAGCTTTTGCAGGCGCCCCTGCAACAGCAGGGCCTCGGTCTTGAGCTTCTCGTTTTCGGCGATCAGCTCGGTGCGGCTACCGAACTGGCCGGCCACGCCCTGCCAGGCACGCTGCGGCAGGTCAGTGATCCAGTACGACTCCATCAGCACCAGGCCCATCTGGCTGCGTACGGGCTTGAGCACGTCGAAGCGCGCGTCGACAACCATCAACGCGACCGACATCACTACCAGAACGAGCAGGCGAACGCCCAGCGAAGGGCCCTTGGAGAAAAGCGGTTTAATGGGCCGTTCCTCGTGGACGACTCAGGAGGTCATTGGACATGGAACAACGCACCAGCCTGGTTGCGGATTGATGGATACGGCGCCCGGAACGGGCGCCAGCCCGGCACATACAGGTAGCACTGTGCGTACTACCTGTAAACCGGGCGCTCGTGAACAGCGAGCGGGATCACTCGCTGGAGAGCAGGTCCATCGCGTGCTTGTCCATCATCTCCAGGGCGCGACCACCGCCACGGGCGACACAGGTCAGCGGGTCTTCGGCGACGATCACCGGCAGGCCGGTTTCCTGGGCCAGCAGCTTGTCGAGGTCACGCAGCAGCGCGCCACCACCGGTCAGCACCAAGCCACGCTCGGCAATGTCCGAGGCCAGCTCTGGCGGCGATTGCTCAAGTGCGCTCTTGACCGCCTGGACGATGGTCGCCAGCGATTCCTGCAGCGCTTCGAGCACTTCGTTGGAGTTCAAGGTGAAGGCACGCGGTACGCCTTCGGCCAGGTTACGGCCACGCACGTCGACTTCACGGACTTCGCCGCCCGGGTAGGCAGTACCGATTTCCTGCTTGATGCGCTCGGCGGTGGATTCGCCGATCAGGCTGCCGTAGTTGCGACGCACGTAAGTGACGATGGCTTCATCGAAGCGGTCGCCGCCGACGCGGACAGATTCGGCATAGACCACGCCGTTCAGCGAGATCAGGGCGATTTCAGTGGTACCGCCGCCGATATCGACGACCATCGAACCACGGGCTTCTTCGACCGGCAGGCCGGCACCAATGGCAGCGGCCATCGGCTCTTCGATCAGGAACACTTCACGGGCACCAGCACCCAGGGCCGACTCGCGAATGGCGCGGCGCTCTACCTGGGTCGATTTGCACGGTACGCAGATCAGCACGCGCGGGCTTGGCTGCAGGAAGCTGTTCTCGTGAACCTTGTTGATAAAATATTGCAACATTTTTTCGCAGACGCTGAAGTCGGCGATGACGCCGTCCTTCATCGGACGAATGGCTGCAATGTTGCCAGGCGTACGGCCCAGCATGCGTTTGGCTTCGGTACCGACGGCGACGACGCTTTTCTGGTTGCCATGGGTACGGATGGCAACAACCGAGGGCTCATTCAGGACGATACCGCGCTCACGCACGTAAATAAGGGTGTTGGCAGTACCCAGGTCGATGGAAAGATCGCTGGAAAACATGCCACGCAGTTTCTTGAACATGGGAAAGTGACCCTGGGGAAAGCGTGGGTAAAAAAGTGCGGCAAACTCTAACAATGGCAGGGATTTTGGGCAAGGAGCCAATATGTTAAATTGGCTGTTTTTCCGAGCACGCCAGCAGAAATTCGCGGCCGTTAGACCGCCAGAAAGCTGACATGTTCCTCACTGCGGACCCAAATTCCGTTCTTTGTTTCCCTTGGAGATCCTCATGGCGCTTGAACGCTGCGACGTGGAGAAAATCGCCCATCTGGCCCGCCTGGGCCTGAATGATGGCGATCTGCCACGCATTACCGACGCCCTGAACAGCATTCTCGGGCTGGTCGACCAGATGCAAGCGGTCGATACCACTGGCATCGAGCCCCTGGCCCACCCGCTGGAGGCCAGCCAGCGCCTGCGTCCCGACCAGGTCACCGAAAGCAACCAGCGCGACACCTACCAGGCGATCGCGCCATCGACCGAAAGCGGTCTGTACCTGGTTCCCAAAGTCATCGAGTAAGGGATAGAGCCTGCCATGCATCAATTGACCCTGGCCGAGATCGCCCGCGGACTCGCCGACAAGTCGTTTTCCTCCGAAGAGCTGACCGGCGCCCTGCTGGCGCGCATCAAGCAGCTCGACCCGCAGATCAACAGCTTTATCAGCGTCACCGAAGACCTGGCCCTGGGCCAGGCGCGTGCCGCCGACGCCCGTCGCGCCGCCGGCGAGACCGGCGCGCTGCTGGGTGCACCCATCGCCCACAAGGACCTGTTCTGCACCAGCGGCGTGCGCACCAGCTGCGGCTCGAAGATGCTCGACAACTTCAAGGCGCCGTATGACGCCACCGTGGTCGCCAAGCTGGCCGAAGCCGGCATGGTCACCCTGGGCAAGACCAACATGGACGAATTCGCCATGGGTTCGGCCAACGAATCCAGCCACTACGGCGCGGTGAAGAACCCGTGGAACCTCGAGCACGTACCAGGCGGTTCGTCGGGTGGTTCGGCTGCGGCCGTGGCTGCGCGCCTGCTGCCGGCCACCACCGGTACCGACACCGGCGGCTCGATCCGCCAGCCGGCGGCACTGACCAACCTCACCGGCCTGAAACCGACGTACGGTCGTGTTTCGCGCTGGGGCATGATCGCCTACGCCTCCAGCCTCGACCAGGGCGGCCCCCTGGCCCGTACTGCCGAGGACTGTGCCCTGCTGCTGCAAGGCATGGCCGGTTTCGATGCCAAGGACTCCACCAGCATCGAAGAACCGGTGCCGGACTACAGCGCCAACCTCAACGCGTCCTTGCAGGGCCTGCGCATCGGCCTGCCGAAGGAATACTTCGGTGCCGGCCTCGACCCGCGCATTGCCGAGCTGGTCCAGGCCAGCGTAAAAGAGCTGGAAAAGCTCGGTGCCGTGGTCAAGGAAATCAGCCTGCCGAACATGCAGCACGCCATTCCGGCCTACTACGTGATCGCCCCGGCTGAAGCGTCCTCCAACCTGTCGCGCTTCGACGGCGTGCGCTTCGGTTATCGCTGCGAAGCACCGAAAGACCTCACCGACCTGTACAAGCGTTCACGCGGCGAAGGTTTCGGTGTTGAAGTGCAGCGTCGCATCATGGTCGGCACCTACGCCCTGTCGGCCGGCTACTACGACGCCTACTACGTGAAGGCGCAGCAGATCCGCCGCCTGATCAAGAACGACTTCATGGCTGCCTTCAACGATGTCGACCTGATCCTCGGCCCAACCACGCCAAACCCGGCCTGGAAGCTTGGCGCCAAGAGCAGCGACCCGGTCGCCGCCTACCTGGAAGACGTCTACACCATTACCGCCAACCTGGCGGGCCTGCCGGGCCTGTCGATGCCAGCCGGCTTCGTCGACGGCCTGCCGGTCGGCGTGCAACTGCTGGCGCCGTACTTCCAGGAAGGCCGCCTGCTCAACGTCGCGCACCGCTACCAGCAAGTGACCGACTGGCACACCCGTGCCCCCAACGGCTTCTGAGGAGTTCACACATGCAATGGGAAGTTGTGATCGGGCTGGAAATCCACACTCAGCTCGCCACCCAGTCGAAGATCTTCTCCGGCAGCGCTACCACCTTCGGCTCCGAGCCGAATACCCAGGCCAGCCTGGTTGACCTTGGCATGCCCGGCGTACTGCCGGTGCTGAACCAGGAAGCCGTGCGCATGGCGTGCATGTTCGGCCTGGCCATCGATGCCGAGATCGGCAAGCGCAACGTGTTCGCGCGCAAGAACTACTTCTACCCGGACCTGCCCAAGGGCTACCAGATCAGCCAGATGGACTTGCCGATCGTCGGCAAGGGCCACCTGGACATCGCCCTGGAAGACGGCACCATCAAGCGCATCGGGGTTACCCGTGCGCACCTGGAAGAAGACGCCGGCAAAAGCCTGCACGAAGACTTCAGCGGCTCGACCGGTATCGACTTGAACCGCGCCGGCACCCCGCTGCTGGAAATCGTCTCCGAGCCTGACATGCGCAGCGCCAAGGAAGCCGTGGCCTACGTGAAGGCGATCCACGCCCTGGTGCGCTACCTGGGCATCTGCGACGGCAACATGGCCGAAGGCTCGCTGCGCTGCGACTGCAACGTGTCGATTCGCCCGAAAGGCCAGACCGAGTTCGGCACCCGCTGCGAGATCAAGAACGTCAACTCGTTCCGCTTCATCGAGCGCGCGATCAACAGCGAGATCCAGCGCCAGATCGACCTGATCGAAGACGGCGGCAAGGTGGTGCAGGAAACCCGCCTGTACGACCCGAACAAGGACGAGACCCGCTCCATGCGCAGCAAGGAGGAAGCCAACGACTACCGTTACTTCCCCGACCCGGACCTGCTGCCGGTGGTGATCGAGGACAGCTACCTGGCAACCATCCGTGCCGGCCTGCCCGAGCTGCCGCCGCAGAAGGTCGAGCGCTTCCAGAGCCAGTACGGCCTGTCGGCGTACGACGCCAACGTGCTGGCTTCCAGCCGCGAACAGGCAGACTACTTCGAAGAAGTGGTGAAGATTGGTGGCGACGCCAAGCTGGCCGCCAACTGGGTCATGGTCGAGCTGGGCAGCCTGCTGAACAAACTGGGCGTGGAAATCGACCAGGCGCCGGTCAGCGCTGCGCAACTGGGTGGCATGCTGCTGCGCATCCGCGACAACACCATCAGCGGCAAGATCGCCAAGACCGTGTTCGAGGCCATGGCAGCCGGTGAAGGCGATGCTGACAGCATCATCGAGAGCAAAGGCCTGAAACAGGTCACCGATAGCGGTGCGATCGACAAGATGCTCGACGAAATGCTGGCTGCCAACGCCGAGCAGGTCGAACAGTACCGTGCGGCCGATGAAGCCAAGCGTGGCAAAATGTTCGGCTTCTTCGTCGGCCAGGCCATGAAAGCCTCCAAAGGCAAGGCCAACCCGGGGCAGGTGAACCAATTGCTCAAGGCCAAGCTCGAAGGGTGAGCTGAAAAAAAGCGGCGAGGGCTCTGCCCTCGATCGCCGGCAAGCCAGCTCCCACAGGTACAGCACCACTCTCAAGGGCGGCGAGCCTCCTGTGGGAGCTGGCTTGCCGGCGATGGGCCGCACAGCGGCCCCAATTGCAGCATCGGAGCATTAAATTGCTAAAACGATCCTTAGGCACCCTGGCCCTCTTCTCCCTCCTGGCCGGCTGCGCCAGCCATGACACAAACCCGCGCGGCTACGACCAGACGGGCACCGCCTCCTATTACGGCTCACGCCACCACGGCAAACGCACCGCCAGCGGCGAACCGTTCAACCAGCACGGCCTGACCGCCGCCCACCGCAGCCTGCCGTTCGGCAGCCGCGTCCTGGTTACCAACATGGCCAACCAGCGTAGCGTAGTGGTGCGCATCAACGACCGTGGCCCGCATACCCGCGGCCGCCTGATCGACCTGTCACGCGCTGCCGCAGAAAAAATCGGCATGCTCCGTAGCGGAACGGCGCGCGTGCGAGTACAAGGGCTTAGCGACTGACGCGACAGGAGTCCGACCATTTTCGACCTGGCCACCCTCCCCACCTTTAGCCTGCTGCAACTGGGCATTGCTCTGCTGTTGCTGGTCGGCGGTGCCGAACTGCTGGTGCGCGCAGCCTTGCGCCTGGCGCAGCGCCTGCACGTACGCCCGCTGATCATCGGCCTGAGCCTGGTGGCCTTCGGCAGCACCGCACCACAACTGACCGTGAGCCTGCAGGCCGCCTACCAAGGCGCACCCGATGTGGCGGTCGGCAGCGTGGTCGGCAGCAATATCTTCAACGTACTGGTCATTCTCGGCCTGGCCGCGCTGATCATCCCCTTGCGGGTGTCACGCCAACTGGTACGCCTGGACATACCCCTGCTGATCGTCGCCAGCGGGCTGGTCTATGCGCTGTCCGCCAACGGCGACCTGGGCCGGGTCGAGGGGGTACTGCTGCTGCTTGGCCTGGCCGGTTACCTGGCGATGCTCTGGCACCAGTCGCGCCACTATGCCCGTACCTACCCTGCCCCGGATGCTGCCCGGGCCAGCGCCGGGCGCTTCTGGACTGGCACGCTGCTGCAGGTGCTGGCCGGCTTTGCCCTGCTGAGCCTGGCAGGCCACTTGCTGCTGGAGGCCGCCACCGAGGTGGCCACCGACCTGGGCTTGTCCGAGCGCATCATCGGCCTGACGGTGGTTGCCATCTGCACCTCACTGCCAGAACTGGCCGCCGCGCTGATCGCCGCCCTGCGTGGCGAACGGGAGATTGCCGTGGGTACGGTGATCGGCAGCAACCTGTTCAACTTGCTGGGGGTGTTGGGCCTGACGGCACTGGTTACACCCGAGCCATTGTCGATTTCACCCAATGCACTGTCTTTCGACCTGCCAGTGATGCTTGGCGTTGCTGCTCTGAGCCTGCCGGTGTTCTATTCCGGCTACCGCATCACCCGTGCCGAAGGGCTGGTGTTCCTGTGCTTGTACCTGGCGTACGGCCTGCATGTGGCGGCGTTTACCATGGGCTTGCCGCTGGCTGGCCGGCTGGAAAAGTTGATGCTGTTTTATGTGCTGCCGGTGCTCGCCATGGTGTTGCTCTTTACCACGGTGCGTGCCTGGCGGCGGCAGCATTGAGTTGCGTCAGGGCCACAAGGCGCATGCCTTTAGCCTTGCAGCGCCAATGAGATCGAGCGCCGCCCGCGCGGCGCTTCGCGGGGCAAGCCCGCTCCCACATCTGTTTCTGGCCAGTTACTCCTGTGACATTTGCGCGCGCACCTATGCGTATGGCCCGATATCGAGTCGTACAAACAAGGCGGACAGCGATGGTATTACAGGATTGATTGGCCCGAAACAGATGTGGGAGCGGCCTTGTGCCGCGAAGCGCCGCGCGGGCGGCGCTCGATTTCATAGGCGATGCAAGACTGAAGTCAGGCAAACGGGCATATGGCCGCCCAACCCGATTCAGCTCTTGGCCTGCCGAGCCTTCTTCAACCTGAAAGCCACCCACAACACCGCAATCCACGCCGGGATCAGCATCACCGAGATGCGGATCGGCGGGGTCAGGTACATCACCACCAGGATCAGCACGATGAAGGCCAGGCACAGGTAGTTGGTCAGCGGGTGCCCCAGGCTCTTGTAGAAGGGGGTAATCCCGGCGGCCAGCTTGGCCTTGCGGAACTTCAGGTGGGTAATGCTGATGCTCGCCCAGTTGATTACCAGCGCCGACACCGCCAGCGCCATCAGCAAGCCAAAGGCCTCACCCGGCATCAGGTAGTTGATCACCACACACAGGCCTGTGGCGAACGCCGATACACCCAGCGCGGTCAGCGGCACGCCGCTGCGGCTCACCTTCAGCAACTGGCGTGGCGCATCGCCCTGGCTGGCCAGGCCGAACAGCATGCGGCTGTTGGCGTACACGCAGCTGTTGTACACCGACAGCGCAGCAGTGAGCACCACGATGTTGAGGATGGTTGCCACCAGGTCGCTGTCCAGTTCATGGAAGATCATCACGAACGGGCTACCGCCCTGCACGACCTTCTGCCAGGGGTACAACGACAGCAGCACCGCCAGCGCGCCGATGTAGAAGATCAGGATGCGGTACACCACCTGGTTGGTGGCCTTGGGGATGCTCTGGCGTGGGTTGTCAGCCTCTGCAGCGGTGATACCCACCAGCTCCAGGCCACCGAACGAGAACATGATTACCGCCAGGGCCATCACCAGGCCGCTGACGCCGTTAGGGAAGAAGCCGCCGTACTGCCACAGGTTGGCCACGCTGGCATCCGGGCCGCCGTGGCCGCTGCTCAGCAGCCAGGCGCCAAAGCCGATCATGCTGACGATCGCCACCACCTTGACCAGGGCGAACCAGAACTCCATTTCGCCGTAAACCTTCACCTGGGTCAGGTTGATCAGGTTGATCACTACGAAGAAGATCGCCGCGGTGGCCCAGGTCGGGAACTCTGGCCACCAGTACTGCACGTAGATACCCACCGCCGTCAGCTCGGCCATGCCGACCAGCACGTACACCACCCAGTAGTTCCAGCCCGAGACAAAACCGGCGAACTCGCTCCAGTACTGGTGGGCAAAGTGGCTGAAGCTGCCGGCAACCGGCTCTTCCACCACCATTTCGCCCAGCTGGCGCATGATCAGGAAGGCCATCAGGCCGGCGATGGCGTAGCCCAGCAGCACGGAGGGGCCGGCCAGCTGGATGGTCTGGGCAATGCCCAGGAACAACCCGGTACCGATGGCCCCGCCCAGCGCGATCAGCTGGATATGGCGATTCTTCAGCCCGCGCTGTAACGGCTCGGGCGTACTCTGGTCTTGCATGAAGTGTCCTTTGGCTCAGTGAGGCAGTGTTGTTGCTGTTATTTGCAGTCAAGGATCTAGATCCATCCGCCCCACTGCAAGATGAAAATACCGATGTTGGTGGTGATCGCCGCCATTAGCGTGGTAATCACGATGATCGACGCAGCCAGCTGGTGGTTGCCGTTGGCCGCCCGCGCCATCACGTAGCTGGCTGCTGCGGTCGGGCTACCGATGTACAGGAACAGGATGCCCAGCTCTGCACCGCGGAAACCGCACAACCAGGCGCCAAGGGTACCCACCAGCGGCAACCAGACCATCTTCACCAGGCTGGCATCGAAGGCCAGCCGGCCACTGTCACGCAGCGCCGCCAGCGACAACGTGCCACCGATACAGATCAGCGCCAGCGGCAGGGTCATCTGCGCCAGGTAGTCGCCCGAAGTCAGCAGCCAGTTGGGCAGCGGTACCTGGCCGTAGGCCATTGGTGTGGCCACCAGCACGCTGATGATCAGCGGGTTGCTGAAGATGCTCTTGCAGATGCTCCACGGGTCGGACTTGAGGTCCGGGCTGTACACCGCCAGCACCACCGCCGACAGCGAGTTGTACATAAGGATGACCAGGCCGGCGAGCACCGCCCCCAAGGATATACCGTAGTCACCGTACAGGCTGGCAGCCAAGGCCAAGCCGATTACGCCGTTGTTGCCGCGAAACGCGCCCTGGGTATAGATGCCGCGGTCGGCCAGCGGGCTGCGCCAGATGGCCAAGCCCCAGGCTATGGCGAAGCCGACCAGGGTGGCGACGATGAAATAGAAGATGACGCCGGGTTTGACCGCGGCGGCCAGGTCAGCGTGGTAAATGCCAAGGAACAGCAGCGCCGGCATGCACACGTTGAACACCAGCTGCGAGGCGACGCGGTTGAAGTTATCGTCGATCAGGCGGATGCGTTTGAGCAGTATGCCCATGAACAGCATGGCGAAGACCGGTGCCGTGATGTTCAGTGTCTGGATAAGAAGGGCGAGCATGCAAGCGATCCTGGAGGGGGTTGCCGTTAGGCGGCTAATGATACGCCAACAGCCGGGATTTGCGGGGATCGCGGGGTGTTATAGAGAAACTTCTGTCTGCACCGGCCCTTCGCCGGCAAGCCAGCTCCCACAGGGACGCCACAGGTTCCGGTATCTGTGCAATACCTGTGGGAGCTGGCTTGCCGGCGATGAGGCCGGTACTGACAGTAAAGAATCAGCGCCGAACCGGCCGCTTCTGCAATTTGCGCTGCAAGGTCCGGCGGTGCATGCCCAGCGCCCGGGCAGTCGCCGAGATATTACCCTCATGCTCGTTCAGCACGCGCTGGATGTGCTCCCACTGCAGGCGGTCAACCGACATCGGGTTTTCCGGCACCAGGGTATCCAGATCGGTGTGTTCCGACAGCAGCGCCGCCAGCACATCATCGGCATCAGCCGGCTTGCACAGGTAGTTGCAGGCACCGCGCTTTACCGCTTCCACCGCCGTGGCAATGCTCGAGTAACCAGTCAGGATCACTACGCGCATTTCCGGGTCCAGCTCCAGCAGCTTGGGCAGCAGCACCAGGCCGGAGTCGCCGTCCATCTTCAGGTCAAGCGTGGCGTAGTCCGGCAGGTCCTGCTGGGCCAGAATCAAGCCTTCCTCGGCCGAACTGGCCGTGCTCACGCGGAAACCGCGGCGGCTCATGGCCCGGGCCATGACCCGGGTAAAGGTGGCATCATCATCCACCAGCAGCAGGTGCGGCAGCTCTTCGCTTTCGACCTGGTTTTCATCGCTCATCATTCATCTCCTCGCTTGCCATAGGGCAGGCGCAGTTCGGTCAGGGTGCCACCCTGTTCATGACTATAGAGTTTCACCGAACCGCCCGCACGGGTCACGCTGGCCTTGCTCAAGAACAGGCCCAGGCCGAAGCCTTTGCCCTTAGTGGTAATGAAGGGTTTGCCGATGGCTTCGGCTATGGCCGGCGGCACGCCGGGGCCATGGTCGCGGATACTGATGACGATGTCCTGGGCGTCCCAGTCCAGGCGCACTTCAAGGTCATCGGGGCAGGCATCGGCTGCATTGTTCAACAGGTTCAGCAGCGCCTGGGTCAGGTCGGGGGGCGGGGTCAGCCGTGGCACCTTGCCGTCGCGCAGGCGCTGGAAGCGGTAGCTGGCTTCCGGGCGCATCAGGTGCCAGCGGTTCAGCGCTTCGTCCAGCCATGCCGTCACATCCTGCTCCACGATGGCCAGGCGGCGGTTGGCTTCGGCTGCGCGCACCAGCTGCTGCAGGGTCTCTTTGCACAGTTTTACCTGGTCCTGAAGGATCTGCAGGTCTTCCTGTAACAGCGGGTCGGTGTGGTCCTGGCGCATCTCGTTGATCAGCACGCTCATGGTCGCCAACGGCGTGCCCAGTTCATGGGCGGCGCCGGCGGCCTGGGTGGCCACGGCCAACAACTGCTCGTCGCGCAGGCTTTCTTCACGCCGCTCGGAACGCAGTTGCTCCTGGCGGCGCAGCTCCTCGGCCATGCGCGCGGCAAAGAAGGTGATCACCGCCGCAGCCAGGGCAATACTCAGCCACATGCCGTACACCTGCATCTTGTCCCGCGCCATCGGCAGGCCTTCGAGCGGGTAGAACTGCACCAGCAGCAGGCTGTAGGCGGTCAGGGCAATACCGGAAAGGATCAGCGAATACAGCCATGGCAGGGTTACCGCAGCAATCGCCAGCGGTACCAGGTAGTACGACACGAACGGGTTGGTCGAACCACCGGAGTAATACAGCAAGGCACTGTGGATCAGCAGGTCACAGGCCAGCTGCAGGGCGTATTCCATTTCGGTGACCGGCACCGACAGGCGCAGGCGCAGGGCCGTGAAAGCGCACAGCAGCGAAGACAAGGCCAAGGTGCCGGCCAGCGACAGCCAGGGTAACGGCAGCAATTCGGTCCAGTAGGCAACGCCCACCGAGCCGGCCTGGGCAGCCAGGACCAGGACCCGGATGACGGTCAGGCGCCAGAGGTTCTGGCGGGTAGCGGACAGCGGTTGTACGGCAGCGAGCATGAGCTCTCCTGATGAGTGCTCCAGAAAAATCGGCTGGAGTATACCGAAGCCGCGCGCCCTGCTGCAGCGATGCGGCAAAGCGCCACACTTTGTCACACAGTCATGGTGGCACTTTTGAACCCACTACACTGTTCCCGGTCTGATGGCCCATGCGTGGCATGGATGACCAGAGCCCACGCCTTTTATTGCCAAGGAGTAACCCATGCAAATCCCACGTCGCGGCGCCGCCCTGCTCATGTCCTGCGGCCTGCTCGCCAGCCTGCCGGCCCTGGCTGCCGATGAACCGCGCTACAACCAGGTATCGCTGCGTGCCGAAGTCAGCAAGGAAGTGGCGCGCGACCTGATGGTTGTGACCCTGTACAGCGAAGCGCAGAACACCGACCCGGGCAAGCTCGCCAAACAGATCACCGAGACCATGAACAAGGCCGTGGAGCAGTCGCGCCAGGTCAAAGACGTGAAGATCAGCCAGGGCAGCCGCAACAGTTACCCGGTGTATGACAGCAAGGGCCAGAAGATCACCGGCTGGCGCGAGCGTGCCGAACTGCGCCTGGAAAGCGCCAACTTCCCGGCCCTGTCGCAGCTTACCGCCGACCTGCTGCAAACGCTGAAAATGGGTGGCATGGACTTCTCGATCGCCCCGGCCACGCGCAAGTCCAGCGAAGATGCACTGCTCAAGGATGCAGTGGATGCCTTCAAGGCGCGCGCGCAACTGGCCACCGAGGCGCTGGGTGGCAAGGGCTACAAGGTGGTCAGCCTGAACCTGAACAGCAGCGGTTACCCGCGCCCGTACATGCGTAGCGCGCCGATGGCGATGAAGGCCATGGGGGCGGATGAAGCGGCGCCGGCGCCGGATATTGAAGCCGGGACCAGTGAAGTGAGCATGAATGCGGATGGGTTGATCGAAGTGCAGATGCCTTGAGGCCCTTGGGGGTGCTTCGCGCCCCTATCGCGACACAAGGCCGCTCCTACAGGGGACCGCGCCAGACTTGAGCACGCGCTTGATGTAGGAGCGGCCTTGCGTCGCGATGGGCTGCAAAGCAGCCCCAATTACGCAGTTTCAGACCTTTCCTACGCACCACCAAGGTGCTTCCTACAAATACCCCCTCCCCGAAACATCCTGCAAAAAGCCATCATTTTGCCTGCGCAAACGTTTAACTTTTATGAAAGTTATACCAATGCGACATCCATGTACGCCCGTACCACTTTTCTGGCGCCAACTATCCTTGTGTGTATTGCATTGGGAACACCCCCTGCATAAGTATCCGCAGGTCGGCTCACGAGGCCACCTCATCCGAAAAATGACAACAATGAGGCCACCATGCTCAAACACGCAGTCATTCCGTTCCTGCTAGGTGCAGGCTTGCTCACCGGTGCACCGTCGGTACTAGCCGCGTCAAACCTGGTGTTTTGCTCCGAAGGCAGCCCGGCCGGCTTCGACCCGGGGCAGTACACCACCGGCACCGACTTCGACGCCTCCGCCGAGACCGTGTTCAACCGCCTGACCCAGTTCGAGCGCGGCGGCACTGCGGTGATTCCGGGCCTGGCGACCAAATGGGAAGTGTCTGACGACGGCAAGGCCTACACCTTCCACCTGCGCGAAGGGGTAAAGTTCCACGCCACCGACTACTTCAAGCCAACCCGCGCATTCAACGCCGACGACGTGCTGTTCACCTTCAACCGCATGCTCGACAAGGACCACCCGTTCCGCAAGGCCTACCCCACCGAGTTCCCGTACTTCACCGACATGGGCATGGACAAGAACATCGCCAAACTGGAGAAGCTGGACGACCACACGGTCAAGTTCACCCTCAATGAAGTCGACGCCGCGTTCATCCAGAACCTGGCCATGAGTTTTGCCTCGATTCAGTCCGCCGAATACGCCGACCAGTTGCTCAAGGGCGGCAAGGCAGCCGACATCAACCAGAAGCCGATCGGCACCGGCCCGTTCGTGTTCAGCAAATACCAAAAGGACGCGCAGATCCGCTTCAAGGGCAACAAGGACTACTGGCAGCCCGCTGACGTGAAGATCGACAACCTGATCTTCGCCATCACCACCGACGCTTCGGTGCGCATGCAGAAGCTGAAGAAGAACGAGTGCCAGGTCACCCTGTTCCCGCGCCCGGCCGACATCGCGCCGCTGAAGGCCGACAAGAACCTGCAGATGCCGCAGCAAGCAGGCTTCAACCTCGGCTACATTGCCTACAACGTGATGGACAAGATCAAGGGCAGCAACGAGCCCAACCCCATGGCCCAGTTGAAGGTGCGCCAGGCGCTGGACATGGCCGTGGACAA
The DNA here is from genome assembly GCF_044900445.1 of Pseudomonas sp. NPDC089407. Classification (NCBI taxonomy): domain Bacteria; kingdom Pseudomonadati; phylum Pseudomonadota; class Gammaproteobacteria; order Pseudomonadales; family Pseudomonadaceae; genus Pseudomonas; species Pseudomonas sp. NPDC089407. Next base: position 82,651 of record NZ_JBJDNB010000022.1, read on the forward strand.
GAAGAAGATCATCGAGTCGGTCTACCAGGGCGCCGGCCAGCTGGCGGTCAACGCCATGCCGCCGACCCAGTGGTCCTATGACGACAGTATCAAGGACACCCCCTTCGACCCCGAGAAGGCCAAACAGCTGCTCAAGGAAGCCGGCGTCAAGGAAGGCACCGAAATCACCCTGTGGGCCATGCCGGTGCAGCGCCCGTACAACCCCAATGCCAAGCTGATGGCTGAAATGCTCCAGTCCGACTGGGCCAAGATCGGCATCAAGGCCAAGATCGTCAGCTACGAATGGGGCGAATACATCAAACGTTCCAAAGGCGGTGAACAGGGCGCCATGCTGATTGGCTGGAGCGGCGACAACGGTGACCCGGACAACTGGCTGGGCACCCTCTACGGTTGCGATGCCATCGAGGGCAACAACTTCTCCAAGTGGTGCTTCAAGCCCTACGACGACCTGATCAAACAAGCCAAGGCCACCTCCGACCAGGCCAAGCGCACCGAGCTGTACCAAAAGGCACAGCATATCCTCAAGGAGCAGCTACCGATCACCCCGATCGCCCACTCCACCGTGTACCAGCCCATGAGCACCAAGGTGAAGGACTTCAAGATCAGCCCGTTCGCGCTGAACTCTTTCTACGGCGTCAGCGTGGACAAATAGGGTAACCCCGGCACCCGTCAAACGGCGGGTGCCCTTCACCCTCACCACCTCTTCATGTCGTCCTGCGGCCATCCGCTGCGGGGTCGGCGAACTGTTGCCGTCATTCGTACCCCGAAGCGGTGCAAACAGATGAAAAAGGATTTGCCATGCGCCACGCTACCCACCTTTGCGCCCTGCTGGCCCTGGGCCTGCTTAGCCAGTCTCCAGCCGTGCTGGCCAACAACCTGGTGTTCTGCTCCGAAGGCAGCCCCGCCGGTTTCGACACCGCCCAGTACACCACTGCCACCGACAACGACGCCGCCGAGCCCATCTACAACCGCCTGGTCGAGTTCGAGCGCGGCGGCACCGCCGTGCACCCTGCCCTGGCAAGCCGCTGGGAGGTTTCCGAAGACGGCCTGCGCTACACCTTCCACCTGCGTGAAGGGGTGAAGTTTCACAGCAACAAATTCTTTACCCCGACCCGCAACTTCAACGCCGACGACGTGCTATTCACCTTCAACCGCATGCTCGACAAGGGCCACCCGTTCCGCCAGGCCTACCCCACCGAGTTCCCCTACTTCATCAGCATGGGCCTGGACAAGAACATCGCCCGGGTCGAGAAAGCCGACCCGCTGACCGCGGTCTTCACCCTGAACACGGTCGATGCCGCGTTCATCCAGAACCTGGCCATGAGCTTCGCGTCGATTCTCTCTGCCGAATACGCCGACAAGCTGCTAGCCAGCGGTCGCCCCAGCGACATCAACCAGCAACCGATCGGCACCGGGCCATTCGTGTTCCAGCGCTACCAGAAGGACTCGCAGATCCGCTACAAGGGCAACAAGGCCTATTGGGCGCCAGACCAGGTGAAAATCGACAACCTGGTGTTCTCGATCAACGTCGACCCTTCGGTGCGCATCCAGAAGCTGCGCCGCAACGAATGCCAGGTCACCCTGCACCCGCGTCCGGCCGACCTGCCGGCGCTCAAGGCCGACAGCAAACTGCAGGTGCTGCAGCAACCGGGCTTCAACCTCGGCTACATCGCCTACAACACCCAGCACCCACCGTTCGACCACCTGGAAGTGCGCCAGGCGATGGACATGGCGGTGAACAAGAAGGCCATTCTCCAGGCGGTGTACCAGGATTCCGGCCAGCTGGCGGTCAACGCCATGCCACCAACCCAGTGGTCCTATGACGGAACGCTCAAGGACGCGCCCTACGATCCGGATAAGGCCAGGCAGCTACTGCAGCAGGCCGGGGTCAAGCCGGGTACCGAGGTCACCCTGTGGGCCATGCCGGTGCAACGCCCTTACAACCCCAACGCCAAGCTGATGGCTGAAATGCTCCAGTCCGACTGGAACAAGCTCGGCTTCAAGGTGCGCATCGTCAGTTATGAATGGGGCGAATACATCAAGCGCATGAAAAGCGGCGAGCACGACATCGCCCTGATCGGCTGGACCGGAGACAACGGCGACCCGGACAACTGGCTGGGCACGCTCTACAGCTGCGACGCCATCGGCAGCAACAACTACTCGCTGTGGTGCGACCCGCAGTACGACAGCCTGGTCAAGCAGGCCAAGCAGGTCACCGACCCGGCGCAACGCAGCGCCCTGTACCAGCAGGCCCAGCAGCGGCTCAAGCAGCAGGTGCCGATTACCCCGGTGGCCCATTCCACGGTGAACCAGCCGCTTAGCGTCAAGGTTTCCCAGTTCAAGGTCAGCCCGTTTGGGCGCAATGATTTTTCCGGTGTGAGTGTTGATTAAGCGTTAACCGGGGCCGGCCTAATCGCCGGCAAGCCAGCTCCCACAAGGTTCTTCACAAACCTCGGGTTCCTCATGAATCCCTGTGGGAGCCGGCTTGCCGGCGATTAGGCCAGCCCAGCCAACACAACACCCCAAAGTTCAGCCCCGGCGATCCCGCGGCAACCCTGGCAACACCGCAGCAAGCACCCGGCCCACAAGGCCGGCCATAACTAGAAAAGAAAGGGAGCTTCAACCTTGAGAGTATTCACCTTGACCGCACTGGCCTTATCCATCAGTGCCTTTTCCACCGTGGCCCAGGCCGACCCACAGAGCCAGGACTTCATCCCCATCACCCTCAAAGGCACCAGCGAACAAGCCCAGGCCGGCGGCTTCATCGACGGCCAGAGCGTGTCCGGTAGCACCCGCAACTGGTACGCCCGCGAACGCGCCGCACGCGCCCCGCTTTGGCGCTACTACAAGAACGACGGCACCCGCCACGACACCCATAGCCGCGAAAACTGGGTGCAGGGCACCATCCTCAACTACAGCTCCGGCTTCACCGAAGGTACTGTGGGCATCGCCGTCGAGGCCGCCGGCTACAACGCCATCGCCCTGCAACAAAGCCGTGAAGCCATCGCCGGCCCCAACAACCGCACGCTGACCCACAGCGATGGCGACCCCATCGGCCAGTGGAGCAAACTGGGCCTGGGCAACATCAAGGCGCGCGTGTCCAACACCACCCTCACCCTCGGCCGCCAGACAGTGGACACGCCGATGATCGCCTACATCGGCAACCGTGCGCTGCCGTCGAGCTTCCAGGGCGCGTTCCTGCACAGTGCCGAGTTCGACAACCTCAGCTTCGACCTGGGTACTTTCGACCGCGTGTCGCCACGTACCGAACAAAGCCTCAGCAAGTTCCGCAGCGAGTACAGCGCCACCGGCGTCGAAACCGACCGCGCCAGCACCGCCGGCATCAACTACCAGCCGCTAAAAAGCCTGAGCACCAGCCTGTACGCGACCAAGGTCGACGACTTCTGGAACCAGTACTACTTCGGCGCCAACCATGTGCTCGGCGACAGCGCAGTGCTCAGCCTGAGCACCGGCCTGAACTACTACAAGACGGTCGACGCCGGCAGCCAGAAGATGGGCAAGATCGACAACGACACCTACAGCCTGTCGCTCGACCTGACCCACCAGGCCCACACCCTCGGCGCCTCCTGGCAGCAGGTCAACGGCAACGAGTACTTCGACTACCTGCACGAAACCAACGGCATCTACCTGGCCAACTCGCTGCTGTCGGACTTCAACGGCCCCAACGAGAAGTCGCTGAAGCTCTCCTACGTGCTGAACATGGCGCCCTATGGCGTGCCGGGGCTCAAGTTCAACCTGTACAACGCCCGCGGCTGGGGCATCGACGGCACCCACTACCGTGGCACGGCCTATGACGTGAAGGGCCTGGATGGCGAAACCCACTACGAGTGGGGTATAGGCACCAGCTACGCGGTACAGAGCGGGCCGCTGAAAGACACCAGCATCCGTGCCACCTACACCACCCACCGCGCCAGCAAGGCCCAGGGCGATGGCAGCCTGGATGAGTTCCGCGTGGTCACCACCATTCCATTCAACATTCTCTGACCGTTGACGCCACGGTCCGCTTCACGGCGGGCCGTGGCGGCTACGCTGGAACCATGCAAGCAGGGAGACTTCACCCCATGCACAGAGCATTCATCAAACGGCTACCGCTACGCCTGGCACTGGCCGCGCTGGTACTCGGCAGCGCCACGCAACTGGCAGCCAAGCCGCTGGTAGTGTGCACCGAAGCCAGCCCGGAAGGGTTCGACGTGGTCCAGTACACCACCGGGGTCACCTTCGATGCCGCCGCAGAAACGCTGTTCAACCGCCTGGTCGACTTCAAGCCCGGCACCACCGACATCGAGCCGGCGCTGGCCGAACGCTGGGACATCTCGGCAGACGGGCTGACCTATACCTTCCACTTGCGCCAGGGCGTGAAATTCCACAGCACCGACTACTTTACCCCCACCCGTGAATTCAACGCCGACGATGTGCTGTGGAGCCTGCGCCGGCAGCTCGACAAGGCCCATCCGTGGCACGACAAGACAAGCGTCGGTTACCCCTATTTCGAAAGCATGGCCTTCAGGAGCTTGCTCAAGTCGGTGGACAAGGCCGACGACCACACTGTCGTGATCACCCTCACCCGCCCGGAAGCGCCGTTCCTGCGGGACATGGCCATGGCATTTACCTCGATCTACTCCGCCGAATACGGCGACCAGTTGCTCAAGGCCGGCAAAACTACCGAACTGAACAGCAAACCCATCGGCACCGGGCCGTTCGTTTTCCAGCGCTACAACAAGGACGCCCAGGTCCGCTTCAAACCCAACCCGGACTATTTCCGCGGCAAGCCACCCGCGGACGCCTTGGTGTTCGCTATAGCCACCGACAGCAATGTGCGGCTGCAGAAGCTGCGCGCCAACGAATGCCAGGTCGCCGTGTACCCCAAACCGGAAGACGTGCCGTCGATCAAGGCCGATTCCAGGCTCAAGGTGGCCGAGACCGAAGCACTGGTGACTGGCTACATCGCCATGAACACCCAGCACAAATACCTCAGCGACGTGCGCGTGCGTAAGGCCATCAACATGGCCTTCGACCGCCAGACCCACGTCGACCAGCTGTTTGGCAAAGGCAATGCGCTGGTGGGCGTCAACCCCTACCCGCCGACCATGATCGGCTACAACAAGGCCAACCAGAACCCGCCGCGAGACCTCGGCAAGGCGCGCGCCCTGCTCAAGGAGGCTGGCGTACCGGAGGGCACGGTCATCACCCTGTTCACCCGCAACGGCGGCGGCATGACCAACCCTAACCCGCGTCTTTCTGCCGAGATGTTGCAAGCCGACCTCAAGCAGATCGGTCTGCGGCTGGATATCCGCGTGATGGAATGGGCCGAGATGCTGCGCCGCGCCAAGAAAGGCGAAGCCGACCTGGTGTCCACCGGCTGGGCCGGCGACAACGCCGACCCGGACAACTTCCTCACCCCACTGCTCAGTTGCGAGGCGGCCAGGAACGGCGAGAACTATGCGCGCTGGTGCAACCCTAAGTTCCAGGAGCTGATCAGCCGCGCCCGCGAGGTGATCGACAACGACGAACGCGCAAGGCTCTATAGCGAGGCATTGAAGGTGTACGATGACGACCAACCCTGGATCAGCATGGCCCACCCCAAGGTGTTCACGGCCATGCGTGACAACGTGGAGGGCTACGTGATCAGCCCTCTGGCCAAAAACAACTTCGCCACCACCAAGGTGAAGTAGAACAACAACGACCGCCGGCAACCCTCACGGGGCCCGGCGGCACTGCCGTCGCGCGCTGTTGGCCGCACGGCCTGATGAGGTAACCCCGACAATGTTGAGTTTTATTGCCCGGCGCCTTGGCCTGCTGATACCGACCTTTTTCGGCATCACCTTGCTCACCTTCGCGCTCATACGCCTGATCCCCGGCGACCCGGTGGAAGTGATGATGGGCGAGCGCAGGGTCGACCCCGAAATGCATGCCCAGGCCATGGAGCGCCTGGGCCTGAACAAGCCACTGCCGGTCCAGTACCTGGACTACGTCGGCAAGCTGGCCCAGGGCGACCTTGGTGAGTCGCTGCGTACCCGCGAAAGCGTGTGGACCGAGTTCCTCACCCTGTTCCCGGCCACCCTCGAACTGGCTTTCGCCGCCCTGTTGTTCGCCGGCATCGTCGGCCTGCTGGCCGGGGTGATCGCCGCGCTCAAGCGCGGTTCGCTGTTCGACCATGGGGTGATGGGTATCTCGCTGGCCGGCTACTCGATGCCGATCTTCTGGTGGGGCCTGATCCTGATCATGTTCTTCTCGGTGAGCCTGGGCTGGACCCCGGTGTCCGGGCGCATCGACCTGCTCTACGACATCGAACCAAAAACCGGCTTCATGCTTATCGACACCCTGCTCAGTGATGAGGAAGGGTCATTCAAGGACGCGGTGATGCACCTGATTCTGCCCGCCATCGTGCTCGGCACCATCCCGCTGGCGGTGATCGCGCGCATGACCCGCTCGTCGATGCTTGAAGTGCTGCGCGAAGACTATATCCGCACCGCCCGTGCCAAAGGCCTGTCGCCAGCCCGCGTGGTGTTCGTGCATGGCCTGCGCAACGCGCTGATCCCGGTACTGACCGTGTTCGGCCTGCAAGTCGGCACGCTGCTGGCCGGTGCGGTGCTGACCGAAACCATCTTCTCCTGGCCGGGCATCGGCAAATGGCTGATCGAAGCCATCGGCGCCCGTGACTACCCCGTGGTCCAGAACGGCATCCTGTTGATCGCCTGCCTGGTAATCCTGGTCAACTTCGTCGTGGACATCCTCTACGGCCTGGCCAACCCACGCATCCGTCATCAGCGCTGAGGCCTTTGCCATGACTAGCCCGATTCCGAAATCCGTGTCACCGGCCAGCCCGGTGGACCAGAGCCTGCTCTATCCCTCGCCATACAAAGAATTCTGGCAAGCCTTCGCGCGCAACAAAGGCGCGGTAATGGGCCTGGCTTTCATGAGCCTGGTGGTGTTCTGCGCGCTGTTCGCGCCGTGGGTGGCCCCGCATGACCCAAGCGAGCAGTACCGCGACTTCCTGCTGACCCCGCCGGTGTGGCTGGAAGGCGGCACCTGGCAGTTCATCCTCGGCACCGACGAACTCGGCCGCGACCTGCTTTCGCGGTTGATCCAGGGCGCACGGCTGTCGCTGCTGATCGGCCTGTCGTCGGTGGTGATGTCGCTGATCCCGGGTATCCTGCTGGGCCTGCTGGCCGGGTTCTTCCCGCAATTGCTCGGCCCATCGATCATGCGCCTGATGGACGTGATGCTGGCCCTGCCGTCGCTGCTGCTGGCGGTCGCCATCGTCGCCATCCTCGGCCCTGGCCTGATCAACACGGTGATCGCCATCGCCATCGTGTCGCTGCCCTCCTATGTGCGCCTGACCCGCGCCGCCGTGATGGTCGAGCTGAACCGCGACTACGTCACTGCCGCCCGCCTGGCCGGTGCCGGGCTGCCACGGCTGATGTTCGTCACCGTGCTGCCCAACTGCATGGCACCGCTGATCGTGCAGGCCACCCTGAGTTTTTCCTCGGCGATCCTCGACGCCGCTGCGCTGGGTTTCCTCGGCCTTGGCGTTCAACCCCCCACCCCCGAGTGGGGCACCATGCTGGCCTCGGCCCGTGACTACATCGAGCGCGCCTGGTGGGTGGTGAGCCTGCCCGGCCTGACCATTCTGCTCAGTGTGCTGGCTATCAACCTGATGGGCGACGGCCTGCGCGATGCGCTGGACCCGAAACTCAAGAACGCCGCCTGAGGAGAACGCCATGTCACTGTTGCAGATCAACAACCTGAATGTGCGCTTCGGCGACGCCAACGCAGTACCGGTGGTCGATGGCCTGAACCTGGCGGTGGAGGCCGGCGAGATCCTGGCCATCGTCGGCGAGTCGGGTTCTGGCAAATCGGTCACCATGATGGCCCTGATGGGCCTGATCGACGCCCCCGGGCGCATCACCGCCGACGCCCTTACCTTCGACGGCACCGACATGCTCAAGCTCAGCGGCCGGCAGCGGCGCAAGGTGGTGGGCAAGGACATCGCCATGGTTTTCCAGGACCCGATGACCGCGCTTAACCCCAGCTACACCGTGGGCTACCAGATCGAAGAAGTGCTGCGTCAGCACCTGGGCCTGAAAGGCAAGGCTGCCCGCCAGCGGGCACTGGAACTGCTGAAAAAAGTCGAGATCCCGGCTGCGGAAAGCCGCCTGGATGCCTACCCGCACCAACTGTCCGGCGGCATGAGCCAGCGCGTGGCCATTGCCATGGCGATTGCCGGCGAACCCAAGCTGCTGATCGCCGACGAGCCGACCACCGCGCTGGACGTGACCATCCAGGCGCAGATCATGGAACTGCTGGTGAACCTGCAGAAAGAGCGCAACATGGCGCTCATCCTGATCACTCACGACCTCGCCGTGGTTGCCGAAACCGCCAAGCGGGTGTGCGTGATGTACGCCGGCGAAGCCGTGGAAGTAGGGCAGGTGCCGGAGCTGTTCGACGTCCCCGCCCACCCTTACAGCGAAGCGCTGTTGGCGGCGATCCCCGAACACAGCATCGGCGCCGAACGCCTGGCCACCTTGCCCGGCATCGTCCCCGGCCGCTACGACCGCCCGGTCGGCTGCCTGCTGTCGCCGCGCTGCCCCTACGTGCAGGACAACTGCCGGCGCCAGCGCCCGCCCCTTGAGCCACAGGCCCATAGCCTGGTGCGTTGCTTCTACCCGCTGAACCAGGAGGTGGCGTAATGGCCGTCGTTCTATCCGCCCGGGACCTGACCCGGCATTACGAAGTCTCCCGCGGGCTGTTCAAGGGCCATGCGCTGGTGCGTGCGCTGAATGGCGTGTCGTTCGAACTGGAGGCCGGCAAGACCCTGGCCGTGGTTGGCGAGTCCGGCTGCGGCAAGTCGACCCTGGCCCGCGCCCTGACCCTGATCGAAGAACCTTCGTCCGGCTCGTTGCAAATTGCCGGCACCGAGGTAAAAGGCGCCAGCAAGGCCGAGCGCAAGCAACTGCGCCGCGACGTGCAGATGGTGTTCCAGAGCCCCTACGCCTCGCTTAACCCACGGCAGAAGATTGGCGACCAGTTGGCCGAGCCGCTGCTGATCAATACTTCGCTGAGCAAGGCAGAACGCCGCGAGAAAGTGCAGAAGATGATGGAACAGGTCGGCTTGCGGCCTGAACACTACCAGCGCTACCCACACATGTTCTCCGGCGGTCAGCGCCAGCGGATTGCCCTGGCCCGGGCGATGATGCTGCAGCCAAAGGTGCTGGTGGCAGATGAGCCGACTTCGGCGCTGGACGTGTCGATCCAGGCCCAGGTGCTGAACCTGTTCATGGACTTGCAGAAGGAGTTCAACACCGCCTACGTGTTTATCTCGCACAACCTGGCGGTGGTGCGGCATGTGGCCGATCATGTGCTGGTGATGTACCTGGGGCGGCCGGTGGAGATGGGGCCGAAAGAAGACATCTACGAGAAGCCGCTGCACCCGTATACCCAGGCGCTGCTGTCGGCGACACCGGCGATTCACCCCGACCCTTTAAAGCCGAAGATTCGCATTGCCGGGGAATTACCGAACCCGCTGAACCCGCCGGATGGGTGTGCGTTTCACAAGCGTTGCCCGTATGCGACCGAGCGGTGTGCGAAGGAGGTGCCGGCATTGCGGCAGGTGAGTACTCGGCAGGTGGCTTGTCATTATGCCGAGCAGTTTCTTTAAGTTTTAGATTGCCGGGGCTGCTGCGCAGCCCATCGCGACACAAGGCCGCTCCTACAGGGGACCGCGATCACAGGGGAATGCGTCCCTTGTAGGAGCGGCCTTGTGTCGCGATGGGCCGCAAAGCGGCCCCAAAAATCTCAATGCATAAACAACCAGATCAGGATGATCACCGGTATCGGCACCCCGATCATCCACAGCAATATCGAGCGCATGCTCTCCTCCTTCTGCAAAAAGTGAAGGGCGGCCAAAGCCGCCCCTCCTTCAATCAATGCATGAACAGCGCGATCAGAATGATGACCGGAATCGGTACGCCAATCATCCACAGTAATATCGAGCGCATGTCAGTTCTCCTCGCTTAACGTTGAAGGGTGCGATGGGCTACATAGTCGCCTTCAAGCCACTGCACACGGTCGCGCTGACGGCCACCGTAAAGGGCTGCCAGGCTGGCGAAGAATGCGCCGCACAGCAGGGCAATGAATGTCCACAGCGCAGTCCAGGCAGCCACCTTGGCAGCCGTGTCCGCCGCTTGCTTGGCATCGGTTTTCAGTTGTTGTACCTGCGCCATCACCTGGTCGACACGGGCTTCGGCTTCGGCCTGGCTCAGACGCGTGCGCTGGGCTACCAGCTGGGCCAGGTAGGCGCGGTCTTCCGCAGGCAGTGCACCGTTGCCCGCAACGCCTTTGGCCAGAATGCGCGCGGCTACACCGTTGGCCGCATCGTCGCTGACCGGCGCCGGCCCCTCGCCACGGAACAGGCTATCGACGAAATAGCCCATCGAATCGTTGTTGCTACCCGCGGCAGCTGCACCACCAGCAGCTACTGAAGCCGTAGCCGCCTGTGAGGCGGCACTGGCCCCGGCACCCACCAGATTACCTGCGGCACCCAGCACCAGCATCGCCGCTACCAGCGTGGCTACAGCCCAAGACAGGAACCCGTGGGCGGTATCACGAAAGTACACCTCATCGCCATGCAGGTTGGCCCATTTCACCCGCAGGCGCCCGGCAATATAGCCGCCCAGGCCTGAGGCAATGATTTGGGTTACCAGCAGCCAGATGATCGTTGAAATACCCAGAGCTTTGGCACTGGCCCCTTCGTCAGCCCAGGGCGAGGTAACGGCAAAGCCGAGCCCGGCACCAAGCACCACCAAGATGAGCGACACCGAGGCGGCGGCAGCCGCGCCAGCGAAGATTGCAGCCCAGGAAACACCTGAGCGGCTTTGTGTATCGACAGTGGGATAATCGGCAGGGGTGATCATGATGTGTGCGCCTTATGTTGTGAGCGAGAATTCCATTCGCGCATTAACCATTGCAGCGGCTGTGCCAGTTGTGACAAAAAATGACGCCCAATAAAATCAACAAGTTACAAAAAAGCAATGGCAGGCAACCGTGCAAAATGCGCGAAACCTGCCAATGGGTCATGTGTTCTGCACTCTTGAACCGGTTGCTGCGCACCCTGCATCATTCGCCCATGAAGCTCCCTGACGACACTGCCCAGACACCGCTCACCGCCGACACCGTGCTGCGCTACCACCTGTGCTGGAAGCACCGCGACCTCGACGGCGTCATCGCGCTGTACCACCCCGATATCCAGTACCACGACTTTTTCCAGAACCGCGTACTCGGCTACGAAGAGCTGCGCGACTACGTACGCGCCTCCCTACCCCATGAGGCCGGCGAAGACATCGTTCACAGTGACCGCATCCGCGTCGATGGCTGCACTGCGTTCATCCAGTACCAGGTCACGGTGCAAGGCGGCGACGGCCTGGTGGCGTTCCAGTCCAGCGAGGCGATTACCGTCAAGGACGGGCTGATCTGGCGGGTCAACGAATACGCCACCCTGGTGCGCCAGAACGGCCGCGGCCTGGCCAGCAACGGGCCGCGCCCGGCCACCAGCCGCCTTGGCCTGTCACCTCGGCAGCTGTCGACCATGGCCCAGGACCTGGAGTACTACTTCCAGCGCCAGCGCCCGTACCTGGACCCGGAGCTGGACCTGCAGCAGGTTGCAGAGGCCAGTGGCTACAGCCGCAACCAGATCTCTTACCTGCTGAACCAGGTGCTGGGGCAAAGCTTCTACCGCTACGTCAACCAGGCGCGCCTGCAGCACCTGATGGCCAGCCTCGACGATGACAGCATCGAAGCGCCCATCGACGACCTGGCGTTCAGCGCCGGCTTCAACTCGCTGTCGGCCTTCTACAAATGCTTCCGTGAACACACCGGGCTTACGCCCAAGGCCTACCTGAAGCAAATTTCCCTGCGTGCACGCACGTAAGACAGCCCCCGCCGACAGCACTAGGATCGCTCACAGACTTTGACGGATGTGGAGCCGAACCCGATGCAACCCCTGCGCACGCTCAGCCTGTGGATGGACCAGCTCGACGAGCCGCTGTGCGCCCGCCCGGCCCTGCGCGACGACCTCGACGCCGATGTGTGCATTATCGGCGCCGGCTATACCGGCCTGTGGACCGCTTACTACCTCAAGCGCCAGGCGCCACAGCTGAACATCGCGGTCATCGACGCCAACATCGCCGGCTTCGGCGCCTCCGGGCGCAACGGCGGCTGGCTGATGGGCAACCTGCTCGGCGAAGACCGCCTGCTCGCCACCTTGTGGCCGCAACAGCGCCGCGCCAGCATCGACCTGCTGCATGGCATCCCCGATGAGGTGCACAGCGTGCTTCAGCGCGAAGGCATCGACTGCGACTACCGCAAAGGCGGCGTGCTGTACTGCGCCGCGCGCTACCCGGAACAGGAGCGCAGCCTGCGCGCCTACCTCGATGACCTGTATCGCCAGGGCATGACCGAGGACGATTACCGCTGGCTGCGCCCCGAGCAACTGGACGCCCAGCTGCGGGTCAGCAATGCCTATGGCGCCATCTACAGCCCGCACACCGCGACCATCCAGCCGGCCAAGCTGGTGCGCGGCCTGGCTCGGGCGGTGGAAGCGCTGGGCGTACCGATCTACGAGAACACCCCGGCCATCGACTGGCAACCCGGCGAAGTACGCACCCCGCTGGCGCGCCTTCGCTGCCAGTGGAGCGTGCCCGCTGTCGAAGGTTACGCCGCCAGCCTGCCGCCACTGGGCAAACATCAACTGCCTGTACAAAGCCTGCTGGTGGCTACCGAGCCATTGCCGGAATCCACCTGGGAGCAGATCGGCCTGAGCCAGGGCCAGGCCTTCAGCGAAAGCAGCCGCCAGGTCACCTATGGCCAGCGCACCGCCGACAACCGCCTGGTGTTCGGCGCCCGCGGTGGCTACCGCTTCGGGGGCCGCCTGCGCGAAAACTTCAACCTCGACGAGCAGGAAATCGAGCTGCGCCGCTACCTGTTCAGCGAGCTGTTCCCGCAACTGAAGCACGTGCGCATCACCCACTCGTGGGGCGGCAACCTGGGCATGGCGCGGCGCTTTCGCCCGCACATGCTGTGTGACCGCCAGCGCGGCACTGCCCTTGCCGGCGGCTACGGCGGTGAAGGCGTCGGTGCCACCAACCTGGGCGGGCGCACCTTGGCGGCGCTGATCCTGAACCAGCACAACGAACTGACCGCGCAACCGTGGGTACTCGACAACCGCCCCGTTTCGAGCCTGGCCAGCTGGCCACCCGAGCCCTGCCGCTGGCTGGGCTACAACGCGATCATCCAGAGCTTCGTCCACGAGGACCGGACCCTCGCCAACCCCGCCAGCGCGCCGTGGAGGCGGCGCCTGGCCAGTAATCTTGCGGACTTCATGGAAGGCTTCATGCGGTGACCTTGGGGAGGTGCTTGCCTTGAGGGATGCAGTGCCTGGTAGAACGAGCGCCGCCCGCGCGGCGCTTCGCGGGACAAGCCCGCTCCCACATTTGTTTCGGGCCAATTACTCCTGTGCCTCTGGCGCGCGCACTCTTGGATGAACGACTGGACACTGATGAAGAGCAGCGGCGTCCCCTGCGATATTGAAGAGGACACAAGGCGGACAGTGGAGACTTCACAGGAGGGACTGGCCCGAAACAGATGTGGGAGCGGGCTTGCCCCGCGAAGCGCCGCGCGGGCGGCGCTCGATCTCGCAGGCGATGTTGAAAGCCCGCCGAACACCTCGCCTTTCTTAACTGACCGGGGTCAAAGCAGGCAACTGACATTCGTCAGTTGCAGCTTGAAACCTGTAGCTGCTCTTAGTGGTGTTCGCGAGTCGCGCGGAACTTGATGTCCGGCCAGCGCTCTTCCATCAGCGCCAGGTTGACCCGGGTCGGCGCCAGGTAGGTCAGGTGGCCGCCACCGTCGATGGCCAGGTTTTCCATGGCCTTGTTCTGGAATTCCTCAAGCTTCTTCTTGTCGTCACTGCTGATCCAGCGTGCCGACCACACGGTGATTGGCTCGTAGGCGCACTCGACCTTGTACTCTTCCTTCAGGCGGCTGGCGACCACGTCGAACTGCAGCACACCGACTGCACCGAGGATGATGTCGTTGCTGCGCTCGGGGAAGAACACCTGCGTCGCACCTTCTTCGGCCAGCTGCTGCAGGCCCTGACGCAGCTGCTTGGATTTCAGCGGGTCCTTAAGGCGTACGCGGCGGAACAGTTCCGGAGCGAAGTGCGGGATACCTGTGAAGCCCAGCGCCTCGCCTTCGGTGAAGGTGTCGCCGATCTGGATGGTGCCGTGGTTGTGCAGGCCGATGATGTCGCCGGCAAAAGCCTCTTCCAGCTGCTCGCGCTCGGAAGAGAAGAAGGTCAGCGCATCGCCGATGCGCAGGTCTTTGCCGGTGCGCACGTGGCGCATTTTCATGCCCTTCTCGTATTTGCCCGAGCAAATGCGCATGAAGGCGATACGGTCGCGGTGTTTCGGGTCCATGTTCGCCTGGATCTTGAACACGAAACCACTGAACTTCTCTTCCACCGGCTCCACAGTGCGCTCATGAGCGACACGCGCCAACGGGCGCGGAGCCCAATCGACAACAGCGTCAAGCACGTGGTCCACACCGAAGTTGCCCAGTGCAGTACCGAAGAATACCGGCGTCAGTTGGCCATTGATGAATTCGTCCTGATCGAACTCATGACATGCACCCTGTACCAGCTCAAGCTGTTCGAGGAAGCGATCATATTCGTCGCCCAGGTGGGCACGGGCTTCATCGGAGTCGAGCTTCTCGATGATCTTCACCTCGGTACGCTCATGGCCATGGCCCGGGGTGTAGACGATGATGTAATCACCTTGCAGGTGGTACACACCCTTGAAGTCGCGGTAGCAACCGATCGGCCAGGTGATCGGCGCGGCCTTGATCTTCAGCACGGCTTCGATCTCGTCGAGCAGTTCGATCGGGTCGCGGATGTCACGGTCGAGTTTGTTGATGAAGCTGACGATTGGCGTGTCGCGCAGGCGGCACACGTCCATCAGGGCGATGGTCCGCGGCTCTACACCTTTACCGCCGTCCAGCACCATCAGCGCCGAGTCCACCGCGGTCAGGGTGCGGTAGGTGTCTTCCGAGAAGTCTTCGTGGCCGGGGGTGTCGAGCAGGTTGATCATGTGCTCGCGGTACGGGAACTGCATCACCGAGGTGGTGATGGAGATGCCGCGCTGCTTCTCCATTTCCATCCAGTCGGAGGTGGCGTGGCGGTCGGACTTGCGCGACTTCACGGTACCGGCGACGGCAATGGCCTTGCCCATCAGCAGCAGCTTCTCGGTGATGGTGGTCTTACCGGCGTCGGGGTGGGAAATGATTGCGAAAGTGCGGCGCTTCGCGACTTCGGCGGCCTGGTTGGTCATGGGAAATCGCCTGACTGGGGGATTTAAAAGGGGCGATATCATACCTGAAGTTGGGCCTGGACCAAAACCTGAGGAATGAGAGGCGCCTGTTCCGGCCCTTTCGCGGGTGAACCCGCTCCTACACAGATTGCAAATGCCGTGCGGTCCTTGTAGGAGCGGGTTCACCCGCGAAAGGGCCGGACCTGCCACACCACATTCATCAAACAATCGCTTTATCACGACAGAAGGCCACAGAGCAGTTAATTCAACGCCTGCAGCACATTAAACCGCTGTTTTTTCTCGCCAATTTTCCACCACGCCAGTGATTAACGCTGGCCAAATGCCGCCTCAGATGGGAACCTTTACGCCCTCGGAGACGTCCACTCCCCTGCAACCCGCTTCGGTTGGAGACTGGTTTCATCAGCAATTTCGGGCCCGACGGGGTTCGGCTCATGGCCTGATCGCAGCCTTCGGCCTGCATCACGCTGCTACTCGCGAACACACCACCCGCCGCCAAAACTGGCCGGCTTCCAAGAAGTGTGCTCGCCGACAACACAAGGAGTCCGCCTGTGGCTAAACGCTACGGTAAAGGGCTGTTGGGATGCGCCACCGTGCTCGTCATCCTGGCCCTGCTGATCCACTGGATCGGCATCGACACGATCGCGCGTTATCGCGACGATCTTGGGTTCTACCTGCAAGCGCACCTAGTACTGGTGCTGGCTTCGATGGCGGCGGCGCTGGCCGTGGGCATCCCTGCCGGCATTGCGCTGAGTCGACCGCACCGGGTCGACAAAGCCGAGCGCTTCATGCAGTTCTTCAACGTTGGCAACACCATTCCCCCCCTGGCCGTTCTGGCCATCGCCCTGAGTATCCTGGGCATCGGCGCCGGGCCTGCGATCTTCGCGCTGTTCCTCGCCTCCCTCCTGCCCATCGTGCGCAACACCTACGAAGGCCTGAAAAACGTCCCCGCCTCGCTCAAGGAAGCCGCCACCGGCATCGGCATGACCCCGCGCCAGCAACTCTGGCAGGTGGAGTTGCCTAACGCCGTACCGATCATTGTCGGTGGTGTACGGGTGGCCCTGGCATTGAACGTGGGCACCGCACCGCTGGCATTCCTGATCGGCGCCAACAGCCTCGGCAGCCTGATCTTCCCCGGCATCGCCCTGAACAACCAGCCACAGCTGCTGCTGGGTGCCGCCTGCACCGCACTGCTGGCACTGGTGCTGGATGCGGCGGTGAGTTTCTCCAGCAAGCGCTGGCTGGAACGTGGCCTGGCCCAATAAGGATAGGGAACGTATGAAGAAGAGAATCGCCTTGCTGCTGGGCGCGGCCCTGCTGTTCGCAGGATTCGCCCAGGCAGCGGAAAAACCGCTGGTGCGCATCGGCGCCCGGGTATTTACCGAACAGACCGTGCTCGCCGAAATCACTGCGCAATATTTGCGTGCCAACGGCTTCGATGTGCGCGTCACCACCGGCCTTGGCAGCAACATCGCGCGCCAGGCCCAGGAAACCGGCCAGCTCGACCTGATGTGGGAATACACCGGCGTGTCGCTGGTGTCGTACAACCACATCGACGAGCGCATGCCCAATGCCGAAGCCACCTTCGCCCGGGTGAAGGCGCTGGATGCGAAAAAAGACCTGATCTGGCTGACCCCGTCGAAGTTCAGCAATACCTACGCGCTGGGCTTGCCCAAGCAGGTGGCCGAGGCCTACCCGCAGATCAACACCATCAGCGACCTCAACCAGGTACTGCGTGACGAAAACCAGCGCACCCACCTGGTGGCGCTGGACACCGAGTTCGCCAACCGCCCCGACGGCCTGGTCGGCCTGCGCGAGATGTACAAGCTGCCGCTGGACCGGCGCAATATCCGCCAGATGGATGGCGGGCTGGTCTACACCGCCATGCGCAACAACCAGGTGTTCGCCGGCCTGGTGTACACCACCGACGGCCGCCTGAGTGCGTTCAACCTCAAGCTGCTGGAAGACGACAAGCACTACTTCCCCGACTACACCGCAGCGCCGGTGGTACGCAAAGCCGTGCTCGACGCCAACCCGCAACTGGCCGGCCTGCTCGAGCCGCTGGCCGAACAGCTGGACGACGAAACCATGCGCCAGCTCAACGCCAAGGTCGATGTCGAGCACCAGAACCCGACCGCCGTGGCCGCCGCCTTCTTGCGTGAGCACCCATTGAACAGCGAGGGCCAGCCATGAACCTGATCGATACCTTCAACCACCTGGACTGGGCCCAGGTGCTGCAACTGACCTGGCAGCACATCATGCTGGTTGGCGTGGCCGTGGGCCTGGCGATTCTGGTCGGGGTGCCGCTGGGCATCCTCATGACTCGCTTCCCGGCGCTCGCCGGCCCGCTGCAGGCCAGTGCCACGGTGCTGCTGACCATCCCCTCGATTGCCCTGTTCGGCCTGTTGCTGCCGTTCTACTCGAAGTTCGGCCAAGGGCTTGGCCCGTTGCCGGCGATTACCGCAGTGTTTTTGTATTCGCTGCTGCCGATCATGCGCAACACCTACCTGGCCCTGACCAATGTCGAGCCTGGCATCCGTGAAGCCGCACGCGGCATCGGCATGACCTTTGGCCAGCGCCTGCGCATGGTCGAGCTGCCCATCGCCGTGCCGGTGATCCTCGCCGGCGTGCGCACCGCCGTGGTGATGAACATCGGCGTCATGACCATTGCTGCCACCATCGGCGCCGGCGGCCTTGGCGTGCTGATTCTTACCTCCATCAGCCGCAGCGACATGTCGATGCTGCTGGTCGGCGCCGTACTGGTCAGCCTGCTGGCGATCATCGCCGACCTGCTGCTGCAAACCCTGCAACGTGCCCTGACTCCAGAAGGACTGCGCTCATGATCGAACTGAAGAACCTCAGCAAAACCTTCAACGTCAACGGCAAGGACGTCAAAGCCGTCGACTCGGTAAGCCTCACCGTCAACGAAGGGGAAATCTGCGTGTTCCTCGGCCCTTCGGGCTGCGGCAAGAGCACCACGCTGAAAATGATCAACCGCCTGATCGCGCCGACCTCCGGCCAGGTTTTCATCAATGGCGAAGACACCACCGGCCTGGACGAAGTGACCTTGCGCCGGCACATCGGCTACGTGATCCAGCAGATCGGCCTGTTCCCCAACATGACCATCGAGGAAAACATCACCGTGGTGCCGCGCCTGCTCGGCTGGGACAAGCAGAAATGCCACGAGCGTGCCCGCGAGCTGATGCACATGATCAAGCTGGAGCCCAAGCAGTACCTGCAGCGCTACCCGCGCGAGCTGTCCGGTGGCCAGCAGCAGCGTATCGGCGTGATTCGCGCCTTGGCCGCAGAAGCGCCGGTGCTGTTGATGGACGAGCCGTTTGGTGCGGTCGACCCGATCAACCGCGAGATGATCCAGAACGAGTTTTTCGAGATGCAGCGGGCGCTGAACAAGACCGTGATCATGGTCAGCCACGACATCGACGAGGCGATCAAGCTGGGCGACAAGATTGCCATCTTCCGTGCTGGCAAGCTGCTGCAGCTGGACCACCCGGATACCTTGCTGGCGCACCCGGCGGATGAGTTTGTGAGCAACTTCGTTGGCCAGGACAGCACCCTCAAGCGCCTGCTGCTGGTACGCGCCGAAGATGCCGCAGACAATGCTCCGGCGGTAAGCCCGGAGACGCCGGTGAGCGATGCGCTGGAACTGCTCGACGAGCACGACCGCCGCTACGTGGTGGTGACTGATGCGCAGAACAAGGCGCTGGGTTATGTACGCCGGCGTGATATGCATCGCCAGCAAGGGACGTGTGGCGATTTCCTGCGCCAGTTCAATGCCACGGCTTCGCACGATGAGCACTTGCGCATCCTGCTGTCGCGCATGTACGAGTTCAACCGCGCGTGGTTGCCGGTGCTGGATGCCGAGCAGGTGTTCCTGGGCGAGGTGACGCAGGAGTCGATTGCCGCGTACCTGAGCTCGGGGCGTTCACGTGGGGCCAAGACCAGCATTGTCTCGCCGGCTGAGGCGGTGGTTTCGTAATTGCTGGGGGTGCTCTGCACCCCATCGCCGGCAAGCCAGCTCCCACAGATACCGCATCAGCTTCCGGGCCTGTGCAATACTTGTGGGAGCTGGCTTGCCGGCGATGGGGCGCAAAGCAGCCCCTGCGATCTCGGCTCAGAACCCTACACTAGCCTGCACATAAAAGGTCCGCGGCTCTCCCACATAGATCCCGGCATTGTTGTCGCTGGAGCGGGTGAAGTACTGCTTGTCGAACAGGTTCTTCACCCCCGCCGCCAGCTTCAGGTTGGACATGTCTGCGCCGAACTCATACCCGCCACGGGCATGCCAGGTGACATAACCCGGAATATCGCCATACTGCCCATCCGCACTCGGCTCGGTGATGTAGTCACCATTGAAGCTGCCATCGGCATTGATCCCGGTCCCCGGCGCACGCTGCTTGGATTGGGCGTAGGCGTCCAGGTTCCAGGTCCAGCGGTTGACCGCGTAACGCACCCCGGCAGTGGCCACCTGGCGTGAGTAGAACGGCAGGTCACGGCCCTTGAAGCCCGGAATGTCCCCTTCATAGGTTGCGCGGGTATAGGTGTAGCCACCGCTCACCGACAGCCCGTCCAGGCGCGGGTCCAGCCCAGCCAGGTCATAACGCACCGAGGCCTCTATACCCTGGTGCTTGGTCGCGCCGAGGTTGGTCCAGCCGACGTCGTTGCTGATGTACTGCAGTTCGTCATCGAAGTCGATGTAGAACGCGGTCAGCTCGCCAGCAAAACCGCCATCGTCATAACGCGTACCGATTTCATAGGTCTTGGCCTTTTCCGGCTCCAGGCCATTGGCCGTACTGTTGCCAGTACCGCCCTGGCCCAGCTGGAAGTACTGCAGGCTGCCGAACGAGGTCTCGTAGTTGGCGAACACCTTCCAGGCGTCGGAGATGTGATACATCACGCTAAGCGCTGGCAGCGGCTCGTTGCTGGTGATGCTGCGGTTTTTCTCCGGCACCGGGCGGTTGTTGGCATCCAGCACCGGGCGGTCGCGCCAGTCGGTGTTGATGTGCTCGAAGCGAATGCCCGGGGTAATGGTCCAGTTGCCGACGTCGATCTTGTCGTCGATGTAATAAGCGCTGGCCTCGGTGCCGCCACTGCGGTCCTGGAACACGTGGCCATCGGAGGTCGGAGTGGGCGTTGGCACATTGTCAATCAGCGCCAGGCGGGTCGACTGTTCGCGCATCGCTTCCTTCAGGTAGCGGTAACCGACGCTGACTTCCTGGGTGGTCGGGCCGGCGAAGAAGATTCGCGACAGGCGTGGCTCGATGGCAAAGGTGTGGTAGTTGCGCGGGTACGACGACAGGGTCTTCATGTCACGCGCAGCAATGGCGCTGCCGCGGAAACTGTCGGTGTAGTAGGTCAGCACTTCGAACTGGGTGGCATCGTCGAGCTGCCGTTGCCACTTGAACGACACGTCCTTGCGCCGACCAGCGAAATAGTCGTAGTCACGCAGCGACTGGTACGGGTTGCTGTCGTACTGGGCCTGGGTCAGACCACCCGGCATGTCGGCACGGCCGTCGTAGTAGTGGAAGTTGAGCCAGAACTCGTCGACATCGGTCGGCGCCCAGTGGGTCTTGAGGATAACGTCGTCGATGTCGTTACCGTTGTTGCTTGCACGGTAGCCGTTGCCGTTCACCCCGGTGTACAGCAGCGCGACGCCCATGCCGTTGTCTGCCGTGCCGCCAACGAAGGCCGACTCGGTGTGCTTCCAGCCGCCACGCTGGGAGGTTTCCAGGGTGGTGGAGAGTTCCGCCGAGGCTTTCTCCGGGATTGCCCGGGTAACGAAGTTGATCACCCCACCGACGTTCTGCGGGCCATAGCGCACAGAGCCTGCGCCACGCACCACGTCGATGCTGTCGAGGTTGCCCGAGGAAATCGGCGCCATCGACAGCTGCGGCTGGCCATACGGCGCGAAGGCGGCGGGGATGCCGTCGATCAGCACCGTAGAGCGCGGCGACAGGCGCGAGGTCAGGCCACGCACGCCAACGTTCAGTGACAGGTCGCTGCCACCGGTGCCATTGGAGTCCTGCACCTGCACGCCCGGAATGCCGCGCAGCACATCGCGCACGTTCATTGCGCCCTTCTCCACCATGGCCTCACGACGTACCACGGTACGCGCGCCGGGGTGGTTCTGCACCACGCTCTGCTGGGCATCACCCAGCCAGTCGCCGACCACCTTTATGTCGGTGGGCGCCAGCTCCAGGCTGCCGGTGGTGAGCGTGCCATCGGCCTGGGCCGGCTTGATCACCACGGTGTCCTGGGACATCTCGTAGGTCAGGCCGCTGCCTTGCAGTAGGTGCTGCAGCGCCTGCTCGGGCGCCATCTGGCCCGATACCGCCGGGGCCTGCTTGCCAGCCACCAACTCGGGGCTGAAGAACAGCTGCAGGTTGGTCTGCTGGCCAAGCTGGTTCAACGCCGATGCCAACGGCTGAGCCTGGATCTGGAGGGTGCTGGCGGCCTGCGCGGCCTGGCTGTTGACGGCCGCGGCACTGACCGCCAGGGCCAGCGCCAGGGCGCGGAAGCGTGGGAGGGACTTGTTGTTGTTCACGTCGTCGAAACATCCTGGAATGCGGAATAAACGCCAACCGCGTGCAAATGGAAATGCTTGGCAGTTGCAGCTGGCGAGGAAGACGAACGAGCGGAAAAAAACCTGAATCTATTTCGCAATTATTTCGCGAGAGCCGTCTTCATGGGCCTTGATGGCCACCGGCAGGATGCTCGGCAAGGCGCGCAGCAGGGCGTCGGTGTCGTCGGTGTTGAAGGTGCTGGACAGGCGCAGTTGGGCAACCTTGCCTGGGGCAACCCGCAACGGCTGGCTGCGGTAGCGTGAGGCTTCGGCCACGACTTCGGCGAGGGTCGCGTTGTCGAACACCAGCTTGCCCTGACGCCAGGCGGTGACTGCACCGGCGTTGACCGCATAGGGTGCGGCGACCAGGCCTTGCGCATCTATATGCGAACCCTGCCCGGCCGTGAGTTGCGCCAGCGAAGCCCCCTGGCCCTGTACGCGCACAGAGCCCTGCTCCACCGCCACCCGGGTGCTGGCCGGGCCCAGGCGCACATCGAAGCGGGTGCCGGTGACGGTGACGCTGCCTTGGGCAGTATCGACCACGAAAGGCCTGTTGCTGTCATGGGCGACGCTGAACATCACTTCACCGGCATTCAGGCGGATATGCCGTTGCCCGGCACTGAAATCGACCTCCAATTGCGTACTGCCATTGAGTTCTAGGTGTGAACCATCTGGCAGTTCGACCTGGCGGCGCTCGTTAAACGCGGTGTGCAAGCTGCCCTGGTGGTTCAGTTGCTGGTAGTGCCAGCCCCCCCAGCCCAGGCCCAGCGCCATCACCGCCACACTGGCGGCCAGCGCCTGACGCAGCAAACGCCTGCGTGGCAACTGCTGTACCGGGTCTGGCTGGCACAGGGCCTCCAGGCGCTGGCGTGGAATGAAGTCGGCGGCCTGCCACACGCGGCAAAGATGCGCGTATTCCTCGCGGTGGCGCTCGTCGCTGGCCAACCAGGCCCGCAACTGTTTCTGCAGCCCGGCATCCTTGGGCGCATCCTGCACGCGGACGAACCATGCGGCCGCCTGCTCGCGGACGGTCTCGGTACCGTGCTGTTTCATCGAAAGGGTCTCCTGACTCGTCATGCCGACACATCCAGCTGCTCACGCAGGTGCCGGAGCGTGCGGATCATATACTTTTCGACCATGTTCTTGCTCAACCCCATGCGCTCGGCGATCTCGGCCTGGGTCAGGCCTTCGAGCTTCTGCCAGATGAACACCTGCCGGCAATTGAGTGGCAGCTCGGCCAGCGCCCGCTCGACGCTGTCGGCCAGTTCCAAGGCGTGTACGTAGGCCTCCGGGTCGCCGCTGCCGGCCGCGCCCGCGCCGAAGGCTTCCAGTTCTAGCGCCTGGCGCCGGTCCTCGCGGCGGAAACCGTCCACGGCAATGTTGCGCGCAGTCTGGTGCAGGTACGCGCGCGGCTGCTCGACCTGCTCGCGCGGGTTTTCCAGTACCCGGACAAAAGCATCGTGCGTGAGGTCCTCGGCCTGCTGACGACTGCGCAATTTGCGCGTCCAGGTGCCGATCAGCTCATGGTAGTGGTCGAGGAAGCCTTTGGGTCCGGACACGGTCGGGGTCATCAGGGAGGCAGATAAGGGTGCGAATAGTAATGTTTCTCATCAAAACCGGCAAATCCGCCAGTCGGTAACAAAAAATTTATGCGTCATTTCCTGTACGGGGGTACTAGAAAATTGTGGCCATAAATATGAACACCTCTGGCCCCTTCGCGGGTGAACCCGCTCCTACAGGGAGAGCGAAAAGCCTGTGGGAGCGGGTTCACCCGCGAAGAGGCCAACAGGGTCTATTCCACAATTTTTTACGCTTGAAACATTGCGGGGAACATCAGCCGGTCACACGAGTCGGTTATTCAAATGGCGGGTCGTCGATCCACGCCGATCGCGCCCGGATTGCCTGTTGATTCTGCATTCTTCACGCCCTAAAGTGCGCGCCGAACGTCCATGCTGGAAACGATCCATCCGGCTCAAGTACTGAGTAGGCGAACCAAAGTGGGGATACGGAGGACGTTCAGTTTGCAGCCACTTAATCTTTTTGTTTGCCCATGGAGTCCCTGAGCATGTCGATCCAGGTCGAAGACTATTTCGCGCGTGACACCTTCCAGAAAATGAAGGCGTTCGCCGACAAGCAGGAAACCCCGTTCGTACTCATCGACACCCAGATGATCAGCCAGGCGTATGACGACCTGCGCGCCGGTTTCGAATTCGCCAAGGTGTACTACGCGGTCAAGGCCAACCCGGCCGTCGAGATCATCGACCTGCTGAAAGAGAAAGGTTCGAGCTTCGATATCGCCTCGATCTACGAGCTGGACAAGGTGATGGACCGTGGCGTCAGCGCCGACCGCATCAGCTACGGCAACACCATCAAGAAATCCAAGGACATCCGCTACTTCTACGAGAAGGGCGTGCGCCTGTATGCCACCGACTCCGAAGCCGACCTGCGCAACATCGCCAAGGCCGCCCCGGGCTCGAAAGTCTATGTGCGTATCCTGACCGAAGGTTCGACCACTGCCGACTGGCCACTGTCCCGTAAATTCGGCTGCCAGACCGACATGGCCATGGACCTGCTGATCCTCGCCCGCGACCTGGGCCTGGTGCCTTACGGCATTTCCTTCCACGTTGGTTCGCAACAGCGCGACATCAGCGTGTGGGATGCGGCCATCGCCAAGGTCAAGGTGATCTTCGAGCGCCTGAAGGAAGAAGACGGCATCGAACTCAAGCTGATCAACATGGGTGGCGGCTTCCCGGCCAACTACATCACCCGTACCAACAGCCTGGAAACCTACGCCGAAGAGATCATCCGCTTCCTGAAGGAAGATTTCGGTGACGAGCTACCGGAAATCATCCTCGAGCCAGGCCGTTCGCTGATCGCCAACGCCGGTATCCTGGTCAGCGAAGTGGTGCTGGTCGCGCGCAAATCGCGCACCGCCGTCGAGCGCTGGATCTACACCGATGTGGGCAAGTTCTCCGGCCTGATCGAAACCATGGACGAAGCCATCAAGTTCCCGATCTGGACCGAGAAGAAAGGCGAGGCCGAAGAAGTGGTCATCGCCGGCCCGACCTGCGACAGCGCCGACATCATGTACGAAAACTACAAGTACGGCCTGCCGCTGAACCTGGCCATCGGTGACCGCCTGTACTGGCTGTCGACCGGCGCCTACACCACCAGCTACAGCGCGGTGGAATTCAACGGCTTCCCGCCGCTGAAGGCTTACTACCTGTAATGCAGAACGGGGCCGCAAGGCCCCGTTTTCATTTGTGCTTCCCTGCACCGGCCCTATCGCCGGCAAGCCAGCTCCCACAGGTACGGCGTCGTTTTCGAAACCTGTGGTGAACTTGTGGGAGCTGGCTTGCCGGCGATAGGGCCTGCACAGGCAACCTCACTCCCCGCGCCGTTCGATCTCTTCGGCATAGCGCCCGGCAAACGCCATCAATACCGGCCCCGCCCCCTGCAAGGTCACCAGCGCCGCGCGCAGGAAGTTCATGTTCCCCTCGACCCGCGCCTGCTCCAGCCACTGCCCAGCCTCCGCCAGCTGCCCGCGCTCGACCAGCACCAGCGCCAGGCTGAACATACCGCGAAAATCCCCCGCTTCGGCCGAACGCCGATACCAGCGCACCGCCCGCACCGGGCTGGGCGCCGTGGCGATCCCTTGCTCCAGGTAACGCCCGTACAGGTTCATCGACTTGGCATGGCCTAACTGCGCCGCCTGCTCGTAACACATCAGCGCCTGCGCCTGGTTGGCCGGCACCCCACGCCCGGTGGCCAGCAGGTTGCCGAGGTTGTACAGGCCCCAGTCCAGCCCGGCATCGGCCGCACGGGCATAGTGCACGGCAGCCTGCGACAGGCTTACCTCACCCCCCCAGCCATGCTCCAGGCAGCGCCCGAGCATGTTGTGCGCCATGGCACTGCCACCCTGGGCGGCAATACCGAACCAGCGCCGGGCAACACTGGCATCCTCTTCGATACCGCGGCCGTCGAGCAGGATCTGCCCCAGCAGCAACTGGGCCTCGACCACGCCCTGCCCCGCCGCAGCCAGGATCGCCTGCGCAGCCTTGCCAGGGCTTTCGTCGAGCATCGCCTGCAAACCGGCCACATCCACCACTTCTTCACGTCGCAACTGATAGGACACGGCTCAGACCTCAGCCCAGCGGCGCAGCAAGTTGTGGTAAGTGCCGGTCAGCTGCAGCAACGAAGGGTGCTCCGGCACATCGGCGGTCAGTTGCTGGATGGCGTTGTCCATTTCGAACAGCAGCGCCCGCTGGCTGTCTTCGCGCACCAGGCTCTGGGTCCAGAAGAACGCGGCATAGCGCTGGCCCCGGGTCACCGGGTTGACCTTGTGCAGGCTGGTGCCGGGGTACAGCACCAGGTCACCGGCCGCCAGTTTTACCTGCTGCACGCCGTAAGTGTCCTGGATCACCAGTTCGCCGCCGTCGTAGCTGTCCGGGTCGCTGAGGAACAGCGTGGAAGACAGGTCGGTGCGCACCCGCTCCGGGCTGCCCTTGGGCTGGCGCAGGGCGTTGTCGATGTGGAAGCCGAAGTTGCCGCCCTCGCGGTAGCAGTTGATCAGCGGCGGGAACACCTTGTGCGGTAACGCTGCCGACATGAAGCGCGGGGTTTTCCACAGGCGGTCGATGAGCGCGCTGCCGATTTCCTTGGCCAGCGCGTGGCCCTCCGGCAACTGCAGGTTGTGCTTGGCCTTGGCCGACTGGTAGCCGGCCGTGACCTTGCCATCGGCCCAATCGGCCTGCTTCAGTGCCTTGCGGATACGGGCCAGTTCATCAGCATCGAACAGGCCTGGGATGTGAAGCAGCATGGCGGCAGCACCGTTAGGAAATGTTAAGGCGCCAATGATATTGATTCCTTTTTGCGTGGCACAAGCCCCATTCGCCGCTTAAGACGTTTCAGCTGTGTGAAACCGTAAAGGTAAATTGTAAAGATTGTAAATTTTTCACGAATGGTAACGGCTCTCAATTGTGAGTCACAATTGCTTACATTAGTATCCGCCGCCTCAATACCTTGGGGAAGGTCCTAAGCAATGCGCCAGTACGTACCATCTGCAGTGAGCTCACCACGCCTGATCGTGTCTGCCATCGGTGTCGCCCTGAGTGCCTCGTCGGTTTACGCCGCCGACCCGGCCCCCAACAGCGCAATCACCCTCGACGCTACCAGCGTCAACGGCAAGGCTGAACAAGCCAGCACCGATTACAAGGTCGAGAAGGCCGCCTCGCAGAAGTACACCGCACCGCTGGTGGACACCCCGCGCTCGGTCACCGTGATCCCGCAGCAGGTGATCAAGGACACCAACGCCCTGACCCTTCAGGATGCCCTGCGCACCGTGCCCGGCATCACCTTTGGTGCCGGTGAAGGTGGCAACCCGCAAGGCGACCGCCCGTTCATCCGTGGCTTCGACGCCCAGGGCGACACCTACCTGGACGGCGTGCGTGACACTGGCGCGCAAACCCGCGAAATCTTCGCCATCGAGTCGGTGGAAGTGGCCAAGGGCCCGAACTCGGCCATCGGCGGCCGTGGTGCGGCCGGCGGTACCATCAACCTGGTCAGCAAGCGCGCCCACCTGGGCAACTCGCTGGACGGCGCCTGGACCTGGGGCAGCGACCAGACCCAGCGCTACACGTTCGACGGCAACTACCAGTTCAGCGATACCGTTGCAGGCCGCCTGAACCTGATGACCCACGAAAGCAACGTCGCCGGCCGCGACAAAGTCAACTACGACCGTTGGGGTATCGCCCCGTCGCTGGCCTTCGGCCTGGGTACGCCGACCCGCGTCAACCTCGACTACTACCACCTGGAAAGCGACGACCTGCCGGACTCGGGCATTCCGTACACCCTCCCGACCAATGGCAGCGGCGGCCGTACCTCGGCGCACCCGAGCAAGCCGTACGACGGTGGCGACAGCGACAACTTCTACGGCCTGACCGGTCGCGACTTCCGCAAGAGCCGCGTGGACATCGCCACTTTTGCCATCGAGCACGACCTGACCGACGCGCTGACCATCAAGAACACCCTGCGTCACGGCAACAGCATGCAGGATTACATCCTGACCCAGCCTGACGACAGCAAGGGCAACGTCAACAACGGCAGCGTCTGGCGCCGTGCCAACACCCGTGTTGGCAACACCGCCACCACCACCAACCAGACCGACCTGTTTGGCGAGTTCTACGTCGGCGGCCTGAAGAACAGCTTCTCTACCGGTATCGAGCTGAGCCGTGAAGAGAGCAAGCGTTCCAGCTACACCGTGGACACCAACACCGGCCTGGGTTCGACCGGCTGCAACCCAAGCCTGATCGGCGCCAACAGCGGCTACAACTGCACCTCGCTGAGCAACCCGAACCCGGATGACCCGTGGAACGGCAGCATTGCCCGCAACTACGCCGGTACCGACACCAAGAGCAACACCCGCGCCCTCTACGTGTTCGACACCCTCGAACTGTCGCCTGAGTGGCTGCTGAACATGGGCCTGCGCTACGACCACTTCGACACCCAATACCGTACCTACGACGCCTCTGGCGCCACCGTGGTCAACGCCAAAGGCGTAGCTTCTAAAGGCAAGGACACCAGCGAGTTCGTCACCGGCCAGTTGGGCCTGGTATGGAAGCCCGCAGACAACGGCAGCATCTACGTCTCCTACGCCACCTCCGCCACCCCGCCAGGTGCGATGCTGGGCGAAGGTATGGAAGCCAACCCGCTGGGCAATACCACCGACCGCTCCGGCAACCTGTTGAGCAGCGACATGGAGCCGGAAGAAACCACCAACTACGAAATCGGCACCAAGTGGGACCTGCTTGACCAGCGCCTGTCGCTGACAGCGGCGCTGTTCCGCACCGAGAAGGAAAACGCA
This sequence comes from Pseudomonas sp. NPDC089407, assembly GCF_044900445.1. Lineage (NCBI taxonomy): Bacteria > Pseudomonadati > Pseudomonadota > Gammaproteobacteria > Pseudomonadales > Pseudomonadaceae > Pseudomonas > Pseudomonas sp. NPDC089407. Next base: position 111,491 of record NZ_JBJDNB010000022.1, read on the forward strand.
CGCGTCCAGGTGGATACCACCAGCTACGAAAACGTCGGCGAAACCCGCGTACAAGGTATCGAACTGTCGGCCAGCGGCAAGATCACCGACAAGTGGCAAGTGTTTGCCGGCTACACCTACATGCAAGCGCGCCAGATCGACGGCGGCCCGCTGGGCAAGGCCAACGACGGCAACCAGCTGCCAAACACCCCGAACAACAGCGCCAGCCTGTGGACCACCTACTCCATTACGCCGAAGTTGACCATCGGTGGCGGTGCGTTCTATGTGGATGAGGTTTACGGCAGCGTGGCCAACACCACTGTGGTCGACAGCTATGTGCGCTACGACGCCATGGCCGCCTACAAGCTGACCAAGAACGTCGACCTGCAGCTGAACGTGCAGAACCTGACCAATGAGGTGTACTACGACAAGGCCTTCTCCACCCACTTCGCCAACCAGGCGGCCGGGCGGACGGCACTGCTGACCACCAGCGTGCACTTCTGATGGCGGGACGGGGTTGATCTGTTGAATGGGCTGCGCCTGTGCCGGCCCTTTCGCGGTTAAAGCCGCTCCTACAAAGATTGCGCAAGGTTCGAGAACTGCGCGGTCTTTGTAGGAGCGGCTTTAGCCGCGAAGAGGCCAGTGCAGGCAACCACTAAAAGACACCCACCCCTGCCCCGTTCATTGAGCGGGGCTTTTGCGTATCAAGGCATAATGCACGCCGCGCAGGTAGCGGCAGCAATTCAAGGTGAGAGACGTGGTGAAGAAGACGCTGTTCCAATTGCACTGGTTCTTTGGCATCACCGCTGGCCTGGTGCTGGCCTTGATGGGCATTACCGGGGCGCTGTACTCGTTCCAGGAAGAACTGCTACGCGCATTCAATGCCGATGTGCTCAAGGTCGAAGTACGCGCCGAAGGCGTGCTGCCACCGGCCGAACTGGTCCAGCGGGTCGAAGCCCAGCAGCACGACAAGGTGTCGATGCTGTGGGTGGACGTACGCGAAGGCAACGCCGCACGCATCTTCTTCACGCCGCCACCGGGCGAGCGCCGCGGCCAGCTGCGCTATGCCGACCCGTATACCGGCGAGCTGAAGGGCGAAGCGGCCGGGCAAGGCTTCTTCAACCTCATGCTCACCCTGCACCGTTTCCTGGCCATGGGTGATACCGGCCGGCAGATCACCGGAGCCTGCACCCTGATGCTGGTGTTCTTCTGCCTCTCCGGCCTGTACCTGCGCTGGCCGCGCAAGGCGCTGGACTGGCGCACCTGGCTGACCTTCGACTGGGCCAAGAAAGGCCGCGCCTTCAACTGGGACCTGCACGCCGTGGCCGGTACCTGGTGCCTGCTGTTCTACCTGTTGTTTGCTCTGACCGGGCTGTTCTGGTCTTACGAGTGGTACCGTGAAGGCCTGAACAAGCTGCTGGCAGACGCACCGGCAGCTGGCCAGCAACAGAAGCGCGGCGAAGGCCGTGGCCGTCACGGCCCGCAGAAGGTCGACAAGAACGCCCCGCCACTGGTGGTCGACTACGACGCCATCTGGGCCAACCTCAAGGACGCCGCCGGCCCTGGCCTTGCCGCCTATAACCTGCGCCTGCCACCGGTTGGGGGCCAGCCGGCCAACCTGTTCTACCTGCTCGATAACGCCGACCACCCACGCGCCTTCAATACCCTGGTGCTGGACCCGGCCACCGGCCAGGTGAAAAGCCACGACCGCTACACCGACAAGTCTTTCAAGGCCCAGTTGCTGCAGAGCGTCTACGCCCTGCACGTCGGCGAATACTTCGGCCTGCCGGGGCGTATCATCGTCACCATCGCCAGCCTGACCATGCCACTGTTCTTTGTCACCGGCTGGCTGCTGTACCTCGACCGCCGCCGCAAGAAGCGCCAGGTGCGTGCCGCCCGTGGCAACGTTGCCAGCAATGGTGGCAGCGGCGACAGCTGGCTAATCGGCTTTGCCAGCCAGAGCGGCTTTGCCGAGCAACTGGCCTGGCAGAGCGCCGGCCAACTGCAGGCCGCCGGCCTGCCGGTGCAGGTACGCGCGCTGGCCGAGCTGGGTGAAGACGACCTGCGCCAGGCCCGCCGTGCGCTGTTCGTGGTCAGCACCTTCGGCGACGGCGAGGCGCCCGACAGCGCCCGAGGTTTCGAGCGCAAGGTGCTCGGTCAACCGTGGGCGCTGAACAACCTCAACTACGCGCTGCTCGCCCTCGGCGACCGCCAGTACCCGCATTTCTGCGGCTTCGCACGTCGCCTGCAGGCATGGCTGGGCGAGCGCGGTGCCAGCAGCGCGTTCAGCCCGGTGGAAGTGGACAACGCCGACCAGGCTGCCTTGCAGCAGTGGCAGCAGGAACTGGCGCAACTGACCGGTGCCCAGCCCGTGGCCGCCTGGCAGCCGCCCAGCTTCGGCAACTGGTCGCTGGTAAGCCGCCAGCTGCTCAACCCCGGCAGCCAGGGCCAGCCGGTGTACCTGCTGGGCCTGCAGCCGCAAGCGCCGGCCAGCTGGGAGCCCGGCGACCTGGTGGAGATCCTGCCGCTCAATGGGCAGCCACGGATCGACGCGTTCCTCAACGGCATGGCACTGGACGCCGCTGCCCAGGTACAGGTGAATGGCCTGAGCGAAACCCTTGCCCAGGCCCTGGCTGGCCGCCAGTTGCCGACCCGTCGCGATCACCTGATCGGCTTGCAGCCGCAAGCGCTGGTCGATGCATTGGTGCCGATCGGCAGCCGCGAATACTCCATTGCCTCGATTGCCAGTGATGGTGTGCTGGAGTTGATCGTGCGCCAGGAACGCCATACCGATGGCAACCTCGGCCTGGGCTCCGGCTGGCTGACCGAGCACCTGCCGTTGAACGGCACGCTGAGCCTGCGCCTGCGCCGCAACAGCGGCTTCCACCTGCCGGAAAGTGCCGCACCGATGATTCTGATCGGCAACGGCACCGGCCTGGCCGGCCTGCGTAGCCTGATCCGGGCGCGGGTGAATGGCGGTGAGCAGCGTAACTGGCTGCTGTTCGGCGAGCGTAACCGGGCGCATGACCTGCTGTGTGGTGACGAGCTGCAGGCCTGGCTGGACAGCGGCGACCTGGCACGCCTGGACCTGGCATTTTCGCGGGATCAGGCCGAGAAGGTGTATGTGCAGGATGTGTTGCTGCAGCAGGCTGAAGAGTTCAAACGCTGGGTGGCGGACGGCGCCTGTGTGTATGTCTGCGGGAGCCTGCAAGGGATGGCTGCGGGGGTGGATGCAGCGCTCAATGGCATGCTGGGTGAAGCCGCTGTGCAGCAGTTGATCGAGGATGGGCGGTATCGGCGGGATGTGTATTGATCATTCATTGATGTAGCCGGCACTGGCCCTATCGCCGGCAAGCCAGCTCTCATCAAACAAAATGCAACCCACTGTTTTTTAAGCACTCAGGCAGCCACCACTTGATACCCCAGCTTCCGGGCTTTGCGAAGCAAAG